>JALVMN010000352.1 GCA_027027005.1 Desulfobacterales bacterium | reverse complement strand
AGAAACAAGGTCAAAAAAACCACTGCCAAGACAAAGCCCAAAAAACCAGTGCCCCTCAAACCCCCTAATACTGTAACCAACAAGAAGAAGACTCCTGCCCAAAAGAAGGTGCATGAAAAAGTAATGGCCTCAGTTGGTGCCAAAACCGAGACAAGGCCTCGTTCCAGCCGAGAAGTCAAAAACAGTCCAGAAAAGAGTTATATGAGAAACAAGGAGTCCACTTATCAGCCGGAGGAGTTCGTGGATATTGGGGCAACCCAGGCCTCTTCCTCAAGGGCCTCTTCTGGGGGTAGTGATATTTTGCGCACGGCCAGACCAGCTTATATGAAAAACCCCGCACCTCCTTATCCCGTTCTTGCCAGACGAAGGGGGTATGAAGGCTTGGTGCTCTTGGAAGTCTTGGTCACGAGGGAGGGAAGAGTTGCTGAATTAAGGGTCAAAAAATCCAGCGGTTACAAGGTGCTTGACCGGGCAGCAGTCAAGGCGGTCAAAAACTGGCTATTTGAACCAGGGGTAAAGAATGGCACAACTATTGACATGTGGGTGGAGATCCCTGTGCGCTTCAGGCTCAACTGAGCTTTTTCCTTGACACTTCTTGGTGATTTAAATACCAAATTCCCTTCAAGCTACTAGGCTATGGGTGCCGAATAGATATTCAGCCTGCAGAAAAAGGTAAGGCTTGCAAGGCCCCTTAAAGGGCCCTGTGATAAAAATAGTACGGCAGATGAAGGAGTCATGAAATGGAATACTCGGTGAGTCCTGATGGGGAGAGGTTTCCGCTTCCAGATGAAAAGGCCTATCAACAGGAGTTAGAAAGACTTCAGCAGGTGGTAGAGGAAAAAAGAGCCCAGGGCCTTGAGATAGTGGTGGTCATGGGCCTTGGATTTGTGGGGGCCGTGATGGCGGGCGTGGTGGCAGACACGGTTGACAAGGCCACTGGCAAGCCCACCAAGTTTGTCATAGGCATGCAGAGGCCAAGCACCAGGAGCTTCTGGAAGATCCCCCTCTTTAACAGGGGCCAGTGCCCCATCCAGGCGGAAGATCCCGAGGTGGCCCCCATGATAGAGCGGTGTGTAAAGGAAAAGGGCACACTTACGGCCACTTTTACTTACGATGCCCTGAAGCTTGCAGATGTCTTGGTTCTGGATGTCCAGTGCGATTTCATAAAACAAGAACTTGGCAATCTTCGGAGTGGTTATGCAGACATATCGGCCCTTGAAGAGAGCTTCAAGGTAATCGGAGAAAAGATAGAACCCAACTGCCTCGTGCTCATTGAGACCACGGTGCCCCCCGGCACCACAGAATATGTGGCCTACCCCATCATAAAAAAGGCCTTCAAGAGGAGGGGCATCAAGGAGGAACCCCTGCTCGCGCACAGCTTCGAACGGGTGATGCCCGGAAGGGAGTATGTGAGGTCGGTGCGGGATTTCTGGCGGGTATGCAGTGGGATAAATGATGAGAGCAGGGATCGGGTGGTAAAATTCTTGTCTGACGTACTCAATGTTAAGGAGTATCCATTGACAGTGCTTGAGCGCCCAATTGAGAGCGAGACCTGCAAGATCGTGGAAAACAGTTACAGGGCCACCATACTGGCCTTCATGGACGAGTGGAGCAAGTTTGCCGAGACAAACGGCGTGGACCTCATCAAGGTGATTGAGGCCATAAGGGTACGCCCCACTCACAACAACATCCTCTTCCCCGGCCCCGGCATAGGGGGCTATTGCCTTCCCAAGGACGGCGGCCTGGGTCTTTGGGCCTACAGGCACCTCATGGGATTTGAAAACGACATATTCAGGATCACACCAGAGGCCATCAACATAAACGATACCCGTGCACTCCATGCCGCCCAACTGGTAAGGGATGCCATGCGAAACATGGGCCGCATTGTGGCCGCCTCTCAGATAACCCTCCTTGGGGTTTCTTACAGGGAAGACGTGGGTGATACACGTTACAGCGGCTGTGAGATAATCGTGCGAAAGCTCACCGAGATGGGCGCAGATGTGAAGGCCCACGACCCTTATGTAAAGCACTGGTGGGAACTGGAAAAGCAGGACACCTATCCTGCGGTGGGGACAAGCTGGAAGAGGTTTTTCAGAAATCAGGAGCAATTGAAGGAATTCCGCATGAGCCCTACCCTGGAAGAGGCACTGGAGGGATCGGATGCAGTGATATTTGCAGTCCGCCACAAACCGTATCTGAGCCTTGAGCCTGAAAAGGTAGTGGAGATGGCAGGCGGTCCGTTGGCAGTGGTGGACTGTTTCGGGATCCTGGACGACCAAAAAATAGAAAGATATTTTGAGCTGGGCTGTGAGGTCAAGGGCCTGGGCCGTGGCCACATCAACAGGATAAAGAAGCGGGTCAGAAGCAGAAAAGGGGTCTATATCTAGGGCGCGGATCTATAAAGAACCCGGCTGACCTCTGGCCTCAGGAGGTCTCGGACGAAGATGTTTTCACCACCTCAAAGGAGGTGGGGCCTGCTGCCAGTTGAATGCCGTTATCAAGCTTGACTATATAGAACCCATAAGGTGAATCGGTCTTATCCACTATGACACCCCTTTCCCCCTTGTAACCCTTTGTCATAATCAACCTCGTGCCTTTCTCGAACATACTTATCACTACTCCTGGGTGTTTGGTCTATATGTGCAATTCTACTATGTCGCCGTCTTTCAAGATGTGATCCTTCTGGATCATTTGGCCATCAAAGACCTCTTTTCCCCAGATTCGGGCGTATTTCAGCTTTTTGACAAAGTCCTTGTGAATCTTTCCTGCCAGTGCCTCCAGCGTGCTCTCTTTTGGCAGGACAAAGGGGGCACTGAGGTCCGGCTTCTTGCCAGGGGCCTTGGTATATACCCTGATAAGGCCAAGGGAGTCGTAAATCTTCCTTACCAGGCCCTGGAGGTGTTGGTCGCTTCGGGTGGACACAGGGATGCAGGCCAAAGGGACCTCACAGAGCTCCAGGAAGACCTGGTAGTCTTCCCTTTCATCCTCTCCATCCACCTTGTTTACCACCACAATAGTCTTTTTTACAAAGGGGGGCTTTCGGAGGTCCTGGGGAACAGGCATCCCTTTGGGGAAGACCCTTAGTCCTGCCAGCACTTCCAAGGTCTCTTCCACTTGTGAGAGGGGGTCGGAGTGGAGGTCCACCACGATTGCTAGGAGATCGCATCGCCTGATGAGATCAGCCATCCAGGGGTCCACATATTCCTTTGTGATGGGAGGGGTGTCCACCAGTTGAAACTGAATGTTTTCAAAAGGCACCATCCCGGGGGTCGGTTTCCATGTGGAATGCGGAAAATCTGCAACCTCTGGCTCTGCATTGGTAAGGGCTTTTACGATTGAAGACTTCCCTGTATTGGGTGGCCCCACCAGAACTATCTGGGCCGCCCCTTCTCTT
>JALVMN010000351.1 GCA_027027005.1 Desulfobacterales bacterium | reverse complement strand
TCAAAACAAACTTTATTCTTTCTATGTTTATTAATCCCAGTGGGTAAGCTCCCTTAAAAGGGAGCAAACCCACTGGGCCGGTTAAGGGGAAAAGCTTGGGGGGGAGATTTAGAAGCTTTCCCCTGCACGCACGGTTACTGGTTTGAGGTTTCTGATGGCCTTCAGCATAAAGAGCAAGAGACCGCCTGCCCCTGGAATGATTATCAGGAGATCGGGTATCATCCTGGTCTGCCCGATTATCTGAATTACGGGCCTGAACCAGAACTCATCAGACCTCGCATGCCAGAGCCCATTGTTAATGACATCGAGCACCTGGAGGATTCCAACGGGCAACAGCGTCCCAGCAAACATTAGGAATAACCCTATATTCATCCCCCAAAAGGAAATCGTGAGCAGCCGGTCGTTCCATCCCTCTTCCGTGACAAGGCCGCGCATGGAAAAGAGCAATAGCCCCACTGCAAGCAGCCCATAAGTGCCAAACAGGGCAGTATGGCCGTGATTCACGGTCAGGTATGTGGCGTGCTCATAGTAATTGACCACAGGTGTGGTGATGGAAAGGCCCATTATACCGGCCCCCAGCACCTCCCATGCAACAGAGGCCATAAGGAACATCAAGGGTACTCGATAGGGATAATTGCTCCCTGCCTTGAGTAGTGCCTTTTGGCCATGCCAGACCTCTGCCAGGAGCAGTAGAATGGGCACAGGCTCCATAGCCGAGATGGTAGAGCCCAGGGCCAGCCAGAATGAGGGCTCTCCCCACCAGAAGTAGTGATGCCCCACACCGATGATACCTGCGCTCATCGCAAGACCCACCGTGAAATAAACGGTCCTGAGCCCGGCCTTGAGATCCACTAGGCCAAGGTTCACAAACACGAACACGATGGCTGCAGAGGCAAAGAACTCAAATGCTCCTTCCACCCAGGTGTGGACCACCCACCATCGCCAGAAATCAGCAATGGTGAGGTGAGTATGGGGATCGTAAAATAGCCCGAAGCAGAAAAACCCCACTACTGCAATCCCAGAATAGGCCAGGAAATGGGGTAGACCCCACTTGTCTTGCCCGGCAGCAAAGTGGCTCTTGAGGGCCCTAACCACCAAGAACAGCCACAGGATTAATCCCACCAGGAGCAGTATCTGCCAGAGCCTTCCAAGCTCCAGAAATTCCCAGCCCTGGTGGCCGAGCCAAAACCATAAATCTCCTCCTATGAGCCCCTTGAGCCCGAGGACCTCTCCCAGCAAGCTGCCCAGGGCTACAATGAGAACCGCAACGAATAAAAGGTCCACCAGCAGGCCCTGGCCGGCAGGTTCCTTGCCCCCAACCCTCGGAGAGACAAAAAGGGTCGTTCCTATCCATGAGACAGCTATCCAGAATACGGCCAACTGCAGGTGCCACGTCTTTACCCAATTGTAAGGGATAAAAGAAGCTACGAAATCAAATCCATAGAACGAATCCGGGTGAACAGTATAGTGAGCCATCAATCCGCCCATGTTCACCTGCAAGAAGAAAAGGGCGGCAACCACCAGGAAGAATTTGGCCGTCTTTTTCTGGCTTGGAGAGATTGTGGCAGAGGCCAACTGCTCGGCAGGGCCATCCTTATAAGGAAGAGACCCCTGGTTGAACCCTAATCTGTGAAACAAAAAGATCACCAGGCCCAGAACGATACCAAATCCCACCAATGAAATAGCAGACCAAACCAGAGACTTGGCTGACACCGTATTGCCAACCGTTGGGTCATGAGGCCAGTTGTTGGTGTAAGTATGTTCTTCATCACCCGGCCTTGTGGTGCCTGCACACCACGCAGTCCAGAAGAAAAAGTCCGCCAGGGCCTTCCTCTCTGCAGGGTCCTTTATGGTGCGTGCTCGAATGGGCCCACTGCTGTCACCTTCTGAAAAGAGCTTGTCGTAAAATTTTCGGTTTTCCTTGAGGGCTGCCACCTGAAGCGATGTGAGCGTGAGTGTGTCGGTGGCCTTATCGTATCGATTGGTCTTGATCTGTTTGATCACCACACTGTCTATGGCTCCTTTTCTCTCCACGTCAAGGGATTCATACGATATCCCCCATCTTTCACGGGCCATGGTCTCTCGCATGACCTGGCCCATGTTGTGAAGCGCCTGGGCGGTAAAATCAGGGCCACGATAGGTCCCATGGCCCCACACACTTCCCAGGTCCATCAACCCGTATTTTTGCCATACGGCCTGCCCTTTGTAGATCTCTTCGGCAGTGGTTAGCAACTCTCCCCCCTCTGATACGACCTTCCCAGGATAAGGGGGGAGATCTTTGGTGGTATAAAAATAACCAATGAGGGCCACAATGATTGATCCGAAGATCAGTATCACAAAGTAGGCCTTTAATCTTGAGCTTATCATGGTTAATTCCTCCTAACCTAAGTGCCAAAAAAAATTATTCGGAGTTAGAATTTCCTTGCCCATATCAGATGTCGTCGTCCATATATCACCCCCTTTAAGCGCTGATTATGGGGTTTGTAATGGTTCCCCAATTTGACCTACCGGACCCATTAAGGCCCAGGATATGAAGGGAAGTTTGTTGAGGATGGTAATCTAGATAAAAAAGATAGGAATTGACTTAAGTCAAATGAAGGGATTTTTATTATTTTTTATTCCCACTCAAGGAGACGCTTTTGGCCCTCAAGCTTTTTAAGATCAGTAATGTCCTGGCTCACTTCCAGACAGCCCTTATAGTTTCCACCTGAATCCCTAAGGGCAAAGTACCTGATGTAGATCATCCTGCCCCTGAGCTGAATCCAGAATTCTGCAACGTCTTTGCTCTCGTCTCTGAACGAGGACAATATCTTTTCAACCACATGCACACTATCAGGAGGGTGGCACCTTTGAACTTTTCTCCCTATTATGGCAGGGCTCCTGGGAAAGATCCTCTCCTCTCCCTTTGAATAATAGGCCACCCTGTCTTCTTCATCCACAAGCGTGATGTCCACGGGCAGGCGGCTCAGCATGAGGTCCAGGAGATCTCTTGTAATATATCCGGTGTTCAAACGGATTTTTTCTTCGCCAGGCGGGGGAGCAGGGGCCTCTTCCTTTTCTTCAGGGGTCCACTCGGCCTCAGGCCTGACCCATGCATAGCCAATCTCTTCCTCACCCTGTCTCACCCGGAACCATTCGTTGTCAGACAATGTCTCAAGGGCCATGGGATACAGGATGTGCTCTTCCTTGTAAATCATTTCCCTTATACTTGATACAAGCTCCTTGAGGTCTTTTATCAGCGCACCATCCTTCCCCTGCACTAATTGCTCTTTTGTCTTCTTGAGAAGCCCTCGTATGTCGTCATGGATGGCCCACATCACCTGAGATGGCCCTGAGATGTCGTGCTCCTCAAGTAAGGGAAAAAGTTGATTTTCCTTTCTAAGGTAATGGATGTGTATGGGAGATAGCTCTTCGAGCAGTTTGTCGATTTGGTCTCGGTATTTTTCAAGGGCCTCTGGATCGTCAGTTCCTGTGATTTTGTCCAGAATCTCGTCGAGTCGGTCCAGGATGGCCTCTGCGGCCCTGTTCTCCTTCATGAAAGTGTGGACCGGGTGGCCAGGAGGAGCCCCGGAGATCTCGTGTCTTTCCAGTGCTTCCTTGAAGATTGCAACATGGACATCGCACAGCCGCTTCACCTCGCTTTCGGGTAAGCCCTCTGCTATCAGTTTCTGCTCCATGCTGGCTATCTCAGAAGGTGATACATCCTTGAGAAGCTCCTGAAACCTTTGCTTGAGCTTCCCCATATCTTCTCCTTTGTGGAGGTCCCTTATGATCCCCTTGAGCACCTCTTCCCTTTGCTCCCTGGTGAGCGGTCTTTCTTCATAATCGGCCTCTACCTTTTGCCCGGTTTTTCGCTCAATTTCCTTGGCGATCTCCCTTATCAAATCCTCGAGGTTCAACTTGCCGATGGAAGCCACCATGCTCAAACTGGCTACCTTGCCCATGGTCTTTCTCATTACAGGATTTTTGAGCTTTTCGAAATGCGGGGACTTTGAAATGAAAAAATCCAGGAGAAACGGATATGTGTTAAGTAAATCATCAATCTTGGTCTTCTCTCTTATCTTCATGGCCCCCCTCCTTTTCTGGCATATCCCGCAAAACCTCCACCACCTTGTCACCGCATCGAATCTTTCCCCCCTTTAAAACCCTGGCAAATACCCCCTCTCTAGGCATTATGCAATCACCAGAGGTATAGTATATGGCACAAGGTTTGTGGCACTCCTTTCCGATCTGCGTGATTTCAATGACCACGCTCTCACCCAAACGCCATCTGGACCCCACTCCCACGCTTGGCCAGTGGATCCCCTTGGTGGCTATATTTTCAGCAAAGTCGCCGTAGCCCACATCCAGGCCCATGGCCCTCGCCTTGTCAATGCTTTCAGAGGCTAGAAGGCTTACCTGCCTGTGCCATGGCCCAGCATGGGCATCGCCCCTGATCCCGTGGTTTGCAACCACCACCACCTCGTCCACCGTTTTCTTCCTGTTGCCCTTCTTATTGCTTATGGCCAGAGATACAATCTCCACCCCTTCATTCCCTCCATCCGCCTACGAGCACCTTTTACTGAAAATACCTAATGGTTGCGTTTGGCTTCAAGAGAAAAGTTCAGTGCTGAGGTATCTCTCTCCCGTATCAGGCAGCACCACCACCAGGGTCTTACCTTTGTTTTCAGGGCGGGCCGCAACGCGGAGGGCAGCCCAGAGGGCGGCCCCGGAAGAGATGCCGCATAAGATACCCTCAGAGCTGGCCAGTCTCTTGGCTGTGACCAGGGCGTTTTCATCAGATACCGCTATTATTTCGTCCACCACATTCATATTCAAAACCCTGGGGACAAATCCTGCTCCAATTCCTTGTATCTTGTGGGGATTCGCCTCCCCCCCTGAAAGCACAGGGGAGCTTTCGGGCTCTACTGCCACGCTGTAAAAACCCGGTTTCCTGGCCTTAATAACCTCGGAGACACCCGTTATGGTCCCTCCGGTCCCAACCCCTGCCACCAATATGTCAACCCTCCCCATGGTCTGATTCCATATCTCCTCTGCAGTTGTCTTTCTGTGACTCTCGGGATTTGCAGGGTTTTCAAACTGGTTGGGCATATAGGAATCGGGAATCTCATTTAGAAGTTCCCGGGCCTTCTGGATGGCCCCTTTCATTCCCTGTTTGCCAGGTGTCAGGACCAGCTCGGCACCCAGGTGTTTCAACAGCCTTCTTCGTTCCACACTCATGGTCTCCGGCATGGTGAGTATCAACTTAAGCCCCTTTGCAGCACAGACAAAGGCCAAGGCAAGCCCTGTATTCCCACTGGTGGGCTCCACAATAACGGTATTTGACCGGATCAGGCCCTTCTCCTCTCCAGCACGAATCATTGCCAACCCTATCCTGTCCTTGACGCTTCCCAAGGGGTTTCTGGCCTCAACCTTGACAAACACCGAGGCCCCAAGCCCCTTTGCAATCCTCCTGAGTTTGATCAAAGGGGTTTGACCAATGGTTTGGGTGATGTCAGGGGCCTGTATCATACTTTAACACTCTCCCTGAGAGCCTTGGCGGTTCTTTCCTATGTAGACCAGCTCTGGTCTCTTAAGGATCACCTTGGTATCAGGTGGGACGGGCTCGGTGATCCACACGTTCCCCCCTATTACGGAACGCGCTCCAATGACCGCCTTTGGCCCCAGTATGGTGGCATTGGAATAGATAATGACATCATCTTCAATGGTTGGATGCCTCTTCCTTTTCCTGAATTCTTTTACCTTGTCTTTCGGGATTGAGAGGGCCCCTAATGTCACACCCTGATACAACCTGACTCTATCCCCGATCTCTGTGGTTTCACCTATCACCACGCCTGTGCCGTGGTCGATGAAGAAGCTTTCCCCTATCCTTGCACCAGGATGGATGTCTATGCCGGTGCGACTGTGGGCATATTCGGTCATCATCCTGGGTAGCAGTGGAATACCCTCTCGGTATAGAAAATGGGCTATCCGGTAAACCGCAATTGCAAAGAGTCCCGGATAGCTGAAGATTATCTCATCAAAACTCTTGGCAGCAGGGTCTCCCTCAAGTGCCGCCCTGGCATCCAAGGAGAGGATCTCCCGCAGCCCGGGCAGATAATTCACAAACTTGAAGGCAATCTGTCCACTGGTGGCAAGGCAATCCAGACAAGGGGTACCGGAGTTCAAACAGGGGTGTTGCAGGGAAAGGACCAATTGTCCAAGCAATCGATCATATAGTTCTGAACACTCTTTACCCAAGACATTAGACAAATTGGTGTGATCTATCCTGGCCTTTGTATAGTAGCCCGGAAAAACTATCTTTCTTACCTGGTGAATGATACCAACCACCTCTTCCTGGGAAGGAAAAGGCATGGGATCCACGTGGTCCAAAGAATCAGGCCTCTTGCAAGAGGCCGCGAGTCTGTCAACTATGTGTGGAATGGCCTCTTGAAGGGTCGAAATCACTTCAGTGTCATCGTCTTTGTGGCGATACATTTGAATGTTGTTCATCTCACTCTCTTTCGCTTATCAAATAGATGCCATAGGTGGCCCTGAGGGTTGGCAGGAATCCTACGATCCGACCCCTCTTTTGGTCCTCAGATGTGGATACAGACACTTCCTTTAAGATCTTGAATCCCGCCTCTCCTGAAAACCTGCGAAAGTCTTTGAGGGTAATCACCCGAATGTTGGGGGTATCGTGCCACTCGTAGGGAAGTGCCCTGGTGACAGGGGCATATCCTGTCAGAAGGAGTTGTGCCCTCACCTTCCAATGACTGAAATTAGGGAAACTGACGATGGCATGGCGTCCTATGCGGAGAACCTCTTTCAGGAGGCGAGCAGGTTCGTAGATCTGCTGTAATGTCTGGCTTACGATTACATAGTCAAAGGTCTTGTCCGCATATTCCAGCACCTCCTGGTTAATGTCTCCCTGAATTACGGCGAGGCCTTTTTGGATGCATTTTTCCACCTTTTCTTCGTCCTTTTCCACACCTGTGACCCGGGCCCCTTTTCTTCGTTTCAAGTAGCTCAACAAATAACCCTCGCCACAGCCCAGGTCCAGCACCTTGCTTCCAGGTTCAATCCAGGAGGCAATGATCTGTAAATCAAACCTGATCCCGTTATTTTCAAACCTAATCAGCGGCATTTTCCAGAAAACCCCTTATCAAACTGCTGAGCCTCTCGTTGGGAAGGAGAAACGCATCGTGGCCCCAGTCTGCCTCTATTTCACAGAAACTTACCTCTCCCCCGCTTCTTTTGATGGCCTGCACAATGGCCTTGGATTGATAAGTGGGATACAGCCAGTCTGAGGTGAAAGAGACCACGAGAAACCTTGCGTTGGCCTTGGAAAAGGCCTCCACAATGGAACCGTGGCCGTGATCTCTCTCAAGTTCATAGTAGTCAGCCGCCTTGGTTATGTAGAGGAATGAATTTGCATCAAAGCGTTCCACAAACTTTTGTCCCTGATACCTCAGGTAGCTCTCCACTTGGAAGTCGGCATCAAAGTTGTAAGAGAAGGCATCTCTTTCCTGAAGCCTCCTTCCAAATTTCGCCCTCATGGAATCTTCGGACAGATAGGTTATATGACCTATCATACGAGCCACAGCCAACCCGTGATCAGGCCTCGGGCCATCATAATAGTGCCCTCCCCTCCAGTTAGGGTCTGCCATGATGGCCTGCCGGGCCACCTCATTGAAGGCAATGGCAAGGGGGGAATGCTTTGTGGTGGTGGCAAGTGCTATGGCAGATCTCACTATTTGCGGGAATCTCACCGACCATTCCAGCACCTGCATTCCTCCAATGGATCCCCCCACAACGCTCAACAAGCTCTCAATACCAAGGTGATCCAACAGGGCCTTCTGGGCCTCCACCATGTCGCCTATGGTCACCAGAGGGAAGTCAAGCCCGTAAGGCTTTCCAGTTGAGGGGTTAATCGAGGACGGCCCGCTGCTCCCCATGCAGCTACCAAGGATATTGGAGCAGATAACAAAATAGCGGTCAGTGTCGATCCCCTTGCCAGGCCCCACCATGATGTCCCACCACCCAGGCTTGGCATCATCTTTCGTATAATAGCCTGCCACATGGGAGTCACCCGAAAGGGCATGGCAGATGAGCACTGCATTGCTTTTGGAATCATTCAATCTTCCGTAGGTTTCATACGCAATGGTCACTGGTCCCAGCAGTGCCCCACTTTCAAGCCTCATCTGCTGTGGAGGATGTGCGAAAGTGAAATACTTTTTCTCTATTATACCTACCGAGACCCCGTCCTTGTCGTGTTCAATGTATTCACTCATGACTGTTTCCGGATGGACCTAATTCCCTTGAGTGGCCCGCTTTAAGGCCTTATCCAGGTCATAAAGGATATCGTCTATGTCTTCTATACCCACGGAAAGCCTCACAAAGTCTTCCGTAACACCGGCTGCAATCTGTTGTTCCCTTGTGAGCTGGGAATGCGTGGTGCTGGAAGGATGAATTGCAAGTGACTTAGCATCACCCACATTGGCAAGGTGAGAAAACAGCTCAAGGGACTCTATAAAACGCTTCCCTGCCTCAAGACCCCCTTTTATCCCAAAACCCACGACGGCTCCAAAGCCGCCTGACAAGTATTTACAGGCCAGGTCATGGGTGGGATGGGATTTTAGGCCTGGATACAGCACCCAGTTTACCGACGGATGCTCTTCCAGGAATTGGGCAACGCTGAGGGCATTTTCACAGTGACGCTCCATCCTGAGGTGCAAGGTCTCAAGGCCCAATAAGATCAGAAATGCATTGAAAGGGCTTATACAAGGCCCGAGATCCCTGGTAAGTCGCGATTTCAACTTGACGATGTAGGCCAGCTTCCCGAATTCCTCAAGATAGTTGAGTCCTCCCCGATATGCAGGGTCGGGTTCTGTCAGCTCCGGGAATCTTCCACCTTTCCAATCAAAATTACCCGAATCCACCACGATGCCGCCAAGGGAGGTGCCGTGGCCACCTATCCATTTGGTAAGGGAATGCATGACGATATGTGCCCCGAATTCAATGGGACGGCAAAGGTAAGGCGTGGCAAAGGTATTGTCAAGGATCAGGGGCACTCCGTTCTTTGATGCCACTTTTGAGATGCCTTCTATGTCAATCACATTTAGTTTCGGGTTGCCTATGCTCTCTGCAAAAAGGGCCTTGGTATTTTTGTCAACGGCATCCTCGAAGGCCTCTGGGGTGGGATCCACGAACCGGACCTGGATACCAAACTTCCTCGGGAAGGTCAGGTCAAAGAGGGTATAGGTCCCGCCATAAAGGGTGCGAGAAGCCACCACGTTGTCACCGCTGTTGGAAATGGTGAGGATGGAAAGAAGGGTGGCAGCCTGCCCCGATGATGTGGATGCGGCTGCAATACCTCCTTCCATCTCTGCTATTCGCTGCTCCAGGACCTCGTAGGTGGGGTTGGTGAAGCGGTTGTAAATGCCCCCTGGAAAATCCGGGGGCCGCAAGGCAAAGAGATTGGCCGCCTGCTCCGTGCTATCAAAGCTGTAGGCAACTGTCTGGTAAATGGGGACGGCCCTGGCCCTGGTCACAGGATCAGGGCGCTGTGCCCCATGGACCGCCATGGTTCCCAACCCTTTTTCACGCTTATTCATCTTGGTATTCCTTTCCAAAAGAGATAAAGTAATTGCATTCCCTGCAGATCCTCATCTTGGCCTCCCAGGTCTTTCTGTCCTCACCCCGGCAAAGTGTGCCACTTATGAACCAGCAAAGATTGCCAAGCTGAAACTCCCATGCCGGGCACCTGTTCCGCCTATTTTCAGGGCAATTGGTGGCCTCCCAGCACGGTTTTCCATCAAAAAGCCTCTCGCACTTCGTGGAGGCCAGAAGAAGCATCTGCCGCTCTATGTGCCCGGGGATCTTCCGCCATCCCTGCTCATAGCTGCACACAGCCTTGAGGGAAATGCCTAGCAACTGGGCCAGCTCTTTTTGAGTCTTACCTAATTTACTCCTGATAATGGAGAACTCTTTTGAGTCCAAAAGACCCCTCTATACTTTGGAAAAAAGAAATTGTACCTTTCTACCACTCTGTGGTATTTCTGTCAATGTTTTTTCTTTCAGATTTTTTTGGCAGAGGAGGTGAATTTGAATGGGACCGGAAACAAAAATCGATGAGGTGAAAAGC
>JALVMN010000350.1 GCA_027027005.1 Desulfobacterales bacterium | reverse complement strand
GGGACTTTCTCTATATCGCCATAGCAGCTTTGCCCATGACAATGATCATCGTATCTGGAGGCATCGATATCTCGGTGGGCTCTGTAATGGGACTTTCGGCAGTGATTACAGGGCTTGTATGGACCCAAACCTCAAGTATTTCCATTGCCATCTTGATGGGTATGGTCGGAGGATCATTGGCAGGCGCTCTCAACGGGGTCATGATCAACATCACACACGTCAACCCTTTGGTGATCACCCTGGGGAGTTCATTCTTGTATGCTGGGGCAGCCCTCACATTATCAGGTCTGGCAGGGAGTACGGGATTTGAGGGGATCGGCGGATTCCCTGACAGCTTTGTCAACATAGCCAACGGCACACTATTAGGTATCCCGAATCCAGTATGGATTCTTTTGGGATGCATTGTTGTGTCCTACCTCTTGCTTCATCACTCCAAGTTTGGCCGTTATCTGTTCCTGATAGGCATGAATCCAGAAGCTGCTGAGTATACTGGCATCCGGGTTGAAAAACTCATCATTATTAATTACGCCATATCAGGTCTTGGAGCCTCTCTGGGCGGAATCCTATTGGCATCCTATTTTACATCTGCTCGCTCCGACTTAGGGGCTGACGCACCCCTCACTGTCATCACCTGTGCAGTGCTTGGTGGCGCCAATATTTACGGAGGAGAAGGCCGTATCATAGGCACTGTCCTGGCCAGTTTGCTCCTAGGCTATCTGAAATATGGCCTACAAATGGTGAACATTACATCACATCAGACCAATGTTTTCCTTGGCCTACTTTTGGTGACCTCCATATCAGCCGCATTTTTCTGGAGAAGATTTTCCGACTCGTACAAGAACAAACGGGCATTCAGGTTATAGGACATAAGGGACTATTCCTGTGTCTCTAACAGGTAGGCGTCTCGCTCTTTGAATAATTATTTCATTTCTGATCTTTGGGCTTATTTCCCCGCTTAGGGAAAAGGGGCGATTAAAATCCCGTTTGAGGCGTTTCCTAAAGGCAGGCCTGGAAAAATTTGAATGAGAGGGGGTGGAAAAAGGAAGATTGGTTTTAGTAGAGGGATGGTATTTCCAACAAAAGCAAAAGGAGGATCAAAGATGAAAAGGTTTTTTAGTGCGGTCTTGGTGTTAGGGCTGGTCCTGGTCTTGGCCTCTTCGGTTCATGCAGAAAAAAAATTCAAAATCGCCTTTATACCGAAGATTATTGGTAACACATTTTTTGAAGTGGCCGGAGCCCATGCCGTTGAAATGGGGAAAAAGCTGGGAGTTGAGGTCAAATATGACGGCCCTGCAGAGGCCTCTGTGGCAGGACAGGTGAAATTCATCAATACGTTTGTAAACATGGGCTACGATGCAATCGTAGTATCGGCCTTGGATCCAAAAGGTCTCAACCAGGCTCTCAAGAGGGCAATGGCCAGGGGTGTTATAATTGTTACATGGGATTCAGATGTGGACCCTGACTATCGGACCTTTTATGTCAACCAAGGGACTCCGGATATTTTGGGAAGATTACTGGTAAACATGGTGTTGAACCAGTTGGGAACCTGGCATGGGAAACTGAAAGTTGCTTTCCATTACTCTTCCCCCACCGTGACAGACCAGAATTCATGGGTGAAATATGCAAAGAAAATCATAAAGGAGGAACATCCCGACTGGGAGATCGTGACCACTCAGTACTCAGACATGAACTTTCCAAAGGCTGTCTCGGTCGGAGAACAGATACTAAAGACCTATCCTGACGTTAATGCCATTATATGTCCGGATTCCACCGCCTTCCCGGGCCAAGCAAAGGCCGTGGAAAATCTCAAAATGAGCGGGAAAGTTATAGTCGTGGGATTCACCACACCCAGTACAATCAAGCAATATATCAAGAGAAACACGGTATTGCAGGGGGGGCTTTGGGACTGCGGAGTACAGGGGGCAGCCGGTGTGTATGTGGCCTACAAGCTCTTGAAAGGGGAAAAGATAGAGGTAGGGACGTCTTTTGAAATCCCGGGCATTCCCGGAAAATTTAAGGTGGTCCCAAATAAGATGCAGGGTGGAGAAATGTATGAGAGGCCAAAGTATGAAAACAGAAAAGACAACGGGATCATTCTGCTCCCAGAAAGATTGATTTTCACCAGATATAACATTGATAAGTACAAGTTCTAAAGTCAGTGGGGCTTGGGCAGGAGTTGTTCGTCTCCTGCCCTGATCCATACCAGATCTTTACTAGTAGAGTAAAGAGAGGAAGTCATGAAATATTTTTTGGTGGTGGACGCTGGCACAGGGAGCGGCCGAGTGGTGGTCTTTGATGAAGTTGGGCACCAAATGGGCTTTGCCCAAAGGGAGTGGCGACATCTTAACCTCACTGGAGTACCAGGAGCCATTGACTTTGATGTCAACAAAAACTGGGGCATCATTAAAGATCTTATTGCTGAGGCCATAACACAATCCAATATCAAGCCGGAAGAAATTGAGGCCATCACATCTACATCCATGAGAGAGGGACTAGTCCTTTATGACAAGGAAGGCCGTGAAATCTGGGCTTGCTCAAACATTGACGCCCGCGCGCGAGAGGAAGTGAGTTTATTGAAACAACAAGGACTTGAACAAGAGATCTATGAGAGGACAGGGCAGACATTTTCCATTTCTGATGTCCCGCGCCTTTTGTGGATAAAACGGAATCTGCCACAGATCTATGAGGCCATAAATAGCCTGGGAATGATTAGTGATTGGGTGATTTATAAGTTGTGTGGAGAGTTGCACGTTGAGCCCTCAAATGTATCCACCTCTGGATTTTTCGACACCATGAGACGAAAGTGGTCTGCAGAACTCATGGAAACGCTAGGACTTCCCTCGCACATATTACCGGAGGTGGTAGAGCCCGGGACTGTGGTAGGTACACTTAAAAAAGAGCTGGCCGAAGAATTGGGGATTCCTAGTAAGATCAAGGTCATCATGGGAGGCGGGGATGCTCAGTTGGCAACCATAGGAGTGGGAGCGGTCAAGGAGCATGATACAGTGATTATCGGTGGGACGTTTTGGCAGCAAGAAGTAAATGTGACCACCCCCATCCCGCATCCACAAGGAAAGATCAGGATAAACGCCCATGCAGTACCAGACCTATGGCAGTTTGAGGGTATTTCGTTTCTCATAGGGCTGGTCATGAGGTGGTTTAGAGACGCCTTTTGCCACCGAGAAAAAAAGATGGCACAAGAACTCGGAATCTCCACATATGCAATATTGAGTGAGCAGAGCCGTAACATCCCTCCAGGGGCCTACGGGATCATCCCGATTTTTTCCAACCTAATGGACTATATGCAATGGAGGCATGCAGCACCCTCCTTACTCAACTTCGACATCAACGACCCTGAAAGGTACGGCAAACCCGCAATATTCAGAGCCCTGATGGAAAACGCTGGGTTCAACAGTCTTGGAAATCTTAAAGAAATCACAAGAGCCGTGGGAGTTTTTCCCCAAGAGATAATCTTCGCAGGCGGGGCCTCATATAGCCCTGAGTGGTGCAAGATCATGGCAAGCATAATTGGTACCAGAATAAAGGTCCCCAGGATCAAAGAAGCTACTGCCCTGGGTGCAATGATATGCGCTTCCATCGGATCAGGACTATATACCAGCTTTCGGGAGGCTACGGATAGGATTGTAAGGTTCGAGTCCATCTTTGAACCTGATCCTGAAGAGCATCAAGCGTATCTAGAATTATATGAAAAGTGGACGGAAGTGTATGAAGTGATGTTAGAGCTTTCTGACAAGGGTCTTCTCAATCACATGTGGAAGGCCCCAGGACTCTAACGGTTCCCCAAAAAATAGAGTAAAGGAGGGTTAAATGTTTTTCACTAACGAATCCAAGCATAGATACAGATTTGAGAACAATGGGCCCAAGTATCTGGCCAGAGGGCCAAGGACAGATTTCGGTATCGTTATGCTTCAACCCGGTGATGATTTCCCAGCCCACAAACACACACGGATCGAGGAGGCCTTCTACACTATTGAGGGCGAGGTCCATCTTTACCTTGACGGCAAATGCCATGTATTGAAAAAGGGTGATTATTTGAGGTGTGATCCTGGGGAGGTGCATTACGTGGTCAACAAAGGGGATGTGCCATGGAAGGCAGTGTTTGTCAAAGCACCCTATGATCCCGACGATGGGGTTACCGTGGACTGGAAACCAGAGGACTAATGACTCTACTGGGAATCGTCTTCTTGGAAAATTTCTTAAATCTTTACAAGTTAGGAGGATCTAGGAAATGCCAGACGTTGAGGATCTTAAAGAGGCAAAAAAATTTCATCTTGATATTCCTCAAGAGACGCCAGGGTTTCATCTGAAAGGCTGTGCTAATCTCGACTGGGGAATGAGGAACAGGCTCTCAAGGATCTTTAACCCAAAGACGGGACGCACAGTAATGCTGGCCATCGACCATGGCTACTTTCAAGGGCCAACCACAGGACTTGAAAGGGTGGATGTGGACATCCTTCCCCTTCTCCCATATGCCGACACGCTTATGCTGACGCGAGGGATCCTGCGGAGCATCATCCCACCTTCAGATACTACACCCATAGTGCTTAGGGTATCAGGTGGCGCGAGTATATTGAAGGAGTTGTCCAATGAACAAATTGCCGTGGATATTGAGGACTCAATACGTCTCAATGTGTGTGCCATGGCGGTTCAGGTCTTTATTGGGGGCGAATACGAACGAGAGTCTATAATAAACATGACACGCTTGGTGGATATGGGGACCCGTTACGGCATTCCCACTTTGGCTGTCACAGCGGTTGGCAAAGACATGGCCAGGGATGCTAGATACTTCCGGCTAGCCACAAGGATTTGTGCTGAGTTGGGGGCCCATTACATAAAGACTTATTATGTGGAAAAGGGATTTGAAACCGTAACGGCGTCTTGTCCGGTCCCCATTGTTATGGCAGGGGGGAAGAAGATTCCCGAATTGGACGCCCTGACTATGGCATACAATGCGGTTCAACAGGGTGCTGCAGGTGTCGACATGGGGAGGAATATTTTTCAATCAGAGGCTCCCGCTGCTATGCTGCAGGCCATAAAGGCCGTGGTGCACGAAAATGAAACGCCGGAAAAGGCGTTTGATCTTTATAATACTTTGAAAAATGAATTTAAAAAATAGGGGCCCCATCTTTCTTGCCTAAGTGGCTGGGTATAGACATGGTCACTTTACCTTGTAAATGAGGGGCTGTCCGGTTTCGAGGTCCAGGTAGAGCATCTTGTTCCTGAAAGGCTCCCCGCGTCCCAGGAGGATCTTCAGCACCTCCATGGCCTGATGGGTGGCAACCAGGGAGGCGGTCATGGGAGGCACACCAAGGACCGCCTGCCCTTGCTTAACGACCCCGAAGATCTTCCAGACCTATCCTGAAAGCAACCCGCTTGCATTTGTGAATTCCACCTGCCTTCCACGCGTCCCGAACAGATTGGCCGCAGGACAGTTCCGATTGAAGCCGACCTTCATAAGATTCCTCAATAAGGAAAACTTATGAAAACATAAAATTTAATAGTTTGACACGTAACTAATAATCTTAACAAAATCGTCCACATGCTTTTACCTTCTTACTTCCAAGTATTATGAATGATGGCTCTCTCACCCCAAGGATCTGTTAGGACGAAGTAAATTTAGATGTCTTCCCTAGGACCACACCGTGTCCCTTTTTTGCAGGTGGAGCGCGTCTGGCTCTTTTACGCTCTAGCCGCTTTGGCCAGCATAATTTTCCTGGCAGGAGTGGCAGCCCACCTTTGGATGTGGAAAAAACACGCAAGCCATCTCAGGGCATCACTTTCAAAAGAGGCACTCAAGAGAACTCTCCTCGACACCTTCCTTGGGCGGCGAGTCATAAAAGGTGACCTGGGTGCGGGTATCATGCATCTTCTTATCTTTTGGGGTTTCCTGGTCCTCTTCCTAGGCACCTGTTTCCTGGCTTTTCATCACTACCTTTTCTCTTTCTTAGAGGGGGACAGCTACCTAATCTTTTCTTTTGTCATGGAGATCGCAGGAGTTATGCTTTTGGCGGGAGTGGTCTGGTCCATTATTCGCAGATATATCCAGCGGATCCCTCGGCTTGAAAGAAAATGGGAGGATGCCTTGGTGCCGGGGTGGCTCTTCCTAGTAGCCCTTTCGGGTTTTATGTTGGAGGGACTCCGAATGAGGTGCCAGCAACCGCCTTGGGAGGCCTGGTCCTTTGCAGGGGCATGGATAGCGGCCCTATTCTCATTCCCGGCGTGCCAGACTCTTTATCCTTACTTTTGGTGGGGCCACGTTCTACTGAGTCTCTGTTTAATTGCAGCGATCCCCTTTACAAAAATGTTTCATATCCTCTCGGCCCCTACAGCCATTTACCTGCAGAACTCATCCGGCCTCGCCTCGCTAAAGGTGGAAGAGGAGGAGGAAGGATTTCCTTTGGCGGATCTGGTCTTTTTTGACGCCTGCATGCGATGCGGACGGTGCGTGGAGGCCTGTCCCTCTACAGGGGCCGGGGAGCCTTTCAAGCCCCGGGACTTCATTCAAGGGGCCCGCCACGCTCTGTGGTACGAGCATTTCCCGCTGGGCGACATCCGGCTTCAGAGCAGAAACAATAAGGGCGAAGTGGATGATAAGATCTGGTACTGCACCACTTGTAGGGCTTGTCTGGAGGTTTGCCCTGTCTATGGAGCAATCTTCAAGGCCGTCATGGAAAAGAGAGTCTTGGTAGTGGAAGATGGAACCAGGGTCCCCGCCATCCTAAACCAAACTCTTGAGAAGATTTTCAACTATGACAATCCCTGGGTGTCCTCAAAGAGGAATAGGGGGGCCTGGGCGAAAGAACTGGACTTGGCCCATCTCGCAAAGAATGATAAAAATAGAAGTCTTTGCTATTTTGTGGGCTGCACCACTTCCTTTGACGCTAGAGCCAAGCGGATAGCCTTATCTTTTTCCACTATTCTCCAGGTGGCGGGTGTGGAGTTCGGGATTCTCGGAAACAAGGAAGCATGCTGCGGAGAGATCGCTAGGTGTGTAGGTGAGACGGGTCTGTTTGTGGAGAAGATGGCCAGATGCCTCGAACTCTTTGAAAGGTACGAGATTAGAGAGGTGGTAACCTCTTCGCCCCACTGCTTTCATACCTTTAGGAATGAATACCCACAGGCACCCTTTGCGGCGAGGCACTACACTCTGTTTTTACGGGAACTTATTGCCAGAGACATGTTGCAATTCGAAAGGGCGGGAGAGGTGACGGTCACCTACCATGATCCCTGCTATCTTGGCCGTTACAATCAGATCTTTGATGAGCCCAGAGAGATCATCAACAGCATCCCTGGGCTCAGGCTGGTTGAGATGACCCACCACAAGGCCAACAGCCTCTGTTGCGGGGGAGGCGGTGGAAGGATGTGGCAGGAACTGGATGGGGAAACCAAGATGAGCCAAGTACGAATCAGGGAGGCCGAAGAAACAGGGGCACAGATTCTCATCACCGCATGCCCTTTATGCCTAATCATGCTTGAGGATGCTCGTAAGGCATTAGGGCTGACTGAAACCCTGCAGGTCATGGATCTAAATGAGGTGGTCTTGGAGGCATTGAAGACAGGAGAATATTGAAACCATCGATTTTCCATTTAAAATCGGAAGCCGTGAATCTGATTTGCCTTTTCATTTTACGCCTCTATGAATAATTGTAGAGGAGCTATCATGTTACTTCAACCTGACTGCATCCCTTGCATACTTCAAATGACAATCTCTGCTCTAAGAAAGATGCCCCTAGAGGAGACCGAAGTCCGTGACCTCTATTCAGAGATTCTCAAACTCCCAGCATTGCGGGGACGTGTGTGGGACATGACGAGTGAAGAGGCGCTGGAATTGGTGATGAAAAAGATCTCCGCTGCTACAGACAATCATGACCCTTTTTACCTGGAGAAAATGGAACAGAATAGAAAGGCCCTTAGCCTTTATGCCTCAATGAAAGAGTTGGTAAACGAGGCGCCGGATCCACTTTATGAAGCAATCACCCTGGCCGCCATGGCCAATGCTATAGATTTCATGATGTCTTTGGATCCGCAAGATATGAAGGCATTCATTAAAGAAAAGGTGAAGATACCCATATCAAGAGAGAATTACAAAACATTCAGAGAGCGGATTCAAGGTGCGAAGCTCCTCCTGTTCCTTGCTGATAACGCGGGTGAGATCGTATTTGATAAAATCCTCATTGAAACAATCAAGGCTTCTCGCTTGGTAGAGGTGGTATTTGTTGTGAGAAGCGTTCCAACTCTCAACGATGCGACATTGAATGAAGCTCGGGCAGTTGGAATAGAGGATGTGGCCACTCTCATGGAAAATGGTATTGATGGTCCTCTGCCAGGTACATTTGTCAGCCGATGTTCAAAAGAGGTAAGGGAAATCTTGAATAAGGCTGATCTGGTTATATCAAAGGGAGGCGGAAACTTCGGGACTCTGGACGATCAAAAAGAGCATTTGAAAAAAGATATCAGCTTCATACTCCTATCTAAATGCTATCCTTATGAAAAAAGATTTGGCGTCCCTGTGGGAGCTCCCGTACTGCTCAATTATTTTGGATCTTCTTGACAGGCACAGGCACCTTTTTGATCCCTCTAGTGCTGAGAAAAGGCCAGAAAATGATTTAAGGCATCCTCTGGCAGGAGGATGTCAAGCAAGAATAGCTATCAGAAAAAGAAATCTTAATACAGAGAGAGATGTATGAAAAGAAAAAGGATCGTAATTATTGGTACCCTTGACACGAAGTGGAAAGAAATAGAATTCATGAAGGACCTCATTAGGAGCAGAGGTCACGAAGTAGTCATTATTGATATGAGTATGGGAGGTGATTCACCCATTAAAGCAGACATTTCTTGTTTTGAAGTGGCTGTTGCAGGGGGAAGTGATATATCTCATGTGCGCAGGCTCGCCTCTACTGAGAGATTTAGGGCCAGTAAAATCATGATTTCTGGTGTCATTACCAAGGCAAAAGAATTATGGAAAGAAAGCAAGTTGGACGGTGTGGTTGGCATAGGTGGGGTGAGTAGTGCCCTAATGGCCTCGAATGTTATGAAGTCTCTTCCATTTGGTGTAGCAAAATTGATTGTGACGAGTGCTGCCTCCATTCCAGCATATTCAGCCAACTTTATTGGCACGTCAGATATTATGATGATGCATACGGTTGTGGATATCTCAGGATCAAATAGATTGGTCAGGAATGTCCTTGAAAGAGCTGCTGGCGCGATTTGTGGGATGGTGGAAACCCAAGACAGTAGCATTAGAGAACTAATAGAGAATCAAGGAAGACTTATTATTGCCCTTACCGAGTTCGGATTTTGCGAAAAAGCGGCAAAATTAATCATGAAGTATTTAGAACATAAGGGCTTTGAAGTGGTTGCCTTTCATGCTCAAGGTGTAGGAGACCGAGCCATGGAGAATCTTATTATGGATGGTCTATTTGATGGCGTAATTGATCTTGTGCCTGCAGGTGTTAGCGAAGAGATTTTTGGAGGAAATAGAGCATCGGGCCCTCAGCGTCTTGAAGCAGCAGGAAAAGTAGGTATCCCTCAAGTGATCTCTCCTTGTGGTTTTGATATGATAAGTTGTGGGCCACTTAGCCGGAAAAACAGAAGTGACGATCCTTTGTGGGCTTCAAGAGATATATCATCTCGCAAGCTATATGTAGTTGATGAGTTACGGGTTCAGGCCCGTACAACAATAGATGAAGTTCGAGAGATTGCCCGCATTGTGGCCAAGAAGCTGAATAAATCACATGGGCCTGTGAAATTCTTGATTCCAACGAAAGGTTGGTCAAGTCTAAGTATAACTGGTGGCCCCCTGTATGAGCCGAATGTAGATGCAACCTTTGTTGATGAACTAAAGCTACACCTGAGACCTGAGATTGAGATAAGGCAATTGAATTGCGATTTAAATAGTCCTCAATTTGCTAGGGCAGCTGTTGATGCTATGCTGAAAATGCTATGATTTCTGTGTGCTACACTTTCGATAGCGCCTTGGAATTGAATATTAGAGACAACCAAATCCACTTTGATGTGGTTTAAAGAAAACGGACACTATGGTAAGAGTGATTACAAAGAAAGGGAGGTGTCCAATGAGTACAAAAGGAAGTCGTCAAAAATACACCGAAGATTTCAAGCGAGACGCGGTGCGAATGG
>JALVMN010000349.1 GCA_027027005.1 Desulfobacterales bacterium | reverse complement strand
GTTCTACAAATACCTTGAGGCAGGAGGAGATGTGGGGCGGAAACTGGACTTTCTCGTTCAGGAAATCTTTCGCGAGGCAAACACCATGACCTCAAAGGCAGCGGATACCGCAATTTCCCATCTCGTGGTAGAGATCAAGGCGGAGCTTGAAAAGATACGAGAGCAGCTCCAGAATGTTGTATAGTTCTGAAAAACGGTTATTATCTCTGGTAACGGCAGGTCACGGAAGAAAAGCTACTGTTTTTTCGCCTGTCGTCATTTGAGTGGATTATTTGGTTTAAATGTTGAGCAGGTTATGGTGTGCCGTGAAAGGAATGATGCGGCCGCCTGCGAATCCGTTCCATGCTCATGGCAGTTATGAACAGGCGGTCTTAACTTCACAATTCTTGACGAGGTAAAATAAAATGAGCTGTAGATGCAAGCTGCTTAATATAGGCTTTGGCAATACCGTTGTGGCCGACAGGGTGGTGGCCATTGTAAATCCCTCTTCTGCTCCCATGAAAAGACTCAGGGAGGAGGCCAAGAACAACAGTAAACTCATAGATGCAACACAGGGGAGGAGAACCCGTTCCATAGTAATTACAGACAGCAACCACGTGATCCTCTCTGCAATTCAGGCCGAGACCATATCCCAGCGCCTCAGCGCAGACGTGCTCACTAAGATAGAGGAAAAGGATCCTAGATAAGGCCTGGTTGATGGATCGGGGAGACCTTTTTGTAATCTCGGCCCCTTCGGGTGCAGGGAAAAGCACACTCTGCGGTATACTTGTGGACAGGCTTCCAGGCCTTGCCTTTTCTGTATCCCATACCACCCGGCCTCCCAGGAAGGGAGAAAAACATGGCAGGGACTATTTTTTTGTCTCGGAAGAAGAATTCGAACGTCTGGCAGCAGGCGATGTATTTCTTGAATGGGCCAGGGTCCACGGACACTTTTACGGCACTTCCAGAGAACATGTCATGGAACTGCTTTCCAGGGGGACAGACGTCATCCTGGATATAGATGTCC
>JALVMN010000348.1 GCA_027027005.1 Desulfobacterales bacterium | reverse complement strand
CCAGACCCTTCGCTTCGGCCACCTCATCGGGTGGCAGATGAGGAACTGGAAGCCAGGACCCATTTATGGGAACTGGTCCACGGCGTCCGTGACATGGACATAACCTTTAGTGACGAATACATTGAAGGGGCTGTACGGGGATTTGACAGGAAACTCATGGCCCGCCTGAAAAAGGGGCACTTCCCGGTTCAGGACCACATTGACCTCCATGGTCTCACAAGGCAAGAAGCAGAGGTGAGGGTTAAAGAGTTCTTGCTGAGGAGCTATGGATTGGGATTGAGGTGTGTGCTGGTGGTCCACGGCCGGGGGCTTAATTCCAGGGACCACATCCCTGTCCTGAAGGAAAGGGTACCTGTCTGGCTCACCAGGGGCGAGATTCGAAAGATCGTGTTGGCATTTTCCACCGCCAGGTCCTACGATGGAGGAACAGGGGCAATCTATGTGCTCTTGAGACGAAAAAAGGGGAAACCATATCTCTCCCGCCACACCTAACCCCGCCTCTCCTCTGGGTCGCACATGACCTTAAGTGATTTACAAAGACAAGAATATGGGGCATAGTAAGAGTTTTATGGATTGAAGAGCTTGTGCCTCTCTTCAACACTCGATATATTGGGGCAACGCCTCACTTCTGTTGAAAAACCGCAGTGAGGGCATTTCCACAGATGGGGCGTCAGGCAGTGGCCCACAGAGACGTGGAAGCTGCCGTTCAAGAGGCAAATAAAGTGAAGAGACAGTTTCTGGGTGTTTCAAAGGAGGGATAGATGAATACCATCAAGGTCGGCATCATAATGGGGAGTGAAAGTGACCTTCCTGTCATGGAAGGGGCGACAAAGGTATTGGATGAGTTCGGGGTCAAGTACGAGATGACTGTTATCTCTGCCCACAGGACGCCTGACAGAGCGTTTCAATACGCCAAGAGTGCTGAAGAAAGGGGTATTGAGGTTATTATAGCAGGTGCCGGGGGCGCCGCCCACTTGCCCGGAGTGTTGGCTTCCCTCACACCGCTTCCGG
>JALVMN010000347.1 GCA_027027005.1 Desulfobacterales bacterium | reverse complement strand
GTATCAATCGAACTATATTAGAATTGAAATAATGAAGAACACCGGCAGAAATTTATAAACAGATTCGTATCAATCGAACTATATTAGAATTGAAATTCGCTCAAAATCGCAAAAATTGTTCCCGGATTCAAGTATCAATCGAACTATATTAGAATTGAAATTGTTAATTTATGCACTCAACCTGAAGCCGGAAAGAGTATCAATCGAACTATATTAGAATTGAAATCTCTCAATCCGACTGCTTTTAAGTATTTTTCAACCGGTATCAATCGAACTATATTAGAATTGAAATATAAATATTAATCTTTGCCTTGATTGCGGCACGTTGGTATCAATCGAACTATATTAGAATTGAAATTCTCTAATTGCTTTCGAGCTTCACGCTCCTTTTCCGTATCAATCGAACTATATTAGAATTGAAATGATGCTAATATTGATTTTTCGATTACGTCGTGGAGTATCAATCGAACTATATTAGAATTGAAATTTTCTAACTGTGCGTTTGTCGGGTTGTCGGTTGAACGTATCAATCGAACTATATTAGAATTGAAATATGCGTGAACCGTAAGGGGTTTTTTGATTTTGTTTCGTATCAATCGAACTATATTAGAATTGAAATTTTATACCCGCATTTTGGACATTCATTTGTTGTTTCGTATCAATCGAACTATATTAGAATTGAAATAATGATTTTCCTGTTTTCTACTTCGAACGTTCCGTGTATCAATCGAACTATATTAGAATTGAAATGAAAATAAATTAAGGTTCTTTTTGTTGCGGTCGGGTATCAATCGAACTATATTAGAATTGAAATGTGCGTGGCTTTTTGCTGGTCGGCTCGGTGGGTCGGGTATCAATCGAACTATATTAGAATTGAAATAAAGCAGGAGATAAGGTAGCGAAGTTATTTACTTGGGTATCAATCGAACTATATTAGAATTGAAATTCGTATATCTTTATTTGTAACAAAACCGCTATTGTGTATCAATCGAACTATATTAGAATTGAAACAC
>JALVMN010000346.1:4601-10274 GCA_027027005.1 Desulfobacterales bacterium | reverse complement strand
ATATAATAAGAGGATCCGGCAGACATTGAGGGGTTTGGGGCTTACCAAGCTGCACAAGACCGTGGAGCTCGAAAACACCCCTTCGGTAAGGGGGATGATCAAGAAGGTCTCATTCCTTGTAAAGCTAAGTGAATAAGGACAATGAACATGAAACTTCATGAACTTTCCCCTCCAAAGGGGGCCAGGAAGAGCAGGAAAAGGGTTGGACGAGGCCCTGGCTCAGGCCATGGAAAGACGGCCACGCGAGGCCATAAGGGCCAAAGGGCCCGTTCTGGTGGCGGGCCTGCCCCGGGTTTTGAGGGAGGCCAGATGCCACTTCACCGAAGGCTTCCAAAGCGCGGTTTCACAAACATCTTTAAGAAGGTTTACTCGGTGGTGAACATAAAGGATCTGGCAAGATTCGAGCCAAATACCACTGTGGATGTGGAAACCCTGAAGGAGGCGGGCATTGTAAAGAAGGTGCGCGACGGGGTAAAGCTACTGGCTGAGGGTGAATTGTCCCACCCCCTTGTGGTAAGGGTGCACAAGGCAAGTCTTGCAGCAAGGCAGAAGGTTGAGGCTGCAGGGGGTAGGGTCGAACTCTTATAGAAAAATCCTAGCTCAAAGGCAATGGTGTCCTTTTAGAGGCAAGCACTGTGATAGGCGGACTTCAAAATATACCCAAGATCCCGGAGCTCAAGAAGAGGATTATTTTTACCTTCTTAATGCTGGCCGTCTACAGGCTTGGGTGTCACATCCCCACCCCAGGGATAGATGGGGCGGCTCTGGCAGCCTTTTTTGGGGCCAGGGAGGGCACGCTTTTTGGGCTGTTTGATATGTTTTCCGGGGGGGCCCTTAGGCAGATGTCAGTAATGGCCCTTGGCATCATGCCCTATATCAGTGCCTCCATCATCTTGGAACTCCTGGCCGTTGTCATCCCCCATCTGGAACGGTTGAAGAAAGAAGGGGAGCAGGGCAGGAAAAAGATAACCCAATATACGCGTTACGGGACTGTCATACTCTGTATGATACAGGGGTTTGGCATTGCCATTGGGCTAGAGCGAATGTCTAGCCCCGGTGGAGTGATGGTGGTGCCTGTGGGGGGATGGGGCTTCAGGTTGCTCACTGTCATAACCCTGACCGCTGGGACCACCTTCTTGATGTGGCTTGGTGAGCAGATCACAGAGCGGGGAATAGGGAATGGCATCTCCGTTATCATCTTTGCAGGTATTGTTGCGAGATTCCCTGCCGCTGTGGGTAACACCTTCAGGCTCATGTCCACAGGAGAGCTGACCCCGTTTTTCATGATCATCATCGTGGCCCTGATGATAGCAGTGGTGGGAGTGATAGTGTTTGTAGAAGGGGGACAGAGGCGCATCCCGGTTCAATACGCCAAGAGAGTTGTAGGGAGGAGGATGTACGGAGGGCAGAGCACACACTTGCCTTTGAGGGTAAACACTGCGGGGGTTATTCCTCCCATATTTGCCTCCTCCATTATCATGTTTCCTGCCACCATTGCCAATTTTTTGCAAAGTGACCAGCTTCCATGGCTCCAGAAGATAGTCAGCTTCCTCTCCCCAGGTCACATTGTGTACATATTGGTATATGTGATCTTTATTTTCTTCTTTTGCTATTTTTACACTGCGGTCCACTTCAATCCTGTGGATGTTGCAGACAACATGAAGCGCTATGGAGGTTATGTGCCCGGCATCAGGCCTGGGAAAAACACGGCCGAATATATTGACAGGGTGCTGACCAGGATCACCTTTGCAGGAGCCATTTATGTGTCGGCCATCTGCATCTTACCACAGATACTCATTTACAAGCTTAATGTCCCTTTTTACTTTGGAGGGACAGCGCTCCTCATAGTGGTGGGTGTGGCACGAGACACCATGATGCAGATCGAGGCCCACATGCTCACAAGACACTACGAAGGTTTCATGAAGAAAGGTCTTGGTAAACCCAGGTAACCGAAGGAGACTCAAGGGGTCTAATTTGCAACAACAGATTTAAGAAGCCATGGCAAAAGAAGAAGGCATTGAGGTAGAAGGGGTTGTAGTAGAGACGCTACCAAACGCCATGTTCAGAGTAGAGCTCAAGAACGGTCACCGTGTCTTGGCACATATCTCTGGGAAGATGAGAATGCACTTTATCAAGATACTTCCAGGTGACACGGTGGTAGTGGAACTCTCTCCCTATGACTTGAGTAGAGGTAGGATTATCTATCGGGGTTCAAAGGAAGGAAGGTGATTTTGAGCATGAAGGTGAGACCATCGGTAAAGAAGATCTGCAATAAGTGTAAGATAATTCGCAGGAAAGGCGTAATGAGGGTGATTTGTGAAAACCCGCGCCACAAACAACGACAGGGTTAAATCTAGTAGGAAAAGGAGTTAACATTGGCTCGTATTGCAGGAGTTGACTTACCCAAGGGCAAGCGTATTGAGATCGCCTTAACATACATCTATGGCATTGGAAGGAGTTCTGCCCAGAGGATCCTCACTGAGGCGGGAATCGACTGGGACACCAAGAGCGATGATCTCACGGGTGAGCAGATCACTAGGATAAGGAAGATCATAGACGAAAAATACAAGGTGGAGGGGGATCTCAGGCGTGAAGTCTCCATGAATATAAAGCGCCTGATGGATCTTGGTGCTTACAGGGGGCTGAGGCACAGGCGAGGACTGCCCGTAAGAGGTCAGAGGACGAGCACCAATGCACGCACCCGCAAAGGGCCAAGAAGGGCCCTTATGGGCAAAAAGAAGAAATAATTTGCTTGCCTGGGGATCTATTGGAACAGGCTTGATGAGGGGTTTTAAATATGGCGAAGGCTGGAAGAAAGAGGGGAAAGGCAAAGAAGGAAAGAAAGAATGTGCCCACCGGCATAGTTCATATTCAATCCACATTCAATAACACCATTGTGACCGTTACTGATCCTGAGGGAAATGTGATAGCCCAATCCAGTGCAGGTAGAGTCGGTTTTAAGGGATCGCGCAAGAGCACTCCCTTTGCAGCGCAGCTGGCTGCCCAGCATGCCATCCGCCAGGCCATGGAACACGGACTCAAGGTGGCTGAAGTGAGGGTGAAGGGTCCTGGTGTGGGCAGAGAGGCGGCACTTAGGGCATTACAGGTGGAGGGGTTTACCGTAACCGCCATCAGGGATGTAACTCCCATCCCACACAATGGTTGTAGACCTCCCAAGAGACGACGGGTGTAAAAATAAGGAGGAATCGATTTGGCAAGATACAGGGGTTCGGTTTGTAGGCTCTGCCGCAGGGAAAATCTTAAATTGTTTCTTAAGGGTGATCGCTGTTACAGTGATAAGTGTGCCTTTGAGCGAAGGTCTTATCCTCCTGGGCAGCACGGTCAGCGTAGGGGCGGAAAATATTCCGACTACAGGCTCCAACTCCGTGAAAAGCAAAAGGTAAAGAGGATCTACGGGGTCCTGGAAAAACAGTTCAGGGGATATTACAGGAGGGCCGAGCGGCAAAAGGGGATAACAGGGACCAATCTACTGCTCTTGCTCGAAAGGCGGCTGGACAACGTGGTCTATCGAATGGGCTTTGCTTCTTCACGCAACCAGGCCAGACAACTTGTAAGACACAACCATTTCTTGGTTAACGGCAAGAAGGTGAATATTCCCTCATATTTGGTCAAGCCGGGTGATGTGGTGGAAGTAAGGGAAAAGAGCCGAAAAGTGCCTCCCATTATGGAGGCCATGGAAACAGTGGTTCGTCGCGGAATTCCCAACTGGATCGAGGTGGACAAGGAGAAATTCAGAGGGGTGTTTAAGGCCCTCCCCAGCAGGGAGGAGTTGACAATGCCCATTCAGGAACAGCTCATTGTAGAGCTTTATTCCAAGTAAAGTATATTGTTGAGCCACCATGGGATCTGCTCTTCGGTGAGGGCGCTCAACAAGTAACTATTTGTCCATTATTCAAGCAATCAACTAAACCAAGCTATTGGAAGGGGGGGCTTCCTTGAACGATTTAAAAGCCAGAAATTGGAGAGAACTGATCAAGCCCAAGAGGATCGAGGTTGATCAGGACACCTACTCCAACACCTATGGGAAGTTTGTGTGTGAACCCTTGGAGCGCGGGTTTGGGATCACCATAGGGAATTCCTTGCGAAGAATCTTGCTCTCTTCGCTGCAAGGTGCAGCAATTGTTTCAGTTAAGATTGACGGCGTGCTCCATGAATTCTCCACCATTCCGGGGGTCACAGAGGATGTCACCGACATCATATTGAATCTGAAGGAGGTCAGACTCAAGCTCCTGGATGTGGAAGAAGCGGTGGTTCACCTTTCCCGTGAAGGGGAGGGTGCGGTCAAGGCAGGAGACATTGATACCCACGGCCTAGCAGAAGTAATGAACCCTGAGCAGCACATCGCCACTTTGAACAAAGAGGCCAAGCTGAACATGGAGATGGTGGTGAGGCTGGGCAAGGGCTATGTGCCTGCCGAAAGACTAAAGAAGAAAGACAAGCCCATTGGGGAGATTCTCCTGGACGCGGTTTTTTCACCCATAAAAAAGGTCAACTACGTGGTCACCAATGCCCGTGTGGGCCAGATCGCCGACTACGACAAACTCACCCTGGAGGTCTGGACAGACGGTAGTGTGCTCCCTGAGGATGCGGTGGCCTATGCCGCCAAGATCCTCAAGGAACAGATGACGCCATTCATCAACTTTGAAGAGGAACCTGAACCGGTGGAAGAGGAAGAGGAGCCCCAGGAGGAGCCCTTGAACGAGAATCTGTTCAAGCCTGTATCAGAGCTAGAGCTCTCAGTGCGATCTGCCAATTGCCTCAAGAACGCCAACATCACCTATATTGGGGAACTGGTCCAAAAGACAGAAGCAGAGATGCTCAAGACCAAGAATTTCGGCCGCAAGTCTCTGAACGAGATAAAGTCGATCCTGGAAGAGATGGGCCTTCACCTGGGGATGAAGCTGGACAATTTTTCCATTCCCAAGAAGGAAGGAGAGTCAACTGAAGCCCAAGAAGAGCAAAGCGGAGAAGGTGCAAGCAAATGAGACACAGAAAGGCAGGAAAACACCTGGGCCGGAACCCGGCCCACAGGAGAGCGATGTTGCGAAACATTGTGACTTCGCTTTTTAAATACGAGCAGATCGAGACCACCGATGCCAAGGCAAAGGCCTTGCGTCCCATAGCAGAGAAGATGATTACCCTTGCAAAACGAGGGGATCTTCATGCTCGACGTCAGGCACTTGCTTATATCCAGGACAAACAGGTCACCCACCGTCTGTTCGATGAGCTGCGCGACAGATTCATGGACAGGCAGGGCGGCTATGTGCGAATCGTTAAGAAGGGAATAAGAAAGGGTGACGGCGCACCCGTCTCCATAGTGCAATTGGTTGGCAGCGAAGAGCCCAAGAAGAGAAAGTCAAAGAAAAAGGCAGAGCCAAAGCCCGAAGCTTCTAAAAAAGAGGAAGTCCAGGAGAAAGAGATGGCCTCCCAGGAAAAGAGTGAAAAAGAAGAAGCCAAAGGAGAAGACTAGAACCTGGGATCAATTCATGATAAAAAGCACTAGTCATAACAGTTCCTCGAGATTTTGGGCTGAGCCATGATTGTGATGAGGCTGAACAAACCAGAAACCTCCTTGCCGGATCTTCGGCAAGGAGGTTTTTTTATGGGGTGAAAATGAAAATGATTGGATTGGCCTATAAAGATCTCCTCAGT
>JALVMN010000346.1:0-4591 GCA_027027005.1 Desulfobacterales bacterium | reverse complement strand
GTATGGAGCAGTTGACACCACAAGAGATCACGTTGATCCTGGATACAGCCGACTCGCTCAAGGAGATTTCCACCCGTGAGATAAAAAAAGTGCCCACCCTCCGAGGCAAGACCATTGTAAACTTTTTCTATGAACCCAGCACCAGGACAAGGACCTCATTCGAAATTGCTGCAAAGCGGCTCAGTGCAGATACCGTGAGCCTTTCAGCATCCAGCAGCAGTATGGTAAAAGGAGAGACCCTGATCGACACTGCCAGGAATCTCCAGGCCATGAATCCAGACTTGATAGTAATCCGACACTCCTGCAGTGGTGCCCCGCACCTCATCGCAAAACACGTGCAGGCCGGGGTCATAAATGCTGGTGATGGCATGAACGAACATCCCACCCAGGCCCTCCTTGACATGCTTACCATCAGGGAAAATAAGGGGAAAATTCAAGGCCTCAGTGTCGCCATCATAGGGGACATTGCCCACAGTCGGGTGGCCAGGTCAAATATCATAGGGCTCAGGAAAATGGGTGCAGAGGTCACGGTGTGCGGCCCTCCGACCATGATGCCCATGGGGATTGAGGAATTGGGGGTGGAAGTGGAATACGACATACGAAGGGCTGTAAAAGACAGGGACGTAATCATGATGCTCAGGATCCAGTTGGAGCGACAGGCCAAGACCCTGTTTCCAAGTGTCAGGGAGTATGCAAGATTCTTTGGTTTGAACACCGAGGTGCTGACCCTTGCAAAGCCGGATGTAATAGTCATGCACCCAGGCCCCATGAATCGTGGTGTGGAGATCGACCCTGAGGTGGCTGACGGGCCCTATTCTGTAATTCTGGAACAAGTGGCAAATGGGGTGGCAGTGCGGATGGCTGTACTTTACCTGCTTATGGGAGGAGTGAGGGGTGACGATTTGGATTAAGGGCGGAAGGGTAATAGATCCCGGCAAGAGGATCATTGAGGATCTGGATGTAATTGTAGAGGACGGAAAAATAAAAGCGCTCCTACCACCTGGGAGCTTCAAGGAAGCAGGGGAAAAGGTTATAGTGGTGAATGCAGAGGGGAAACTCGTCCTCCCCGGCCTTGTTGATATGCATGTTCACCTGAGGGAGCCTGGCTTTGAGTACAAGGAGACAATCGAGACCGGCACCAGGGCTGCGGTGGCAGGGGGGTTTACTGCTGTTGCCTGTATGCCAAACACTGAGCCTGTAAATGACTGCCGGGCGGTTACAGAATTCATACTGGAGCAAGCACACCGGGCTGGCCTTTCTAAGGTTTGTCCGGTGGCATGCATCACAGTTGGCCAAAAGGGCGAGAGGCTCATAGAGCTTGGCGAGGTTAGAGAGGCTGGCGCCGTTGGGATATCTGATGACGGGTATCCAGTGAAAAACAGCGAACTGATGCGGAGAGCCATTGAGTATGCTGCATATCATGGCCTCACGGTGATTTCCCATTGCGAGGACACCTCCCTTGCTGGAAAAGGGGTGATGCACGAAGGTGTTGTCTCAACCAGGATGGGTCTGCGAGGGATACCCGCTGCCAGCGAAGAGGTGATGGTTTACAGGGAAATAGCCCTGGCCAAGCTAACCGGATGCCCGGTCCACATTGCTCATGTAAGCACGGCTGGATCTGTGGAGTTGATTAAAAGGGCAAAGGATCAGGGAGTGCGGGTAACTGCTGAGACTGCACCCCATTATTTCACCTTGGACCATAGAGCCGTTGAGGGATTTGATACCAATGCCAAGGTCAATCCTCCCCTTAGGACGCCCCAGGATGTGGATGCCATCAGGGAGGGCTTGAAGCAGGGAGTGATCGATGTGATCGCCACTGATCATGCCCCCCACAGCCCTTTGGAAAAGGAGGTGGAGTTTGACCTTGCAGCCCCGGGTATGATAGGGCTTCAGAGCGCTTTGCCCCTCACCCTTGCCCTTGTTCGCGAAGGGCTACTGGAACTCCTGGATGCTGTGGCGAAACTAACTTGCAATCCTTCCAGGATACTGGGTATCGAAGGCGGTGAGATCTCAGAGGGCTGTGTGGCAGATCTTACCATCGTGGACCCTGATGTGGAATATCTCTTTGACCGAGCTCAGATTTTGAGTAAGAGCAAGAATTCTCCATTCCTGGGAAAAAGGCTCAGGGGATGGGCTGAAGTAACTATTGTGGGAGGAAAGATTGTCTGGGAGAGAGTCGGCTGATCTCCACCACCAGGGAAGCAGGATACTGGTGGTGGATGACGAAAAGGGCATGCGCCAGTTTCTGGAGATCATGCTCAACGCCGAGGGCTACAGCGTGGTTACGGCTTCAGGCGGAAGGGAGGCCTGCTCATTGCTTGAAAAAGAGCCCTTTGACTTGATCATCACCGATATCAAAATGAAAGACCTCGACGGCCTAGAGGTATTACGAAAGGCCAAGGCCCTGGACCCCAAGAGTATTGTTATCCTCATATCAGCATTTGCCACTGCAGAGACCGCTGTGGAGGCCATGAAGGAAGGGGCCTACGATTACATCCCCAAGCCCTTCAAGATCAACGAGTTCAAGAAGATCGTAGCCGAGGCCCTGGATAGCAAGCGGATACCTTCTGAGGAGGCCCATGAGTCCGCAAAGGAGGGAAGGTTTCACTTCGGCCTCCTTGTGGGCGAAAGCCCACAGATGAAAAAGATCTACGCCCTTATCGAAAAGGTGGCCCGCACCACCAGCAATGTGCTCATATCAGGGGAGAGCGGCACAGGAAAAGAACTCGTGGCCCGTGCCATTCATTTGACAAGCCAGCGGAAGGACCGCCCCTTCGTGGTGATAAACTGTGCCGGGATCCCTGAAAGCCTGATTGAGAGCGAGCTTTTCGGATACAAGAAAGGCGCTTTTACCGGCGCAACCGCAGACAAGGCGGGTCTCTTTGAAGTGGCCCACGGCGGGACCATTTTCCTTGATGAGGTTGGAGAACTTACCTCCTCAATACAGGTCAAGCTCCTTCGAGTGATACAGGAGAGGACCTTTACTCCTGTTGGAGGAAGGGAAGAGAAGAGCGTGGATGTTCGTTTCATCTCTGCCACCAATAAGGATCTGGAAAAAGAGGTGGTGGAAGGGCGATTTCGTGAAGATCTCTTCTTCAGGCTCAATGTGATTCACATCCACATGCCCCCTCTGAGAGAGAGGTCAGGCGATATCCCCATACTTTCCCAGTTTTTCCTGGAAAAATTTGCCAAAGAAATGGGTCGAGATATCCGCAAGATTTCAGCCTATGCCCTGGATATCCTCCAACGATATTCTTTTCCCGGCAATGTCCGGGAGCTTGAAAACATAATAGAGCGAAGCGTGGCCCTCGAGACCTCAAACATCGTGCTGCCCGAGAGCCTCACCCTCTCCAACCTGAAGCAGGTAAAACAACAAAGGGCAAGGAGGCGGACAGACCTTGGCCCTGACGGCATAGATCTCGAAAAAGTGCTGGCAGAGATAGAAAAGGAATATATTTTGAGGGCGCTTGAGATGAGCAAGGGCTCGAGAGAGAGGGCTGCAAAGCTCTTGGGGCTTTCTCCAAGGTCGCTTCGCTACAGAATGGGGAAACTCGGCCTTACGGGTGAGCGCCATAAAGCTCAATAATTCCCATCCACATTATTCAAGTAAATCCCCATATCTATAATCTCGGAAGAAAGCAGATTCCATGAATGATCCGTGGATAAACGCAAATATGATATTTTGCTCATTAATCAGGATGCGCCTGATGGTTTGGACTATAATTTTTTGTTCCTTTGGAGTGACCTTATGAAACCTGACTCTATCCCTTTTCATCAACCACTCCTCTCTGCCCGGCCTTGTCCCTTCCTTTCCGCAGAAAAGCAATATTAATTCCTTGCCAGTGTTTATAATATTAGATTATTATTTAGATGGCTATATTTTTTAGTTTAGCTAAGGTTGAAGATGCTTGGTTTTGGGTAAGGAATGGTTGTCAGCTTCAGGGAAGAATTGGAGAGATTTGTGAAGGCCTTGCTAGAGGAGACAAAGGCCTTTTATGGGGACCGGCTCATATCCTTTGCCCTGTTTGGCTCCCTTGCCAGAGGTACACCGAGACCAGACTCTGACATCGACTTCCTGATCGTGGCCCGGCGATTATCCAGAGGAAGATTAAAAAGGGCAGAGGAATTTTACAAGGGTGTGGAAACAAAGCTGGAAAATATATCTGAGGAGTTGCGTAAAAAGGGTATTTACCCGTCTCTTTCCCCTGTTTTCAAGACCCCTGATGAGGTGAAAAAAGGAAGCCCTCTGTTTTTGGATATGACATGCCATGTCCGGATTCTTTATGACAGGGACAAGTTCTTACAAACTTATCTCGAGGAACTGAGCGAGAAACTGGAAAGCTTGGGCTCAAAAAGGGTTCAGCGAGGCAATGCCTGGTTCTGGGTGTTGAAGCCAGATTATAGAGAAGGCGACATCATTGACCTATGACAAGCGTTACCCTTGCACAGAGCTATCTCATCAAGGCCATCAAGCGGCTCAAGGTCCTGGAACTACTCATGGAAGAAGAGGCCTATTCTGATGTCGTAAGAGAGGCCCTGATGTGGTTTAAAGAAAACGGACACTATGGTAAGAGTGATTACAAAGAAAGGG
>JALVMN010000345.1 GCA_027027005.1 Desulfobacterales bacterium | reverse complement strand
TGCCATATCGCATGCCCGCGAGATGCTGGGCTAATCAGACAGGACCACGAACTGCCCTGGAAGGAAGAGGTCCCCTTTAAGGGGGACTGCCCGGGCGGTTGTGGCCTCCACCTCTTCCACCCGGATCAATCCCACATTTTTCCATGAGATGGGATAGGTCCTGCCGTCCCTGGCAGTGACCAGTTCCTCGGCCGCAAAGACCTGAAAGGTTGATAGGGGCGTTATACCAATGTCAGAGCCCCCGTTTATCACGATCCTTTCATTTACACTCACGATCCTTCCAATCCAGGGCTGCTTTTCCAAGGCTTCAACAACCTTTTCTGTGGGCTCCTCCAGGATCTGGGGCAGGGCCTTTTCCCATGCCATTTGTGAGATGGCTTCTTGTTCCAGGTCTTCCAACCGCGCTTCTTGCAGTTCCACCTCCTCCCTTTGGGTATGGGTGAGAAGCAGGGTGCCGGTGGTGGTTTCAAGTAGATCCACCACAAGGGAGACATGGACAGAGCTTACTGCCCTTCTAAAGGGCCAGATTCCCTTTTTCTTTACTTCCACCTCGTGTGGATTGAGGACTACCACCACCAAGGCATTGAAGCCCAGTTCCGCCGCCTTTTCCACCATGGCGGACCTTTTCTCCGGGGAGGAAAGGGCCGCCACCTCCAAGGGACATGGATAAATGACCAAATCTTCTGACTCGGCAAGCAACTCCACTATCTGCTCAGTAACCCTTTCTGCCTGCTCAGGGCCGACACCTGCCCTGTCAATAACTGGGACAACCGTCACACGCTTCTTGAGAACAGGCTCTGAGCGCCACGGCCCAACTACTGCCTCAGGGCCTGAGCTACATCCAGCAACAAGCAACAGAAAAAGCAATACGAGGACCATCGGCCCACTAGTATCTGATCTCAAAGGTGTCAAACTCGCCCCTCCATGCCTCCTGGTCTTGAATCACCTTATCCACCCTGGCAGCAGGCGGCCCTTCATGGCACCACTCCACTAGCTTTTCCACCTTGTCGGCAGGCCCCTCGGCCAGCACTTCCACCGAGCCGTCCGGCAAGTTTCTGACCCAACCGCTCACCCCTAGGCGGTTGGCCTGGCGCCTCGTGGAATCCCTGAACCAGACACCTTGGACCCTTCCTTTTATTATCAATCGCACTCGCTTATTTTCCATGGCCTTCACCTCCCAGCATCTTGAGGAATGAGTCTTCGTCCAGGATCTCGACGCCCAATTCTTTGGCCTTCTGGAGTTTTGAGCCAGGAGATTCCCCCACCACCAGATAGTCGGTTTTACTGCTCACAGAGGATGCCACACTGCCCCCAAGCGCCTTTATCCTCTCCTTTGCTTGGGACCTGGTCATGCCCTTGAGTGTGCCGGTGAGAACAAAGCTTTTTCCCTTAAGCGGGAGGAGTGATGCCTCCTGGGCCGGGCCAGGAGGTGGTTCGGGCCTGATTCCTGCCTCAAGCAATCTGTCCACAAGGGCTGTGTTCTGCGGATCCTGGAAAAAGCTTATGATGCTGTCGGCTATCTCCGGCCCGATTTCAGGGATCGATTCCAGCTCCTCCTTGCTGGCTTGAGCCAGGGCATCAATGCTTTGGAAATGTCTTGAAAGGATTTCTGCCACATGCTCGCCCACATGCCTGATTCCCAGGGCGTAAATGAACTTTGAAAGCGTGGTCCTCTTGCTCCTCTCAATGGCATCCAGGAGGTTTTGGGCGGACTTTTCGGCGATCTTGTCCAGGCTCAATAATTGCTCTTTTCTGAGGGAATAAAAGTCTGAAGGGTCTTTGACCATTCCCCGCTCAACCAATTGGTCGATTATCTTTTCCCCCAGCCCCTCGATGTTCATGGCACCCTTTGAGACAAAGTGCTTGAGGGCCTCCCTCAGCTTGGCAGGGCACTTGGGATTAGGGCACCTGACAACCACTTCCCCAGGCCTTTTTTCCACCGAGGCGCCACAGACAGGGCAGTTTGAAGGCATGCTGAAGGGCTTTTCCTTGCCCGTGCGCTTGGAGGTGATCACCTTGACCACCTCTGGGATGACATCGCCTGCCCGCTGGACTATCACGGTGTCGCCCTCGCGGATGTCCTTTCGCTTGATCTCATCCTCATTGTGAAGGGTGGCCCTCTTTACCACTACTCCCCCCACCTCCACTGGCTCGAGATGGGCCACGGGTGTGAGTGCCCCTGTGCGGCCCACCTGGACCTCGATCTTCAGGATCCGGGTGGTTTCTTGGGAGGGCTTGAACTTGTATGCTATGGCCCAGCGGGGAGACCTGGCCTTTTCCCCGAGCCTCGCTTGAAAATCCAGGCGATTGACCTTGACCACCGCGCCGTCGATCTCGTAAGGAAATTCCGAGCGTTTGTCCTCCAGGGCCTCACAGTAATCAATTACCTGGTCAATATCGGGGCAGACCCTCATGTGAGGCCTGTTTACCCTGAGTCCCCACTCTTGGAGACATATCATCATTTCCATGTGGGTCTCGAATGAGGCCCCCCTTACTTCACCCACACCGTAGCAGAAGATGTTAAGGGGCCTTTTGGCCGTCACCCTGGGGTCCAATTGGCGCACAGAGCCTGCAGCAGCATTCCTTGGGTTGGCAAAGGGGGGAAGGCCTTGCCTTATCCTTTGCCTGTTAAGCTCCTCAAAGGCGGCGATATCCATGTACACCTCGCCGCGGACCTCCAGGAGCTCGGGTATGGCTCTCGCCTCCTTGTATGAATCCAGTGTGAGAGGGACCGAGAGAATGGTCTTTACGTTCTGGGTGACATCTTCACCAACATATCCATCGCCCCTGGTGGAGGCCACCACCAATTTGCCGTGTTCATAGACGAGCTCCACTGCCAGACCGTCAATCTTAGGCTCCACTGTGTATTCAATGGGGTCGGTGACCCCCAAGAATCTCCTCACCCGCTCATCAAAGGCCTTGAGTTCTTCGTGGTCAACTGCGTTTTCAAGGCTCAACATGGGCACACGGTGCCTTACCTGGGCAAAGGCCTCCATGGGTTCTGCCCCCACCCTCTGGGTAGGGGAATCGGGAGTCACCAGGGAAGGATAGGCCTCTTCTATTGCCTGGAGCCGCCTCATGAGCCGGTCGTATTCGGCATCCGATATCTCCGGATCATCGAGGACATAGTAGCGGTAATTGTGGTACCGAATCTCGGCCCTCAGGCGCTCCGCCTCCCTTTTGGCCTCCCTTAAGTCTTTTGGGATATCTTCCATGTGACAGCCTCTATCAATCCAAAACATCCTGTAAGCATCATATCACCAAAGGGCGATGCCCGATGCCCTTCAAGACCACCGAATTCATCCCTCCTTGGGCCGGTTATGGCGGTATGGGGAAAAGGACCTGCTTCCCCTGCCCCTTCCAGAACGGCGCATCCGTGGCCCCGATCATCAAAGACCTCCTTGTTTGTGAGCCTGGCCTGACGGAACCGTTCCATGTGATCTTTGAGCTTTTGAAGGT
>JALVMN010000344.1 GCA_027027005.1 Desulfobacterales bacterium | reverse complement strand
CTAACCCGTTGTTCACTGTTAAGGCATATTCTACCGATCCTGCTTCGATACTTGTCGGGTCTGTCCACTCAGGAGCTGTGGCTCCCGAATTCATCCATAATATCTGTCCTGCTGTGCCGCCTGCTAATTCCGTGCCTTCGTCCGAGCCATTACCGTAAAGTATTGCTCCTGCAGTTATACCTAATATATCTTCATCCAAACTGCCGTTTGTTGTTGATGCATTGTTCAATGCACTTACTATGTTATTGCCTGCTCCGCTTGCTATCGTGGGATTGGGATATGTTCCCGATAAATCTCCTCCGGCTGTGCTGCCTGTTAACATCACTGTCCCACTTGCATCAGGGAATGTTATTGTATTCGCTGCACTCGGGTCTGTGAACGAAAATGTTGTTGTATTGCCGTCGCCTGTCGTCGCTCCGTCAAATACTAAAGGACTGCCACCTTCAAAACTCTGTACTGCTGTCCATGTATTGGCATTGCCTAAATTGATGCCTACTGCATCACCGCTTACTTGTAATGTAGCATCCGTGTTTACATCTAAATTACCGCTTGCATCCTGTACAAGTCCGGAACCTGCAACTGCCGGTGCTATCATTGCACCCGTTATTCCGTCATCTGCTATACCTATTGTCCGGGCTGCACTGCCGTCATAATCACTTCCGCTTGCAAATTCTAACCCGTTGTTCACTGTTAAGGCATATTCTACCGATCCTGCTTCGATACTTGTCGCGTCTGTCCACTCAGGGGCTGTGGCTCCCGAATTCATCCATAATATCTGTCCTGCTGTGCCTTTTGCTAACTCTGTACCTTCACCGGAGCCATTTCCATAAAGTATTGCTCCTGCCGTTATGCCCAACACATCTTCATCCAAACTGCCGTTTGTCGTTGATGCGTTATTCAACGCACTTACTATGTTATTGCCTGCTCCGCTTGCTATCGTGGGATTGGGATATGTTCCCGATAAATCTCCTCCGGCTGATGTTCCTGTTGTAATTACATTGTTCCCGCCCTGCTGCAA
>JALVMN010000343.1 GCA_027027005.1 Desulfobacterales bacterium | reverse complement strand
AGATAATGTTACGCTTGAGGTTAGTTTGATAACGCCCATAGCGTTGGAGAAGGAGTTGCGTTTTGCCATACGAGAGGGAGGCAGGACGGTAGGGGCAGGCGTAGTAAGCGAAATACTGGAATAGTGGAGTTGATATGCTGGCCAATCAGAAGATAAGGATAAGGCTGAAGGCCTATGACCACAAGCTGCTGGACCAGGCCGCCCAGGAGATAGTTGAGACCGCTAGGGCCACCGGGGCCAGGGTGGCCGGACCAATACCTCTGCCAACTGAGATCAACAAGTACTGTGTATTGAGGTCTCCCCATGTTAACAAGAAGTCACGAGAGCAATTTGAGATAAGGACCCATAAGCGGCTGTTGGACATCTTGGAGCCGACACAACAGACTGTGGACGCACTCATGAAGCTTGACCTTGCAGCAGGAGTGGATGTTGAAATCAAACTATAAATTCTCTCGGCACGAGGGTATTTTTTTGGCTGTTTGAAGTATGGGTAATCTGTAGGGAGGGTTAAGGCAGAAGAGCAGGTTCCATAGGAACAATTGGTAGAGGAGAGGGGGCCAGGTAGGCAGTGATCCTACTTGGCTTCAAATTTGCCTGGAGACCCCGGACTAAGACGGAGCTTGATTCTGATGGTTGAAAAACTATTTGGCAAGAAACTTGGCATGACCCGCTACTTCTTGGAAGAGGGGAGGAGCGTGCCTGTGACAGTGCTCAAGGTAGGCCCATGTGTTGTGGTGCAGAAGAAGACCGCTCAAAAGGAAGGGTATAATGCAATCCAGGTAGGCTTTGAGCCCCAAAAGGAGAGCCGTGTTAACAAGCCCCTCAAGGGGCATTTCAACGCCGCCGGTGTAAAGCCTTTTCGGTATCTGAGGGAGATCAAGGTGGATGACCCTGAGGGGTTCGAATTGGGACAAGAACTCAAGGCAGATATCTTTCAAATCGGAGATGTTGTTCATGTAAGCGGCTTGAGCAAGGGGCGGGGCTTCAGCGGTGTCATGAAACGCTGGGGATTTTCAGG
>JALVMN010000342.1 GCA_027027005.1 Desulfobacterales bacterium | reverse complement strand
ACTTTCCAGTATCAGGTGATTGTTTCACTTTCAGTTCCACCTGCCCCTTCAATAAATGAGCCGGAAAGTGGTCTTCTTACATATATACCTGAAGTAACCATAACAGGGACTGCCCAGCCCCTATCAGATGTGATTATTTTTGTAAACGGAAAAGAGGCAGGAAACACCAGGGCCAGCGATTCAGGCAATTTTTCCATTACCATAACACTTGATGATGGCGATAACTACATCCAGGCATGTGCCAGGAACAGGGCAGGGACAGGCCCGCTTGGTAGTGCAGTGCTTGTTACACTGGACAGAAGCATACCCCCTTCACCCTCATCCCTGATGGCAGAGTCAAGGCCAGGGGGTGTGGTGAGGCTCTCATGGCCACAACCTCCATCTGATAAGGTGATCGGGTTTAATATATACCGCTCGGATGAGCCATTTGATGATACAGGAGATGCCACAAGGCTGAACCAGGAACCTGTAACTGATACCAGGTATGATGACCTGCCATCCGGAGATGGCACATATCACTACAGGGTAACCTCCGTCAACCTTGCAGGAAGGGAAGGCCCCCCATCTCCTGAGGCAGTTGGTGTATCGGACAGGGTGGGGCCATCTGCCATTTCAATTGAGTATCACCCTGAAGGCCCCTTTGACCCTGAAGCCGGAAGATTCGGAACCGGAAGGGTTGGAGTGGAACTCAGGGTGAGCGAGCCCCTTGAGACATCGCCCTTTCTCAGCATCACTCCTGATGAGGGTGTCCCCATGCCAGTTGAGCTTGAGAAGGTATCCGAACTTGAGTATAGCGGTTCATTTGTGATCACTGATTCAACTAAATCAGGCACAGCCTATGCAGTATTTTCTGCAAGGGATGTGGCAGGTAACAGGGGTTTTGATATCCTGTCAGGTGCAACCATTGTGATTGATACTGATCCACCCGCAGTTACTGAAATCGGGATTAATCCCCCTGATCCGATAAAGAATTCAGAAGAGGAGCCAGTTGAGATCACGGTTGAGTTTGCACTTAATGAAAAGGTAAAGCAGGGCTCTGTTCCTGGGCTCTCATACAGGCTGTCCGGTCATGGGGGGGATTCAACAAAGATTGAGCCACTGGTCCAGGTCCACCCTGTTCAGGGTGAATCCCAGAGATGGAGGGGGGTATTCACGCTACCTGCTGATGCAGGACTGGATGAGATGGAGACCCTGGGCTTTGATATCACCTGTGTGGATGATCTTGAAAATCAAGGGAAGGATATCAGATGCAGGAATGAGTTTCAGGTATATCAGGGAGAGCTTCCACCCCTGGATGCCCCTTCAGAGCTCAGGGGTCAGTCCCTGCCAGGTGGCAGGATTAAACTCACATGGGACCCTGTGGATGGGGCATCAGGTTATATGATATACAGGATGGCACCGGGTGATACCGAACTTAAACAGTTCAAACAGGTTGGGACAGTCCTTGAGTTTATTGATGAGCCCGGGCAGGAAGGAACATACAGGTATGCTGTATCCAGCATAAGGGTGGCAGGGAACCAGGAGGCCATAAGTGGATACTGCGACCCTGTGGAGGTTGTATCAGACAGCACACCACCACCACCGCCCAGGAATCTGAGGTGTGAGTTAACCCCTATGGGTATTAAGGCGTGGTGGGATCCACCTGAGGGTTTAAATGAACCGGTGGAATATGTGCTATACAGGGCTGATGCCCAGGAGATAACATCAACTGATGGGTTAAGTAGCCTGATAGATGGTATAAAGGATACATGGGTGATAGATACCAAGCCATCTCCAGAGGAGCACTGCTACACTGTAACAGCAAGGGACAGTGCGGGCAATGAATCAGAACCCGCAGGATCGTATTATCTTAACTTCAGTCTCCTTCCTGTTACCACACTTACCCTTACGCAAAAGGACATTGATCCGCCTGTGCTTGAATGGACACATCCTGGAGGGAGCATATCCGGGTATAATGTGTATCTGATACTGAAAGACAGGGAGGTTCTTCTGAATCCCACAGGACCACTTCAGGACAGGAGATATGTGGATGTGGGCTATTCAGGTGATGAGAGGGTGCTTGAGGTTCGTGCGGTGGATGAAAACGGGGTTGACTCACCCGGCAGGAGGGTGATACTTCCCACGATAGGATTTGCTCTCCATGAGGGTGAGGAGATCAAGAGGGGCATAATGAACAGTGTTATGTTTGGTCTTGAGAATAAATCGAATAATGAATTTGGTAATTGCAGGATGATGGTTGATGTGGGAGGTAAGGAGCACAGGAGTGAGCGATTCGCCATTGGAGCAGGTGGTAAGAGGGATGTTGGTGTAATCATAGGGGGATACAGCGATCTTCCTGATTATGCACCCATCTTAAGCACACTTGAGATAGATGAAGGTTCAGGTGTGGTAACTAAGATTATCAGGAGTTCCCAGATAAGGGTTCGGGATGGGATGCTGAGCCTGGATGTGGAGACAGAGGAGTTTACCAGAGGGGGAAAGGGCAGGGTCAGGTTTGTGCTTCAGAATACAGGCGATGAGGAGATAGAGGTTGAAACAGCCATATCAGGTGGCAGGGCATCCAGGGATATAGAGATAAAGCTCCTTGACTCAGATGGAAATGTCCTATCCAGCAGGCCATTTACCCAGGCAGTGGGTGATGGGGTGATCCAGCTTACAAATGGAAGTATTGTGGCAAGGGTAAGCGCTGGGGATAGATTTGTATCCTCATGGAATGAGATAGATGTGCCCCTTTCTTCACCCGATGATGTAAGGGCAGTGGTAGAAATAGGGAATATCTACTATCACATGGGTAGAGATGATCAGGTGAAGATGGAGGGCCTTACATCATCAAAGAGAGTAACCCTCAAAGAGACAGCATACTATGGGGAAATATCAGGGGTAACACCTCAGATATCAGATGGGAGTGAGCCAGTAATAATTAAAGGGCGTGCGGTTGAAAGGAAGACAGGTGAGCCCATGCGGGATGCCAGGCTTGTGCTTGTAGTCACAGTGGATGGGTTTGAGAGGAAGTATGATGTCTATACCGATGATGATGGGAGTTTTTCATTTGAATTTACCCCCATGAAAGGGGAAAGTGGCAGATACAGTGTATGTGCGGTGCATCCTGATGTAACGGATAGGCCCCAACAGGCGGAGTTTGTAATAAGGCGGGTGGAGGTAAGTCCCGGGGTTATAAATGTAAGCATTCCATACAACTATGAGCAGGAGGTGGGCATTGGTGTAATAACCGGGAAGGAGAGCAGTGTTCATAATGTGGCGGTGGTGTATGATGAGAGTGATCAGGCAGGGGGGATATATCCGAATGGTATTCACATAACAGTGCCTGATGTAGTATCTGAGGTATCATCATCCAGGAGTGTGAATCTGCCAGTTAAGATATGGGCGGATAACAGTGCGGATAAGGATAGTTCTTTGAGGCTCAGGGTTATAAGTGATGAGGGTATTTTGGGGTATGTGGTGATAAACG
>JALVMN010000341.1 GCA_027027005.1 Desulfobacterales bacterium | reverse complement strand
CTTCTTTGGGCGCACACTGCCGCGGAGTTCAAGGATGTCCCCCTGAAGAGGCTTTAGAATCACTTTTCCCCCCTCTATAAGATAAAGCAACCTGTCTTTCGGTTTAAGCCCAAGGAATTGTCTGATTTCCTTGGGGATCGTGGTCTGCCCTTTACTTGTCAAAATAGATAGGATCATGGCGAGGTCTCCTTATTATCGAAGTTCTGCTTACACTATGGCAGATGCATTACTATTTGTCAAGTGCATTGGATCTTTAATGAGACTGATAAGCCTTGTTCAAAGCAGAGAAAAGAGATGCGTGAGATTCTCCTTTTTACCCTGAGTGATTTACAAACTTAGCATACTTGCCCTTGTAAAATTTGAGGGTTCTAAGTTGATGTGACAAAGGCACCGATAGGAAAGTATAACAAGATGATGACATATCTGAGAGCCGGGGGAGGTGGGTTTGTCAGGAATCGAGTTCAAGAGGATTGTAACAAGCTATTTTCTAAATATCTTGTAAATATGCCTTGTAACTTTACAAGATAGATGTACATTTGCAATATGAAAGAGCTATATATACACCGTTTGCTAAGAGTTCCCAGCCGTTCTTTTTTCCTTTTTGGTCCCAGGGGGGTAGGGAAAACCACTTGGCTTACAAAGGTGCTCCCGAAAGCACCTTTTTTTGACCTGCTCGAGCCATCTCTTTAGCTTGAACTGGTTGCAGATCCTGGTTGAGGTGCTAGAGATGCTCGGTATTCATACGGCCATGGGAACCTGCCACTTTTTTGCTTCCACGTTGAGGCGAAGGTTAATGCATATCTGGTTAGATAAACCCTCCCCCTTCCGGGCCGTAGGCCTCTCCAGGCCGGAGGGTTGAACAGTACTTTGGGATAACGCACCTGAATGATAGCCTCCGGCTCGTAGGGGCGAGCCTACGCCTCGGAGAGGGGATATGTAGCGGGGTTTACCACCATGGTCAAGAGTACCTTAGACTGCCTGCCTGACGTCAGGCAGGCATGTTCAGGCAGATGGCATTCAATATGTCGAGAGCGGTGAAGGTCCTGGGGGTGACGTGACATAGGCAGGGGAAGTACGCCCGGATGATGAAACCCTGCGAAAAAACAGAAAAAGCCCTCTCCAACGGACGGCTGGACTCCTAACCTGTGCGTGGAAATTTCCAAATAAGGTGACAAAACTTGTCAGGAATGAAGATTGAGATGAAGTTTTTTTCAACAACCAAAGTATTCAAAGGTCCCAGTTGCAAGGATTACGGATCAGAAAAGGGGTCTCCTAGGATGATGGTCTGCTCCCTTGCAGGACCCACGGATACGATGGAAATGGGAAGCCCTGTAATGTCCTGGATGGCCACAAGGTAGTCCCTGGCCTGTTGAGGAAGTTGCTCAAGCTCTCTTGCCCCTGAAATATCCTGCTCCCAACCCGGCATCTCTTGGTAGATAGGCTTGCATTTTTCCATGACCTTGAGGCTTGCAGGTCTGCTGTCCACCTTCATGCCTTCCATCTCGTAGCCCACACAGATCTTCAGGGTGTCCAGGCCCCCAAGCACATCCAGCTTGGTGATGGCCAGGCTGTTCAGGCCGTTGAGCCTGGCAGAATCCCTAACCACCACCAGATCCAGCCATCCGCACCGCCTTGGCCTTCCCGTGGTGGACCCAAACTCCACCCCTTGCTCCCTCAGGTGGTCTCCCACCATGTCGGTTAGCTCTGTGACAAAGGGCCCGGCCCCCACCCGGGTGGTGTAGGCCTTTACCACGCCTAGGATATGTCCCAGGTGGCGTGGGCCTATGCCAGCGCCGGTGCATGCAGTGCCTGCAACCGGATTGGAGGAGGTGACAAATGGGTAGGTGCCGTGGTCCACATCCAGATGTGTTCCCTGGGCGCCCTCAAACAGGATCTGTCTTCTATCGTTCACGGCCTCTTCCAATATCTTTGAGACATCCGTGATGTAAGACTTCAGCCTGTCTGCCATTTTGAGGTAGCTTTCAAGGATGGATTCTGGCTCCAGGGGCTCGGCACCGAGATATTCTTTCAGGAAAAAATTTTTCTCCTTTAAGTTGGAACGAATCTTTTGCTCCAGGGTGTCCGGCTCCAGGAGATCCACTGCCCTGATTCCCACACGGGCGGCCTTGTCTTCATAGCAGGGTCCGATCCCCCTGCCGGTGGTTCCGAGCTTTGCCTTGCCTTTGGCGGCTTCTCGGGCCAGATCCAGGGCCTTGTGGTAAGGCATGATAAGGTGGGCTTTTTCACTCAGATAAAGTCTGCCGGGTGTGACACGGATTCCGGCTCCCTCCAGTTTGTCCATCTCTCCCAGGAGCACCTCGGGGTCCACTACCACCCCATTTCCGATCAGACAGGTCTTGTCCTCATACAATATCCCGGAAGGGATCAGGTGGAAGATAAACTTTTTGCCCCCCACCACCAAAGTGTGTCCCGCATTATTGCCTCCTTGAAATCTCACCACCACATGGGCCTGGGCCGTGAGAAGATCCACCACCTTGCCCTTTCCTTCATCACCCCATTGGGTGCCCACTACCACCACATTACCCATTTCTCGCCTTCTCCACTCACATAATTCGGGGAGCCTTTAACCCCCCTGATTCCTAAAGGTGCATGTTTGTTAACCTAATACTTGAGGCGTGTCAACGGATTTAGACGCGGATTCATTTTGGTTTCATCGGGGGTTCGAGGGTTAAGAGCAGGAGAGGTGGATCCTGGGCACCCTTTTGGAGACCCCGCAAACCACCTCATAGCTGATGGTGCCGGTGAGCCGAGCTATTTCATCTGCGCTGGGCTCTTCACCGAAGAGGATCACCTCATCACCTTCCCTGACCCCACGGATGTGGGTCACATCCACCATGATCATGTCCATGCACACCCTTCCCACCACAGGGGCCCTCTGGCCTCTCACAAGCACCTCCCCCTTATTTGAGAGCAACCTGGAATATCCATCGGCATACCCCACGGGTAGGGTGGCCACCACGCTCTCCCTTTGGGTGTGATAGGTCCGGCCGTAACTGATGGGGGTGCCCGGCCCCACTCGCTTGAGAAAGGCCACCCTTGTCAGGAATGTCATGGCTGGCCTAAGTGGGATGGAGCGGCTCACATGCTCAGAAGGGTAAAATCCATAGATCATTATCCCGGGCCTTACCATATCATAATAGGATTGGGGAAGGTCAAGGACTGCCGCGCTGTTTGCCATGTGCCTGAGCGGTATGGAGATGCCCGAGGCCTCCAAGGTGTGAATGATATCATCGAACACGCGAAGTTGCTTGAGGGAAAATGATTTATCTTTTTCGTCTGCTGAAGAAAAATGGCTGAATATCCCTTTGAGTTCCAGGGCCCTCAACCTCCTGATGGCCCTTATGAACTCCACTGCTCCCTGGGGTGGGACCCCGATCCTGCCCATGCCTGTGTCCACCTTTACATGGACCGCCACCCTGACACCAGCCTTTGTGGCCTCCCTGTCAAGGACCTCTGCCAGGTC
>JALVMN010000340.1 GCA_027027005.1 Desulfobacterales bacterium | reverse complement strand
CCTCTATTCCTCACAAGGACCAGATTGAAAAATCCCGGGATCACCTCCACCACCCTGTGTGGTGCCAAATGGTCCATGACAACCTGCTTGGAGATCTGGTCCAGGGTGACCACTCCCAGCGTAGGCCAGAGCAGCAGGTGGTAAGATGCCTTCAAAGGGCCTGGTCCTCCATTGCCTCAAGGGCTTCCAGACAACGCTTGCAAATGGTGGGATGCGCCTCAAAATCGCCCACTGTGGGGTCGTGCACCCAGCAGCGCTCGCATTTGGGGGCTTCCGATGGAGACACCTTGACCTTGAGACCTGCAATGTTTTCGCTCTCATAGGCACCATCCAGCGAAGCAGGGTCCACAAGCTCCACGCCAGAGACGATGAATATGCTTCTCAACTCCTCCCTGTATGGCTCAAGTTTTTCCATGAGCTGGGGAGGGAGTCCCAGTGAGACCGTGGCATCCAGCGAATGGCCTATTTCCTTATTTTTCCTGGCTATCTCCAGCGCCTTGGTGACCTCTTTTCTCACCGCCAGGATATCTTCCCACCTGGCGGCAAGTTCCCTGTCCCGGTATTCCTCCTTTACCGGCATGAACAGCTCCATGTGCACGCTGGGGCTTCGGCCTCTGGTTTCCATGTTCTGCCATATCTCTTCAACCGTAAAGGAGAGGATCGGTGCAATTAGACGCACCAGCACATCAAGTATCTCATTCATGGCCGTCTGGGCCGAGCGCCTGGCCCTTGATTTGGTTGGAGAGGTGTAAAGCCTGTCCTTTATGACATCCAGATAGAACGAGGAAAGATCCAGGACGCAGAAGTTGTGGATACTGTGATAGACCAGGTGGAACTCAAAGTCCTGGTAGGCCGTTTGCACCCTCTGGTTCAACTCCTGGAGCCTGTTCAAAGCCCAGCGGTCAAGCTCTTCCATTTCCGGGTAAGGGACAGAATCACGGGAAGGATCAAAGTCGCTCAAATTCCCCAATAGATACCTGCAGGTGTTTCGTATCCTCCTGTAGGCCTCGGTGAGCCGCTGCAAGATCTCGTCAGAGAGGCGGATGTTGTCCCGGTAGTCTTCTGCAGCCACCCAGAGCCTTATTATCTCGGCCCCGTAATTTTTTATAAGATCTTCCGGGGCGATCACATTGCCTGCAGACTTATGCATGGCCTTGCCCTCACCATCCACCACAAAGCCGTGGGTCAGCACCCCCTTGTAAGGGGCAGTGCCCCGGGTTCCCACAGAGCAAAGCAGGCTGCTGTGAAACCAACCCCTGTGCTGGTCGCTTCCCTCCAGGTAGAGATCTGCAGGACTCCGAAGATACGGCCTCTTTTCCATCACTGCAGCATAGCTAACCCCAGAATCGAACCAGACATCCAGGATGTCGGTCTCCTTTCTGAAGCTGTTGCCACCACAACCCGGGCAGGTGGTCCCCGGGGGCAGGAGCCGATCTTCTGGTTCAGTGAACCACACATCAGCGCCGGATTCCTCCACGAGGCGGCACACATGATCCAGGATCTCCTGGGAGATCAGCATCTCGCCGCACTGGTTGCAGAAGAACACGGTGATGGGAACCCCCCAGGCCCTCTGCCTTGATATGCACCAGTCAGGTCGGTTGGCTATCATCCCGTAGATCCTGTCGCGGCCCCAGGCAGGAATCCATGTGACCTGGTCTATGGCCTTCAGGGCCTTTTTCCTGAGGTCATTTTTCTCCATTGAGATGAACCACTGCTCGGTGGAGCGGAATATCACAGGCTGCTTGCAGCGCCAGCAATGGGGATAGTCGTGGGTTATTTCCTCCTCCTTGATCAAGGCTCCAAGCCCTGCAAGCTTCTTGTTTATAATGGGGTTGGCCTCAAAGACCTCCAGCCCTGCAAAAAAACCCACATCCTCTGTAAAGCGGCCCTGGTCGTCCACAGGGGAGTACACCTCAAGGCCGTATTGAAGGCCTGTCTCATAGTCTTCTCTCCCGTGGCCGGGGGCGGTGTGCACGCAGCCCGTGCCTGCTTCCAGGGTCACATATGGAGCCAGCACAATGACAGAAGGCCTGTCGTAGAGGGGGTGCTTGGCCTCCAGGTGCTCCAGGTCTCTGGCGCTTAGGTGTGTCAGGATCTTGTAATCAGTTATGTCGAAGGTGTTCATACATATGTGAAGGAGGCCCTCTGCCATGATCCAGGCTTCCCCGTCTCCTACCTCCACGGCCACATAGTCCAGATCAGGATGCAGGGCAATGGCCAGATTTGCAGGTATGGTCCATGGCGTGGTGGTCCATATGATCACATGGACATCCTTTCCCTGGAGTTGGGGGGCAATGCTTGAGAGGTCCGACTTCATGGGAAACTTCACAAAGATGGAAGGTGAGGTGTGGTCGTGGTACTCCACCTCTGCTTCTGCTAGCGCAGTCTGGCAGGATATGCACCAATATATGGGCTTTTTGCTCCTGATGAGGCTGCCGTTCAGGGCGAATTTTCCAAACTCCCTCACGATGGTTGCCTCGTAGTCGTAACTCATGGTGAGATATGGGTCATTCCATTGGCCAAACACCCCCAGGCGTCGGAATTCCTCCCTCTGGATGTCAATATATTTCTCTGCATATCGTCTGCAATATTGCCGCACCTCCACCTGAGACATCTGGGCCTTTTTTGCTCCCAGTTCCTGGTCCACCTTGTGCTCAATGGGCAGCCCATGGCAGTCCCAGCCAGGGACATAAGGGGCATCAAATCCTGCCATCTGTTTCGATTTTATGATTATGTCCTTGAGGATCTTGTTAAATGCAGTGCCCATGTGGATGTGGCCGTTTGCGTATGGGGGGCCGTCATGGAGCATGAACTGGGGCCGCCCCTTGGAAGCCTCGCGGATCTTTCGGTAAAGATCTATTTCCTCCCAGCGGGCGAGGATCTCTGGCTCTTTTTTCACGAGATTGGCCTTCATGGGAAAAGAGGTGTTAGGGAGATTCAGGGTTTTCTTGTAATCCATAAAAATCAAGCCTCCAGGTTTGAAATGCAACTTGTAAGAGTCAAAAAATTAAAAGACCAAACTATCAAACCACCTGCCGCAAGTCAATTTCAATCAGTCCTATGGGTCAAGCTGATTGCCTTATGCACTGCCATGTGCTATTAACCACAGGTGGCCATTGTCGGACTAGAAAACAGCAGTTTCTAACAGGGTTGGAGGAGAGGAATGATTAAAAAGGAATGGATAGTGGTTTTGGTGCTCATGGGGTTATTGAGTGGTTGCGCGCCCCTTGCCTTTTTCGGGGCAGGGGCTGCTGCAGGAGTGGGAGGTTACAAGTATTACAAGGGGGCTCTTATCGTGCTCTATGAGGCCCCGTACATGGAGACATGGGATGCCAGCCTCAAGGCCCTGGAAGAGATGGGGCTCGTGGTCTTGAAGGCAGAACATGATCTTACCACCGGCAAGATAAAGGCCAAGAGGGCCGACGGAAAAGAGGTCACCCTCACCTTTGAGTACAAGAGTGCGCGGACCACTGAGGTGCAGATACGAGTGGGGATCTTTGGAGATGAAGAGGCCTCCATGGTGATCAAGGAGAAGATAAGGCAGGTGCTTGTCAGGTCCTGATGCTAAGGCGCTCTATCATGGTGTGGGCGAAATTGATTATGTAATTTCTCTGGGCCTCACTGCAATAGGCGGGACAGGTGCAGCGCATATTCTTGAGGCTTCGAACGAAAAACTCCAGCTTTATCCAGTCTCTGCCCAGTTCCACGGCAAACACATGGGGCCTGCAGTGGGTGTGCTCGTACTGGGTAGCACTCAACAGGTCATCAGGCATTTGAATCCAGTAAACCTGGCTCATGCTTGAGCGGGTGGCAGCCTCTCCCAGATAGGCGTCTATCTTTTTCATATCTCTTGGCGAGATTTCATCAAGGATGTATGCCCTCATCTTTTCGGTCTCCTTCGAGCTGTTCGGCCTTGAGGCCCCAATAGAACGCATCCACCACCGAGTAGATCCACAAGAGCCCAAATAGTATCAGCAGAGCCGCCAATAAACCCAAGCCCGTCTCTCTTATGTGCGCCGAGACATCTGCAGGTGTGGCAGATGCAAGATCAATCTTTGCAGCCAGGGATTCCACCACCTTGTAAAGTTTGATAATGATTGCTACAAAGAGGACAAAGACAGCCCCCAGGATGATCCCAGCCTTTTTCAGTTGCTGGTTCAGGACTTGGCCCAGTCCAGGTATGATGAAAGCAGAACAGAGTGACGAAACTATGGCCTTTTTCATGCGCAAGCCCCTTGAATCTACATCCTGGATCTTAGCCCAGGGGTTTGGGGATTGTCAATGAGAGTAGGCGCAACGCCTTGTTGCTTGAAGAGATTTTTTGATTGGAGGTCAAAGGCGATGGTTAGGTATTGGTGTGTCGGAATCATAATGATTTTACTGATCTTTGGTCCGTTTTTCTCGGTGAGTGCCACAGAGTGCTTGGTGGTTGAAAGATTTGATCCTGCTGACCAGGGGAAATTGCCCAAGGGCTGGAAGGGCAGGAATGACAAAGAGACTAGAAAGGCCCAGAAAATTTACAGGGTGGTCTTGGAAGGAGATAATGCATTTCTCCTGGCCCACTCAAGGGGGGATGCTGTCCAAATAGGGAAAAAGGTGGAGGTGGACCTCGGAAAATTCCCCTATCTCACATGGCGATGGAAGGTGGAAAGACTCTGTGAAGGGGCTGATGAAAGGTACAAGGACACGGGCGACAGCCCTGCAGCAGTCTATGTGGTATTCCCCACGTGGAAGAAGTGGAAGCCGAAGGCCATCAAATATGTGTGGAGCGCAAGCGACCTGGAGATAGGCTTTGAGACCCAGAGCCCCTACTCATCGGCTACAAAGATCATTGTCCTCCAAAACAAACACTCCCCCCTTGGCCGCTGGGTGGTGGAAAGACGCAATGTTGCCCAAGACTACAAGAAATTCTGGGGCAGGAAGCTCAAGAAGGTAAAGCTCATAGGCCTCATGACAGACTCCGACAATACCAAAAAGGAGGCGGTTGCCGCCTACGACGACCTGGTGATGCTGGCCGAATAAGGTAAGGCGATGCCCAAATACTCATTTGAAAATGTTCATGTAAACATACCCTTCAGGATGCTGGTGGAAGGATATCTGGCTAAATTCAAAGAACTGGGCCTGAATCCCGAGATAGGGCTGGATGCCTGGGCCCTGGACCGTTTTGGTGTGGAGGATTTCAGAGGGGTTTCAGCCCAGTTGAAAGAGTATGGGGCGAGGGTAACGGTCCACGGACCCTTTATGGACATGTCTCCAGGGTCCCCTGACCCCGAGGTGCTCGCGCTGACCAGGAGGCGCTTTGAGCAGATGGCAAAGGCAGCCGTGGCCCTTGATGCCCGCCTGGTGGTCTGCCATGTGGGTTATCAATGGGAACGGTATGGGTTTGTGAGAGAGGCGTGGTTGGAACACAGCCTTGCCACGTGGAAGTGGCTGGGAGAATTGCTGGCAGGCGAGGGCATACAGCTCAACCTGGAAAATGTGTACGAACAGGGCCCCCAAGAGATCCATGACTTGTTCGAGGCCTTGAGGCCTTGGGGGATAGGCTTTTGCCTTGATACGGGCCACCAATCTGCGTTTGGAAAGGCCCCCCTGGAGGAATGGTTGGATGTCTTGGGCCCTTTCATGAAACAGGTCCACCTCCATGATAACAGAGGAGGAAAGGACGACCACCTGGGTCTTGGCAAGGGACACATCAGGTTTGACGTGTTGGTTGATTGGATCAGACGGAGTGGTCAAAGGCCGCCCTTGGTAACCCTTGAGCCGCACCAAGAAGAAGACGTTCTGCCCAGCCTTGAGGCCCTGGCCGGCCTCTGGCCTTGGCTCTGAGCAGAGATATTGTGTGCCCCCCCTTATTCCCGAGGCTCCCCAGTCCGCTGCCCACCTTTTCCAAAGGGTGAAAGGGAATTGGATTGATAATATTCTATTAATTTGATAGGGTTTACCCGGATACTAATTTTTTCGGAGAGGGGGTGGGTTTGATCTGGCAATAGTAAAAAAATGGCTTTAGAATAAAAGATCATTAGAAATTCGGGTTGATAAAAAAACAGAATAGAGGCAATAAAGCATGGCCTCTGCCTGGATGCCATGCTTTATTTGTGAGAAGATTACAGAGGAGGAGCAAGCATGGAACTCAACGATGTGATCATATCCAGGAATATCATCGAGGGATACAAGAAAAAGCTGTTGGATCACCTGAGCGTGGATGTGGCCCTTGTGGGTGCAGGCCCTGCCAATATGGTGGCAGGCTATTACCTGGGCAAGGCCGGGGTCAAGGCTGCCATTTTTGAGGCAAAGCTTGCCCCTGGTGGAGGCATGTGGGGCGGGGGCATGATGTTCAATGAGATAGTGATCCAAGAGGATGCCCGTGAGGTAATGGATGAGATTGGAATAAGATATGAGGACAAGGGAGGCGGTTACTACACTGCCGACAGCATTGAGACCATATCCACCATCATCTCCAGGTGCGTACGCATGGGTACCCCCGTGTTCAACCTGATAAAGGCCATTGATGTCCTCTTCCGTGAAGAGAACGGCTCACCCAGGGTAGCCGGCCTGGTATTGAGCTGGTCCCCTGTGGAAAAGCTTGAGCTTCACGTGGACCCATTGGGCATAGAGGCTCGATTCGTGGTGGACGGCACCGGGCATCCTGCAGACATTTGCCATATAGTGACCAGAAAGATGAATGTGAAGCTCAACACTCCCACTGGAGGCGTGGTGGGAGAGATGCCCCTCTGGGCCGACAGGGGTGAGAGTTTCACGGTGGAAAACACGGGTCCGGTGTTCCCTGGGCTCTATGTGTCGGGCATGGCAGCCACAAATGCCTTTGGAGGTCCAAGGATGGGCCCGGTATTTGGTGGGATGCTGCTTTCAGGAAAAAAGGTGGCAGAGCTCATCACCAAGGAGCTCAAAGGAGCGTGATCTCCCATGGTGCAGCATTGGAAGGGTCTGGGCGAAGTGTGTCTTTACTGTTTTACGCCTGGGAGGCTCGCCAGGGGAAGGGATCCGCTCGAGATGGTCATGGCCCAGATCAGGGGCGGGGCAGACGTGATCCAGCTACGGGAGAAGCACGCAAGCAAGAGGGCCAGGTTGGAGCTCGGCATCAAGGTGAGGGAGATCACCAGGAAAGCTGGGGTGCTCTTCATTGTGAATGATGACCTGGACCTTGCCCTGATCCTGGATGCCGATGGACTACACCTGGGCCAGGAGGACCTACCCCTAGAGTACGTAAGGCCCTTTCTGGAAGACAAATTGGTCGGGATCTCAACCCACTCAGAAGATGAGATAAAAGGAGCTGTGGCCCAAGGCCCTGACTACATTGCCATAGGACCCATCTACCCCACAGAGACCAAAGAAGACCCTGATCCCGTGGTGGGGGTTGAGATGGTCAAGACAGCGCAACGCTTGTCTCCCGTCCCTTTTGTGGCCATAGGGGGAATCACAGAGGCCAGGGTGCCGGAGTTGGTGGCCGCTGGCTGCAGGAGGGTGGCCATAATCTCTGATATCCTGCTCTCAGATGATATTGAGGGAAAATGCAGAAGGATCAAACAGATGCTAATGCAAACGGGGTAATGGAGCATCCATTTCCCAAGTCAACCTCTGCCAAAGAGAAGTGCAAGCGCCTCTGGGAGGTTGTAAGTGGCGAGGATGTGTTGGGGATCCTCATCAATGCCGATCCTGACGCCATGGCAAGCGCCCTGGCCCTAAAGAGGCTCTTGTGGAGGAGGGTCAAGAAAATTTTTGTCTTTCACATAAATCCCATAGAGAGGGCAGACAACCTTGCCTTCATAAGGCTCCTGAAGGTGGACCAAGAGCATGTCCGCCATGCCAGGCGCTCCTTGGTTACCAAGTGGGCCATCCTGGACTCACAACCCGAGCACCATGAGGCCTTCCACAGGTTCAGGTTTGACATTGTCATTGATCACCACCCGGTGCTTGAATCCACCAAGGCCCCATTCGTGGACATAAAGCCTGACTATGGAGCCAATTCCACCATAATGACAGAGTATCTGAAGGCTGCCGGCATAAAGCCTTCTGCCACGCTGGCAACGGCCCTCTTTTACGGGATCAAGACAGATACGGACAACTTTGTGAGGGAGTCTCTCCCAAACGATGTAAATGCCTTCAGATACCTTTATAAATATGTAAACATGAACGTGATCAAGAAGATCGAGTCATCTGAAATGACGGTGAAAACACTTGAGATCTTCAAAGAGGCCATGGATCGCCTGGTCATTTACAAGGACACGGCAGTGGTCTTCATGGGAGATAATCGCCCGCCCGACTCCCTGGTCATGGTGGCCGACTTTTTCATGAGGCTCGCAGAGGCCACCTGGTCCGTAGTGGCAGGGATACACAGGGGAAAACTGATAGTCATCATCCGGAATGCAGGGCTCAGGGGGGATGCAGGCAGGTTGGCACAGCGCCTGTTCGGCAAACTGGGTGGGAATGCAGGGGGACACGCTAGTGCGGCAAGGGCTGAAATTCCAGTGGAAAATGTCAAGGAGGCAATGGGTGGAGAAGAGAGCGTTGAAAGATTCCTCCTCTCACAGATCAAGGAGATGCGCAAAAGGAGAAAATAGCGGATGGGAGCAGCAGTTCCACAGCCCATAGATGAAAGGTTACTGAACACGGTCAAGTCCCTGGTGGCCCAAGGGGACGAGGAGACCCTGAGGAAGCTCATCGATGAGATGCGGCCGGCCGATCTGGCCGACCTCATAGAGCACCTGGACCATGAAGAACGGCTTTTTGTGTTCAATATCCTGGAGCCACAGGGGGCTGGCGAGGTGCTGGTGGAAATAGAGCCGCCGGTGCAAGGAAAGCTCCTGGAGGACCTGGACAACCAGTCCATCACCGAGATAGTGGAGGAGCTTGACTCTGACGATGCAGCAGATCTGGTGGGAGATCTCCCCGCAGAGCGGGCCAGACAGATCATTTCCACCCTGAGCACGGATGTCTCCGAAGAGATAAAGAGGCTCCTGCCGTACAAAGAGGACACGGCAGGCGGCATCATGGCCCTGGAGTTTGTCTCGGTCCGGGCAGATGCAACCATAGGCGATGCCATCGAGGTTTTAAGGGAAAAGGGCGATGAGGTGGAAAATCTCTATCACGTCTGGGTGGTTGACGACCAGGAAAGGTTGGTGGGAGTTGTCTCCCTCAAGGACCTGCTCCTCTACCCACGGGAGACAAAGATCAGGGAGATCATGAATCCCAATGTTATCGCCGTAAATGTCCATACAGACCAGGAAGAGGTGATACAGCTTGTAAAGAAGTATGATCTGGTGAACATCCCGGTGGTGGATGAGGCCGGCAGATTGGTGGGGCGCATCACCCACGATGACGTGATTGATGTGATAGAAGAGGAAGTTGATGAAGACATATCTTACATGGCCGGTGTCATCGACCAGGAGATCGCAGAGGAGTCGGTCATTAAGATCTCGCGGGCAAGGCTGCCATGGCTCTTGGCAGGGCTCTCTGGCGAGCTTCTGGCAGCACTCGTGATAAGTCAGTTTGAGTCATCCCTACAAAAGATACTGGCCCTTTCCTTCTTTTTCCCGGTTATCATGGCCATGGGGGGAAGCACCGGCACACAGGCAGCAACCGTGGTGGTGAGGGGATTGGCCACAGGCGATATCAGCCTGGTAAAGACCGGAAGGCGGATATGGCTGGATATGCGGGTGGCCCTGGTAAACGGGCTTATATGCGGGATAATCCTGGGCTGTATCGTGGGTGTATGGCTGGGTGATTACAACCTGGGCATAATAGTGGCCCTATCGCTGGTCCTCATAATACTCAACTCCGGGTTCATCGGATCTGCAGTGCCCCTGATCCTGAAAAAGCTGAATGTGGACCCTGCCCTTGCCACAGGCCCCTTTGTAACCACCTCCAATGACATCCTAGGTCTTTTGATCTATCTGGGCCTGGTCACCACATACCTCAGATTTACTTCCTGATGATTGTAAAAGAGAAGGGCAGGTGCATTGCCTGCCCTCCCATTTTGCCTCTTACGTTTTACGTTTCACATCTAACCATTTACCCCTTTATAATCCTGGGCGTCATCATGTGGTTGTGCGGGCAGATGGACTTTGGATTCTGGTACACGCAACCGGCAAAGGCTGCAATATACTTCCTGAGATTTGGGAAAAAGACTATTTCGTCCACAAAGCCCCGTTTGGCACAATAGATGGGCCTGGATTTTTCATGGTATTCCTGGGCCAGCCGGTTCATCTTGTCTATTATGGGCTGAAGCGGCCTTCCTGCATCCTTTTCCTTCACCAGTCTCCGGGCAAATGTGGCAACGGCCGCGGTCTCGCCGTGCATCACATAAATTTCCGTTGTGGGGGTGCCTAGGGTAAAGGCGTTGTGGTTGTTGGCGG
>JALVMN010000339.1 GCA_027027005.1 Desulfobacterales bacterium | reverse complement strand
TGGCAAGGTGCAAGGAGGAGGATAAAAAGTCCTTTTTGTCCCTGTATCGTGAAAAGGCCAGGCTCTTTCCCACCGCTGTCCCTGTGATCACCACCCTTGAGGCAAAAGGTTACAGGGTAGGATATGTCACATCAGGGTGGGGTAAAGAAAAGATAAGCGGGGTCCTGGAAAAGGGTGGTGCAACTGACCTTATAAAGGATGTGCTGTGCAGTTTAGATATAGAGCACCCTAGGCCTGCACCTGACCTGTTGCTGGAGTGCTCCAAGAGGCTCGGGGTTGAGGTGTGGGATTCAGTATATGTGGGGGATTCTCCCATTGATATCCGGATGGGCAAGGCCGCCAGAATGGCCACCATAGGAGTCCTCACCGGGGTCGGAACCCGTGATGATTTTGTAAAGGAGGGGGCTGATGCAGTCATTGGGGACCTCTCAGAACTGTTGGCAGCCTTGGAATCCCGTGATGGAGCTCCAGTGGATTGATAAGGCTTCTATTTTGATCTTGGCTTGAGTGTGCCTACCTGATCTGCTCGGGTAGGAGTGTTAACCTTCAACCCCTCATCCCTTAGAAAGGAGGAAAAAATGGCCGAGCAAAATGTAGGAAGGTTTCCGGATCCCCACGAATTTCAGGTCCCAGAGGAACTCCAAGGTTGGGAAGAGATGTATCCCTCTCACCACCTCTTCTCAAAGGAGAGGGCCGAGTGGGAAAAGGCGCAATTCTGGTATCAGGACAAGATCCATGCGCCAGAACCACTCCCTCCCCTTGATCACATATTCCAAGAGGCCTGGCAGATCGCCCTATCCCAGTACACCACCAGAGTATTTTGCATCCCTCCTGCCCAGGGGATAGCCCAGAGGATGGTGGGCTGCTACATGTACATATGTGCTATAGCTCCTCCTCCCGAAGAGGTGATAGGGAAAAAGGCCCAGTTGTTTGAAAAGAGGGTGTTCTATGTATTCGAACACTATGATGAGCTGTGGGACAAGTGGCTGGAAAAGTTCAGGGCCCTTGGCAAGGAAATGGCTGCCGTTGAGATCCCCAAAGAACTGCCCGAGTTCGTCCCGGAAGAAGAGGTCCTGCCAGCTCCAACAGGATGTTATGTCTCCTATGACCTGATGGAGGCCTTTGACAGGCTCGTCAACATGATGTTCAAGGGATGGCAATACCACTTTGAGATGCTTAACCTCACCTATCTGGCCTATTTGATGTTTGCAGATGTTTGCAGAAAGCTCTTTCCTGGAATAAGTGAAAGCGCCATTGGAAAGATGGTTGCAGGCGCATATGTCTCTATGTTCAGGCCAGAGGAAGAGCTTTGCCGCCTGGCCCGATTGGCCCATGATTCCCGTGGTGTGGCCGAAATCCTCAAAAAGGACATCTCGGTGGATGAAAAGTTGGAAGAGTTGAAAAAACTGCCGGATGGAAGGGCATGGGTTGAGGAGTATGAAAAGGCCAAAGACCCCTGGTTTTATGTCTCCTGTGGAAGCGGATGGCTGCACCATGAAGGGAGCTGGATCACTCAACCCGAGATACCATTTGAATACATCAAGGGCTATGTGAAGAGGCTTGAAAATGGCGAGACCATTGAGCGATCGCTGGACGAGATAGACAAACAAAGAGACAGGATCGTGGCCGAATATCGCGAACTCATAAAGAGCGACGAAGACAGGAAGTCCTTTGACGAGGCCTATAAGACCATCCGCACCATTTACAGGTATGCAGAGGATCACCTCTTCTGGGTGGAGCACTGGTTCCATACAATCTGGTTCCAGAAGATCAGGGAACTGGGAGCCCTCCTTGTCAAATACGACATGCTTGGGGAGGTGGACGACATATTCTTGTTCAACCGCTACGAGATCCCTGAGCTTTTGACAGAACTTTCCACTGCATGGGCCCTTGGTGTGGGAATCCCCACCAGGGGGGCTTACTACAAGGCCAAGGCAGAGAAACGCAAGAAAATCCTGGATGCCGCCAAGAAGTGGAATCCCATCCCCGCCCTCGGCGTGCCCCCTGAGGAGGTGGCCGAGCCCTTCACCATTATGCTCTGGGGCATTACCACCGACAAGGTGAAGGAATGGCTGAAGGGCGTTGAGGCTCCAGCGGCAGAGGATGTAAACGAGATAAAAGGCTTTGCCTCTTCGGCAGGTGTGGCAGAAGGACCCGCCAGGGTCCTCAAGCTCCTAAAAGAGATTACAGAGCTTCAGCCCGGAGAGATCTTGGTATGCCCCTCCACCAACCCTTCGTGGGCACCTGTGTTCACGAAGATAAAGGCAGCGGTCACAGACATTGGAGGACTCACCAGCCATGCGGCAATAGTCTGCAGGGAGTACGGGGTCCCCTCTGTGACGGGTACGGGCGTGGCAACCCAGGTGATCAAGACCGGAGACATTGTCAGGGTGGATGGTGATACAGGAGTGGTCACCATTGTAAAGCGGGCCTAGGAGGATTTGGGTCTTATGGAATATACATTGGATTTTGAAGAAGTGGATCGTGCCTCTATCCCTGTAGTAGGCGGGAAAAATGCCAGCCTGGGCGAGATGATCCAGGCTGGCATCAGGGTCCCTCCCGGGTTTGCCGTCACAACATGGGCCTATCTGGATTTTTTGCAAAAGGCCGGCCTTCAAGACAGAGTGCTCTCACTCTTGGAAGGCCTGGATCCAGAAGACGTGGCAGCCCTGGAGCGGGTAAGTGAAGAGGTCCGCCAAATTATCACTTCAAACCCTATTCCTGGTGAAATACTGGAGACCATAAAGAGCGCCTATGAGGCCCTGTGCAAGAGATCCCAGCAGGATAATATGCCGGTTGCCGTGCGCTCGAGCGCTACGGCAGAGGACCTTCCCACTGCAAGCTTTGCAGGCCAGCAGGACACCTACCTTTGGATAAAGGGGGCTGATGAGGTCTTGCAAAAGGTTCAATCCTGCTGGGCATCCCTTTTCACACCTCGGGCCATCAGCTACCGGATAAAGAACCGCTTCCCCCATGAAAAGGTCCTCATCAGTGTAGGTGTTCAGAAGATGGTAAATGCCAAGGCAGCAGGAGTCATGTTCACTCTCAATCCCACTGACGGAGATCTCTCCAAGGTGGTGGTGGAAGGAAGCTGGGGCCTGGGAGAGACGGTGGTCTCTGGAACAGTAAATCCGGATAAGTTCGTGGTTGACAAGGTGCTGATGGAGACCACTGAAAAGACCATCTCTACGAAACACATTCAGTGCATATTTGATCCTGAAAAAGGCGGGGTCCAGGACCTTGATGTGCCAGAGGAACTCCAGAATACATGCTGTCTTGAAGAAAGGGAGGTAAAGGAACTTGTTACGCTCGCAAAGAGGATAGAGAAACACTATGGAATCCCCATGGATATCGAGTGGGCCATAGACAGGGACCTCCCTTTCCCTGAAAACGTCTTTATTGTCCAGGCAAGACCTGAGACGGTTTGGACTCAGCGGGAGCGCAAGCCAGTAATAGGCCCCAAGAGCGGCAGACAGTTATTGATGGAGCAGGCCATGAAG
>JALVMN010000338.1 GCA_027027005.1 Desulfobacterales bacterium | reverse complement strand
TGGGGCGCTACGAGATTTTTCCTTCCACCACCATTGCCATTGAGTATTTGCGAAGTGAGTATGAAAACCATGACAAGACAGATTCCATCACAGGCCAACTGGCCGTGGAGTTCTGAGGTTTTTAGTATTTGAGAGATAGTACCCCAAAACCAGGGCCCCTCCTCCATCCAGGGGCCTGGACTGTTTTATTGGCCTTGGGGCTTTGTGCCACTATCGTTATGTCCACCGGCATGGGGTATGTGAAGATTGCTTCTTTGGAGGTGCTGAAGATCATTTTTGCCAAAGTGACGGGAAATAGCACACTGCTCCGTGGCGTGGATCAGGCCCACCATTATGTGGTCCTGGATGTAAGGCTCCCCAGGATACTGACCAGCGCCTTGGTGGGGGGAGGGCTTGCCATAGCTGGGGTGATCTATCAGGGAATCCTTCTCAATCCACTGGCTGATCCCTATACACTGGGCATCTCTGCAGGCGCTGCCTTTGGGGCCTCCATGGCCCTGTTGTTTAACATCCTGTTCTGGGGGGCTTATTCTGTGCCGGCGTTTGCATTCCTCGGGGCTGTGGCAACCTTGGCGGTTGTGCTCTTCCTCTCTTCTCACGAAGGGGAGCTTTCCTCCAACAACTTGATCCTCTCGGGCATTATAGTGGCCGCAATCCTTTCGGCCGGTATAAGTTTTCTCAAGTACATGGCAGACGAACATGTCTCTGTCATTATCTTTTGGCTCATGGGGAGCTTTGCCGCCAGGGACTGGACCCATGTGACTCTGACACTGCTATTTGTGTCCACAGGGTTCGTGATCTGTTATGTGTATGCGAGAGACCTGAATATCCTGTGCCTGGGAGATCGGGCAGCCGTATCGCTGGGAGTGAGGGCCCAAAGGGTTAGGCTCATCCTGCTCTTAACCGCCTCCATGGTCACCGCCATATGTGTGTCGGTCTCTGGCATCATTGGATTTGTGGGCCTGATCGTGCCCCACCTTATGCGATTCCTGACAGGTGCTGACAACAGAAAACTCCTGCCTGCCTCTGCACTTGCCGGCGCCATACTATTGTGCACCTCAGACACGGTCACAAGGGCGGTCTTGCCCACAGAGGTGCCCATAGGGGTGCTAACGGCAGTGATTGGCGGGCCTGTTTTCTGCTATATCTTCAAGAAACGCCGTGGCATGGGGGCGGGTTATGGCCACTGAGCCGGTCTATGAAGTCAAGGCCGTGCAGTTCTCTTACGGGGCGCAACGAGTCTTGGACCGGATAAGTTTTGCCCTGAATCCAGGGGCTTTCCACGGCATAGTGGGGCCCAACGGTTGCGGCAAGACCACCCTTTTGGACATCATGATAGGTGTCAAGAGGCCGCAGGCCGGCCTGGTAAGATACCAGGGGAAAGATATTTTCAGCATACCGAAGAGGGCCTTTGCCAGGGAAGTGGCCTTGGTGCCCCAGGACTACCGCATAAATTTTGCCTTTACCGTGGAAGAAGTGGTGTTCATGGGAAGACATCCATACATGGGGCGTTTTTCTCCACCCACACCTGAGGACCGCCAGGTGGTGGAGCGAGTAATGGAGAGATTGGGCATAGCTGCGCTCAGGAACAAGTTCATCACCCAGCTTAGCGGTGGTGAGAGGCAGAGGGTGGTCTTTGCAAGGGCCTTGGCGCAAGACACGGGTGTAATATTGCTGGACGAGGCCACCTCAAACATGGATATCTACCATACCGTGGACTGCCTGAGCCTTGTAAAGCGCGCCGTGAGCAATGAGGGAAAGACTGCTGTGGCGACTTTTCACGATCTCAACAGTGCCGCGCTTTTCTGTGACAACTTGTTCTTCATGAAACACGGCAGGATCGTGGTTCATGGAAGCATAGAAGAGGTGTTCACCGAAGAGGTCATAAGCAGGGTTTTTGGTGTTGAGTGCCTTGTGATGGATGTGGATTTTGCCGCCGCCAAGCAGGTGGTCTTCAGGGCTGGAGGGATAATGGAATGAAGCATAAGATGTTTTCCCTCTTTTCCAAGTCGGCATGGGCCAAGGCTTTGTTCTTGGTGATCATTGGAGTGGTGGCTGGCATTGGACAATCTGCCTGGGCCCGCTGCGTGGTGGTGGATAGCCAGGGGAATCGCGTCCTGGTCGAAAGTCCTTTCAAGCGTATCATATCCCTTTATGGTGCCCACACCGAGAACCTCTTCTCCCTTGGCCTTGATGAAGAGATTATCGCAGTTGGTCGTTCAGAGACCTATCCCCCAAGGGCGAGGACAAAGCCTCGGTTTAGCTATCGTGACGACCCCGAGAGATTCATCGCCGCAAGGGCGGATCTGGTGCTGATCCGGCCCATGATTGCAAGGGGTTACCCACACTTGGTAGCCAAACTCAGAAACGCAGGGATAGAGGTGGTATCGCTTCAGCCCAGGGGGCCTGAGGAGATGTTTCAATATTGGCGGGCCTTGGGGTGTCTCACAGGAAGACAACAAGAGGCCGAACAGATGATAGAGAGGTTTAAAAAGGCCTTGGCCGAGATACGACAGAAGATATCTACCATTCCCTTGGCCCGGCGAAAGAGGGTCTACTTTGAATCCATACACAGCCGGATGAAGACATTTTCGCCTCATTCCATAGCCGTCTTTGTCCTCACCCAGGCAGGGGGCATCAATGTGGCAAGCGATGCCAAATCAATCCGAAAAACCAATATTGCCGAATATGGAAAGGAGCGAATACTGGCAAGAGGCCATGAGATTGATGTTTACCTTGCCCAATACGGCCCCATGAACCGTATAACAAAGGCCCAGATACTCAATGAAAGTGGGTTTCAGGCCATAAAGGCCATAAGAGAGGGTAGGGTCTATTTGATCGATGAACAAATTGTCTCAAGACCCACCATGCGACTGCTCCAAGGCATCAGAAGGATAGCCTCCATCCTCTATCCAGGGCTTTTTCTCTAGAGGTGATCTGGAAGTGGATGAGGGTTGATTGAGGGAAGAAACATGAAGAATTTAGGTAAACTTTATGGAATCGGGGTGGGGCCAGGGGACCCTGAGCTCATCTCCTTGAAGGCCGTAAAGGTCTTAAACAGGGTCTCGGTGGTCTATTCAGCCTATTCCACCAAGAACAGCTATTCCCTGGCAAAAGAGATAGTATCTCCACACATCCGGGATGATGTGCCTGTGGTAAGGCTTGATTTCCCCATGACAAGGGATAAGACTAGGCTGGAAGAGGCATGGGCGGAGAATGCCAGACGGATAATGGCCACCTTGAAACAGGGAGACGACGCTGCCTTTATCACCCTTGGAGACCCCATGATATACAGCACCTTTGGTTACATAATGCGTGCCGTAAAGAGGCTGGAGCCCGAAGCAGAGATCGTTGTCATTCCGGGGATAAGCTCTTATCAGGCTGCCGCTGCTGCCACAGGAAGAGTGCTGGCAGAGGCGGAAGGAAGCTTCACCATAATCTCCGGGGCAATGGGGGCGGAAAGGCTCAAACATGCCTTGGCCACCTCTGATACGGTGATCA
>JALVMN010000337.1 GCA_027027005.1 Desulfobacterales bacterium | reverse complement strand
TACACCACGAAGATCAAGGCTTCTTATCACATCCTTTAAAAAGCTTACCCTCTTTCCCCTTGGCTCCAAGAGGTAAAAATCCATCTCTGGCCTTATGATCTTTAAGGGGATGGCCGGAATCCCCGCACCAGAGCCTATGTCCATTAAAATGCCCTTGGGAGGGAACACCTTTGCCGGAAGGAGGGAATCAAACAAGAGTTCCTCCACGATTTTGTGGGGCTGGTCAATACCCACAAGATTTACCTTCTTGTTCCAAAAGAGTAGCAGATCGAGATAGGATTCAAGTAGGCTGAGTTGCTCTTCACTTAGGTCTAAGCCATGAGGTTTCAGCCATGATTTAAGGATTTCCAGCAATTTCTCACAACACCACGGTCTTTCTGATTATGTCCACAGCCTCTTGGGCAGTATCCACTATACAGAAGATATCCAGATCTCCCTCAGATATGGTCTTTGCATCCAAGAGGGTATCTCTCAGCCAATCCACAAGGCCTTCCCAGAATTCAGTGCGCACCAGGATGACGGGAAACGATTTTATCCTCTTGGTTTGGATAAGGGTGAGCGCCTCGAACAGCTCATCCAAGGTTCCAAATCCTCCTGGCAAGATCACATAGGCCACGGCATATTTCACGAACATGACCTTTCTTACAAAAAAGTATCTGAACTCCAGCCTCACATTGGCATAGGGATTAGGCTCTTGTTCGCTCGGCAGATGGATGTGGAGACCTACGGATTTGCCCCCTGCCTCTAAGGCCCCTTTATTGGCTGCCTCCATGATGCCAGGGCCTCCCCCAGATATCACATTGAAGCCGCTCTCCACCAACAGGCGAGCGATCTCATATGCGGTCTTGTAGGCCCGACTCTGGGGCTTGCTCCTTGCAGAGCCAAATATACTCACCGCTGGATACACCTCAGGCATTACCTCAAAGCCATCCACGAACTCTGCAAGGATACGAAACATCCTCCAGGAATCCTTTAATGTCAGGTCATCCACCACAAACTGTCTTTCTTTCATGTCTCGACCACCTCGTGTTCGAAGAAATATAGGTCAATGCTTTATGGTCATGGCTCGTAATTACGGGCCTGCCAGTCGGGGTAAGGCAATAGGCAAGGGGCTAGGCCAGGTGAAAAATATTGATTTTTCGTGCCCCATGGGCTAGCTTCTCTCCCAGAATTAAACCTGATGCTAAGGCGGGGCAACCGGCCTGTCAAGCGGTAATTGAGACATGAATCTTAGGACCGTGGACAAGGAAAACTTCCTAGAGGTCCTTTCTGCCCATGAAAGGCCGTGGCAGGAATCATATCTTGCCATGTACTCCAGTCAGTGGAAGGGAATCACCACTGATCCAGACCTCATGCTGATCCCCATTGATGATCACGTGGTTCATAGGGCTGACGGCGTGTTTGAGGTAATGAGATGTGTAGCAGGAAGACTTTACCAGATGGAGGCCCACCTCTCCCGGCTTGAGCGCTCTGCCCGGGCCATAGAGCTTGACCTTCCCTCAGACTACCCTGATATAAGAGAACTGATCAAGGCCACGGTCTTGGTTGGAGGTGAAAAGGAGTGTCTTGTAAAGGTCATGCTGTCCAGGGGACCTGGGAGTTTTGGTGCTAACCCCTTTGACTGCACTTCAAGTCAACTCTATATAAATGTCGTGAAATTTGAGCCTCCTCCCAGGGAACACTACGAAAAGGGTGTTTCCATCATTACAAGCAAGGTTCCCATAAAGCGCTCCTATTTCGCCAACATCAAGTCTGTTGACTATCTTCCCAATGTAATGATGAAGATGGAAGCCATAAAGGCAGGGGTGGAATATGCCATTGGATTGGACGAAAATGGATTTGTGGCCGAAGGTTCCACTGAAAACATTCTCATTGTGGACAAGGATGAAAACCTGAAATTGCCCGAATTTGAAAGGACTCTTGCAGGCACCACAGCCAAAAGGATCTTAGAGTTGGGCGCCCGACTTGTGGACGATGGCTCACTGAAACAGGCCTCCTTTTACAAGCTCAGGCCACCCGACCTCTACGAAGCAAGGGAGATCTTCTTGTGTGGGACTTCAATAAACGTGCTCCCGGTAGTGCAATACGACGGCCGTAAGATTGGGACAGGAAAACCAGGGCCCATATTCATGCGAATCGCATCTCTTTTGGAAAAAGATATGCTTTATAACGAGGAAATCCTGACAGATGTTGGATTTCCTTGAAGAGGTTAGTGTGACACATTTTAGGTGTGAAAAAAGGGAGGTAGAGCATATGGAAGAGCGTATCGCAAGGGTATCAGAGATCATAGCATCTTCTCCTGTAAGCTTTGACGAGGCCATCAAGGCCGGATTCCGGAGGGCCAACAGGACGTTGAGAAACATTACGGGCTTGAGAATACTTGAGCAAAGGGTTGCAGTGGAAGACGGGGAGATAAAGGAATACAGGGTGAGGATGGAGGTCATATTCGTGCTTGAAAATTAGTGAGGGGTGTGTTGTTGACCATTTTGAGGCTTTATTCTATTTTAGACAAAAGACCTTCATCCTTAAAAAACCTAAGACAAAAAAGAGGATTGAACAACCATGGACCAGGAAAAAAGAGATTCTTATCAAGATTTCTTGGGCGAGATAAGCAGCCAGTTTGAGCGCAAGCCCGAAGAGCAGGCCTTTATGGACAGTATAGTGCCCGAGGAGGACGAGGCCGTTGAGGTCAATGTTGGTAAAAGGGTCAAGCAGGTCAGAGAAAAAAAAGGGCTTACCCTGGAGGACATATCCCAGCGCACTGACATTGATGTGAACTATCTAGAGGAGATAGAGGAGGGTGAAGCCTCCCCCCCTCTGGGTGTACTCATCAAGCTTGCAAAGGCCCTGGAGATGAAGATGGGCTACTTTATCTCAGGTGAAGAGGGCAAGCCCTTCACCATCGTGCGAGCCAAGGACAGGAAGATTGTTTCCAGGTATGACTCGGCAAAGGGCAAGCGATATGGTTACCAGTATGAATCCCTGGCCCCCCAAAAGAAGGATAGGCACATGGAGCCGTTCCTGGTCACACTGGTGCCTGCCGATACCGAAGAAGAGCGCTCCACCCACGACGGCCAAGAATTCATTTATGTGCTGGAAGGGGTGATGGAAGTGCGCCTGGCCGATGAAGTACACTTACTTTACCCAGGGGATTCCATCTATTATGACTCCACCATCCCACACTTGGTAAAGTGTCACGGCCCTGAAAAGACCAAGATCCTTGCTGTGCTTTACGCAGAAAGATGAGGTATGCCCCCACTTGGCGCCCATATGTCAATAGCAGGGGGGCTGGAAAAGGCCGTTTATCGGGGCAAAGAGACAGGGTGCCAAGTAATCCAGATCTTTACCAGGGACAACACCCGCTGGAATGTAAAAAAGCTCTCGCCACAGGATGTGGAAAGCTTCTTACTGGCTGTGGGCGACACCGGTGTGAAGCCGGTGGCAGCCCATGATTCATACCTGATAAACCTTGCCTCAAACCGCTCCGATATAAGAGAAAAGTCATACAAGGCCCTTGCCGATGAAATGGAAAGGGCCGCTCGGCTCCAGATCCCCTATCTTGTGATGCACCCAGGCTCACACATGGGACAGGGCGAGGAGGCAGGGATCGCGTTGGTGGCGCAGGCCTTAGAAAGATTGTATAATGAGATAAAGGCAAGCCAGGTGAAAATATTGCTGGAGACCACCGCAGGCCAGGGGACACAGATAGGTTACAGGCTTGAGCACATCGCTTCCATAATGAAAAGGAGCAATGTGGAGGAGCAATTGGGCTTGTGCATTGATACATGTCACATGTTTACAGCGGGTTACGACTTCAGCACAGAGGAGAAATATCATCAATTGATGGGGGTTATAGAAGAAAATATAGGCCTGGAAAAGTTATTGTTGATCCATGTTAACGATTCAAAGAAGGGGCTGGGCTCAAGGGTGGACCGCCACGAGGCCATTGGCAAAGGCCGCATTGGTATGGACTCTTTCCGGTATTTCTTGAACGACCCGAGACTTAAACATACTCCCTTTGTGCTGGAAACCCCAAAGGGTCTAGATGAGAACGGGGTGGACATGGACGTGATCAATCTGGCCACCTTGCGGAAACTAGCAGACCAGGAGGATGAGATTCCATGATAGTGTTTGACCTGGAATGCTCACAAAGCCACACCTTTGAAGGGTGGTTTGACAGCCATGAGGCCTTTGAGGATCAGCTCGCAAAAGGGTTGGTTTCATGCCCTTATTGCGGAGATATGGATGTAAAGAGGGTCATGTCTCCTGTGGCATTGAAGAAGTCCAGGCCCCAACCTTCTGAAAAAGACTCCCAGCAAGCCCCTCCCATTGATTACAAAAGGCTGGCCCGAGAGATCGTAGAATATGTCCAGAAAAACTTTGAGGATGTGGGGCCGAGGTTTGCGGCCGAGGCCCTGAAGATGCACTACGGAGTTACAGAGAAAAGAAATATAATGGGTTCGGCCACTCAAGAGGAAGAAAAGATACTGAAGGATGAAGGCATAGAATTTTTCAAGATCCCTGTCCCAAAAAAGGACCCCAAGAAGACCAACTGATCTCACTGCTTGGTGCCAATAAGCACCTCGTATGCCTCTTTTATCTCCACAAATTCCTCCTTCCTGCCCCCTGCATCTGGGTGGACCTCCTTGGCCTTGACCCTGAAGGCCCTGGCAAGCTCCTGGCGGGTCATCTTGGGAAATTCCTCCCACGAAATACCCAGTTTCTTGCACGCTTCTTTTTGATCCAAGGTAAGGCCTTTCCTTGGTGGGGTGCGTCTGTAAAACCTGAAGGTCCCGATAAAATCATCTCCCATGTTGTGCCCAAGAGGTGGCTCAAACACTACTCCATCAAAGTAAAGCTCTGCATACCTCCTGAGATAGGGATGCAACACATCTGGGTCATGGGAATCCACCCCCCTGAAAAAGAGAGGATCCTGGTTCAACCTGCAGAGGTCTTCCAGGAAAAAGTGGTCCAGCTTCTCCTGGTCCATGGCCCAAGGGTGGAACCTGGTGAGCAGGTGCAAAAAGTGCCTTTGCATGTTGAGAGAAGTGTATATGTATGGAAGAATTTCGTGGGGAGGAAGCTCCATTTCCATTTCTTGAATCAGTGTCTCTATCTCATCACGGCTTTTGTCCAGCAACACATTCAGGAATCCCCAGGCCCTTGCCTCCAGGTTCCCTATGTTGACCCTGCCGCACCTCAGGTAGTGGAGTCTTCTCTTGTCAAAGGAGTGAAGCCCTTTTTGTCTGCGGAACAGCTCTTCTTTGGAAAGGCCTTTCCACTTGCTTGGCCTCTGGCCTCGGTCAAACATCTCGTATATCCGCCTTATCTCTGGGTCCATGAAAGGGAGAAAGAGGCGTTCCAGTTCCTGGATGGAGTACTTGACACCCATGTGGTGGAGGGTATCTTCCAGCTCCTCCTTAAAGTAAAAGCTGTTTCCACCCGGGTACTCCACATACCTTTCAGGGTCATGGCCGAGATCCACCAGCACCCGGCTTTTCCAGCAATCCTCCTCCCAATAGGACTCACAAAGAAAATACCTATCCCCTGACATGTCCCGCTTTATGTACAATGTAACCCCCTCCAGGAGCCCTAAAAGACCCCTTCCATGTTGGCACATACCTTTTGGGCAAACTCAGAGCACCGCACCTCCGTGGCACCATCCATCAGCCTTGCCAGATCATATGTGACGATCCTCTGGGCAAAAGTCTCCTCCAAGGCCTTTTCTATGAGCTGGGCCGCCTCATTCCAGCCCATATGTTCCAGCATCATGGCCCCGCTCAATATCAAACTGGTGGGATTCACCTTGTCCATGCCCGCATATTTTGGCGCAGTGCCATGTGTGGCCTCAAAGATGGCCACACCCCTTGAATAGTTGATGTTTGCCCCTGGGGCCATCCCCACGCCCCCCACTTGGGCTGCCAGGGCGTCGGAGATGTAGTCGCCATTGAGGTTCATGGTGGCGATAATGTCAAATTCCTCGGGCCTGGTTAGGGCCTGCTGGAAAAATATGTCTGCAATGGTATCCTTTACCAAGATCTTTCCTGAGGGAGGCCAACCATCACATTCAGCCCAAGAGACGGTCTCCTCGGGATAATACTCCTTGGCCACCTCATAGCCCCATCTTACAAAGGCCCCTTCGGTGAACTTTTGGATGTTTCCCTTGTGTACCAGTGTGATGCTCCGCCGCCCCCTGCTCAAAGCATAATCAATGGCAGCCTTGACCAGGCGCACTGTCCTGGACCTGCTTATGGGCTTGATACCAAGGCCTGAATCTCTAGGGATTTCCCACCCGAATTCTTTTTGAAGGAACGAGATAAGGGAGCGGGCCTCAGGGCTACCCTCTTTTAATTCCATCCCTGCATAGACATCCTCGGTATTCTCCCGAAACACCACCATGTCCACCCTTTCAGGATAACGCACCGGGCTGGGGACTCCCCTGAAATATCTCACGGGCCGGACACAGGCATAAAGGTCCAGGGCCTGGCGGAGCGCCACATTGAGGCTTCGTATGCCCCCTCCCACAGGGGTGGTGAGCGGGCCCTTTATCCCCACGCGGAAGGTCTCAAATGCCTCAACGGTCTCAGGGGGCAGCCACTGACCGGTGAGCTCAAAGGCCCGCTGCCCAGCATGGACCTCTTTCCAGACGATCTTTCGCCTCTCCCCCCAAAGCAGAGATACTGCCCGCTCCACCACCAACCTGGTGGCCTTCCATATGTCAGGCCCTATCCCATCTCCTTTTATGAATGGTATTATGGGAAAATCCGGGACCACCAAGGCCCCGTCTCTAAATTCTATTTTTTCTCCCTGCTCCAAAGGCCTCCTCCTTTTCTAGTGGACGCAGAATATCCAATAGAATATCACCGCGCGCGCATAAATAAAAGGTCATGCACTGGGAAATGCCTTCCTTTACTTGATTATTACTCCGTTATCCACTATTTATTGATGAGGATTGAGAAATAGAATTTTATTGGCGCACCTGATAGAATTCCCCACATACACCGCTTCCATCAAGAGGGGCATAGGAGAGATCAAGTTTGGTTTGTCCAGAAAATAGTAAAAGATAGACGGAGGAAAGGGCATGAGCAAGATTGAGAGGGCTATCATCAGTGTTACTGACAAGAGCGGTGTGGTGGACTTCGCAAGAGGACTCAAGAGATTTGGTGTGGAAATCCTCTCCACCGGTGGGACTGCCAAGGCCTTGAGAGAGGGAGGGGTAGAGGTGCAGGAGATCTCAGATTACACCGGTTTTCCAGAGATCATGGACGGAAGGGTCAAGACCTTGCATCCAAAGGTCCACGGCGGCCTCCTTTGTCTGCGCGACAATCCTGAACACATAAGGGCCATGGAAGAGAATGGGATAAAACCCATTGACATGGTTGTGGTCAACCTCTACCAGTTCCAAAAGGCCGTTGAAAGGCCAGGCATCACTCTGGATGAGGCCATCGAGAATATCGACATCGGTGGTCCCTCCATGCTGCGCTCTTCTGCCAAGAACTTCAAATTTGTTACCGTGGTGGTTGATCCTTCAGACTATGGAGCAATACTGAGCGAAATGCAGGCAAACCAGGGCCAAACTACACTAGAGACCCGTTTCAGGCTGGCCAAAAAGGTCTTCAGGCTCACCCACGACTACGACGGCGCCATTAGCAGATATCTGGAGAAAGTAGAGCTGAGATGAGCATATTGAGGCTCTTTACTTTTTTCTTGTCATCTCATCCGGTTTGGTATAAATAGGGGCCAGAATGTAGCTACAATTTAGCTAAATTTACGAGCCTCATGGGCGCGTAAAGAACCCTGGTTGAAAAGAAACAGAGAGTCGGAAAGGGGGTGAGAGTTGCTTGGTTGTCGGCAGGGTGATTGTGTAAACATTGTTGAACAGTTTTCATCATTAGAAGGAGGGGGTTCTCATGAAAAAGTATCTGATCTTTGTTTTCACCATAATGATTGCCGGGGCGTTTATCCTCACCTGCCCGCAAGCTCAGGCGGCTCCCATCAAACTCACCTATAGCAATTTCTTCCCGCCCACACATATCCAGAGCAAGCTGGCCGAGGCATGGTGCAAAGAGGTTGAAAAGAGGACAAACGGAAGGGTCAAGATTGAATACTATCCAGGCCAGACACTCACAAAGGCCCGTCAGGTCTATGACGGTGTGGTTACGGGGCTCTCTGACATCGGTTTCTCAGTGCTTGCCTATACCAGGGGCAGGTTCCCGGTGCTCTCTGCCGTTGATCTTCCCCTTGGTTACACCAGTGGAAGGGTTGCAACCCAGGTGGCAAACGCTGTTTACATGAAGTTCAAACCCAAGGAACTAATGGATACCCAGGTGATGTATCTTCACGCCCACGGGCCTGGAATACTCCACTCCAGGAGCAAGCCCATCCGGAAACTGGAAGACCTCAAGGGCATGAAGATGAGGGGCCATGGGACCAGTGCCAAGGTGTTGAAGGCCTTGGGGGCAACCCCTGTCCCAAAGCCCATGCCTGAACTCTACCAGATGCTCCAGAAAGGCGTGGTGGAAGGGGCCCTGTACCCTTACGAGGTAAACGACGGGTGGAGGATGGCCGAAGTGGTCCGCTATGCCACAGGCACGTATGCTGTAGCTTACACCACCACCTTCTTTGTGGTAATGAACAAGGACAAGTGGAACGCCCTTCCCTCTGATATCCAGAAGATAATCATGGATATTAACAAGGAATGGATAAACAAGCACGGCTCTGCCTGGGATACCAGTGATATTGATGGGGTGCGGGCACTGTTGGAAGCAGGAGGCCAAATCATTGGTCTGGACAAAAAAGAGGCTGCAAGGTGGAAAAAGGCTGTTCAGCCCATCATAGACAAGGAAATTGCCCAACTGAACAAGAAGGGCTTTAATGGCAAGGAAATCGTGGATTTCATAGTCAAGACCCTCAAGGAATTGAGCAAGTAATCCCCTTGCCCTCCTGGGCCGATCGTTGGGCTTTCTCGACGATCGGCCCTCTTTTTGTCAACTCCATCTTGGGCGTTGGGAGTGATTCGAGGTGTTTTGGAAGGTCATTGACTGGATCCAGGAAAAGCAGAAGGTAATAGGTGCCATATGCCTAGTGGGCATGATGGGGCTCACCTGTGCTGACGTGGTGGGGCGCTTCTTTCGCCATCCCGTATTTGGCGCCGTGGAACTGGTGGGTTTCATGGCCACCCTTTCAGTGGCAATGGCTCTCCCCTTTACCCACAAGGTGAAGGGCCATATCGGGGTTGAGATAGTCTTCAGACTGCTCCCACCGAGGATTCAAACCCTTGTGGACAGCATCACCAGCTTCCTGGCCCTGGTGTTTTTCTCCATAGTGACCTGGAGGATGTTCGTCTATGCCGGTTCACTGAGAGAATCAGGCGAAGTCTCCATGAACCTGGAGTTCCCCGAGTATGTGATAGTCTATGTGGTGGGATTTTGTTTCCTGGTCTTTGACCTGATAATCCTGAGCGACATGATAAACAATCTGAGGCGGCTGAAAGAGTAACAGATGGACCCAACAGTAGTAGGCATTGTCGGCATAGTCTTGATGATCATAATATTCTTGACCCGCATGCCAGTGGCCTATGTCATGGCACTCATCGGCTACCTTGGCTTCACGGTCATGGTCTCGGGAAAAGGAGGCCTGGCTCTCCTTTCGCGTAACATCTACGAGGTCTTCTCTTCATACGGGCTCACCACCATTCCCCTGTTTGTGCTGATGGGACAACTTGCTTTCAACAGCGGCATAAGCCGCCGCCTCTATGACTCTGCCTACAAGTATCTTGGGAGCACCAGGGGAGGGCTCGCCATGGCCACGGTCTCTGCCTGTACAGCCTTTGGCGCAGTATGTGGCTCCAGCCCTGCCACTGCAGCCACCATGGCAACGGTGGGGCTCCCAGAGATGAAGCGGTATAACTATGCTGATGAACTTGCCACTGGATCTGTTGCATCTGGAGGCGGCCTCGGCATGATAATGCCCCCCAGCATAGTCCTGATAGTTTATGGCATCCTCACCGAGCAATCCATCGGAAAACTGTTTGTGGCCGGCATCGTCCCTGCCATCCTGGTGACCATCCTCTTTATCATCTCCATCTACGTTCGTTGCAGGATCAATCCAGAACAAGGCCCTCCAGGGGAAAAATTCACCTGGAAGGAGAGGCTCAAGTCGCTCCTGGACATGGGTGAGACCATCGCGGTATTCATCCTGGTGATGGGGGGCCTTTTTGTGGGGCTCTTCACACCCACAGAGGCTGCGGCAGTGGGGGCCTTTGGCGTGCTGCTCCTCTCTGCGGTCAGACGCCAGCTCACCTGGCAGGGATTTGTGAAATCCCTTTATGAGACCCTCAGGACTTCCTGCATGGTCATGATGTTGATAGCAGGGGCCGTGATCTTTGGCAAATTTCTGGCCGTCACCC
>JALVMN010000336.1 GCA_027027005.1 Desulfobacterales bacterium | reverse complement strand
CGCTTTCTGCGATATCTGGAAGAAATGTCAGGATCTTGCGCATCTTGGGGTGCTGCCCCACCAGGTCTTCCGGGGCATATGATCTGGCCGCATGACGCCTCAAGCTTTCCACCTCGGAGAGGTCTCGGATCACCTCTGCAAAATATCTGTCTTGGCCTCTGCCCCATGGCAGGGGAAATAGGCTGATACTCACAGGCACCTTGTCTCCTTGGTGATTGATCAAGAAGGCAGGCCTTTGCTCGAGGGTTATTAGTTCTTGACCTATATCGTCTAAGGGGCAGTTATTGGCGCAGATATCGGCCCGCAGCACATCAAAGCAGAACTGCCCCAAGGCCTCATCCTTCTTACAGCCTGTGATCATTTCGATCCCGCGGTTGAATGAGACGATATGCTTGTCTGAATCAATTATAACGACACCTTCACTAATGTTTTCCAATATGGTACAGGTGTTAAGGCAGTTTGGGGCATCTGCCGTGGAGGCAAGGAATGCTTTGGAAGCCCTGGAGTGCTGGAGCCGCCCTTTCATTGGGACCTCCGATGGGAAGGCAGACAGCGAACTTTTTGATATTATAGCAAAACGCGGCAAGAAGCGCCAATGGTTGTAAGGCAGAGTCCCATTTTACAAGTGGAGCAATGAGGATAAGGTGGGAATTTCGGGTGATGATTGGCTGGCGCTGGCATCAGTAATGGGATAAAGAACCTAAAGTTTGGCCAGGAAGGGTGTCGGCATGAGAGACGCGGATCCATTGCAAATCCTTATGGCAAGGGGGGCCAGGATCCATGCTCCTGATTCAGTGGAAATTGGCCCAGAAGTGGATCTTTCCAGGATCCAGGCCCGGGGGCTTACCATCTATCCGGGGTGCAGGATCTACGGGGCTGAGACCGTTATCCAGCAAGGGGTGGAACTGGGTGCAGAAGGGCCGGTTACAATCCGTAACTGTGCCCTGGGGCGCGATGTAAGGCTCAAGGCAGGCACCTTTGAAGGGGCCTGTTTCCTTCAAGGGGCAAGAATGGGGCCTGGTGCACAGGTAAGAGAAGGCTGCCTCCTGGAGGAAGGGGCAAGGGGGGCACATAATGTGGGGATCAAGCAAACCATACTCTTCCCATTTGTCACCCTTGGCAGCCTGATAAACTTTTGTGACTGCCTCATGGCAGGCGGCACTGATGAGAAAAACCACAGCGAGGTGGGGAGCAGCTATATCCACTTCAACTACACCCCCAACCAGGACAAGGCCACTGCCTCGCTCATCGGAGATGTGCCAAAAGGGGTGATGATCAACCAACCTCCCATATTCCTGGGAGGGCAAGGCGGTATGGTGGGGCCTGTAAGAATTGCATACGGAGTGGTGGTGGCTGCCGGCACCATCGTTCGAAAGGACCTATTGGAAGAAAACAAGATGGTGCTGGGAAGCAGTATCCCGGCTCGAAGCGTGCCATTTCACCAAGGTCTTTACACCAACATAAAGCGCATCCTCGAGATGAACATCCTCTATATTGCAAACTTGGTGGCCTTGAGGCGCTGGTACCTGGACGTAAGGTCCTTGTTTTTTGCCTCCACCCACATTGAAGATGGGCTTTTTAAAGGGGCCCTGAGAGTTCTTGACTCCGCTATCTCAGAGAGGATCAAGAGACTGGGGCAGGTGGCATCCCGCATGCCTGCATCCATTGAACTTTATCGAAAGACAAAGGGGCTGCTTTCCGACCAAGACCCCTTGATAAAACGAAAATTGGCGTTTCACAAAAGGTGGGAACAGGTAAGGGATGTCCTTCAAAAAGGGCTGGATGAGACAGGAGAGGAGTCTCTGAGAGACCGGTTCCTCGAGGCCGTCCAGGATGGAATTTCTGGCAGAGGCAGGGATTATCTGGGTGTCATAAAGGGGTTTACCCCCGATGAGTCCCACTTGGGGACCCGGTGGCTCCAGGGAGTGGTTGACAGGGTAGTGGAACATGCCTGGGATTGCCTGCCGGAATTCAAGGTGGAGCGAAAAAGATGAAACGGCTTTTTGGCACAGACGGTATAAGGGGGATTGCAAACCAGGATCCCATGACACCCCTTCTGGGTCTAAAGTTGGGTGTGGCAGTGGGGAAAAATTTTGCCAAGTCCAAGGGGAACGTATTCGTGGCAAGGGATACCAGACTCTCAGGCCCCATGCTGGAGGCATCTCTCACGTCAGGGATTCTCTCCTCAGGGGCCAGTGCCCGGTGCCTCGGAGTGGTGCCCACTGCAGCCCTTGCCTATTTCACGGCCCAAGAGGGAGGGGCCTGTGGCATAATGGTTTCGGCCTCCCATAATCCCTGGAATCACAACGGCTTCAAGGTCTTCTCTGGCTCAGGGGAAAAGCTGGACCCGGGAGAAGAAGAAGCCCTGGAGGCCCTTATCCATGACCCCGGCATCCTGGCTGCTGCAGATGCAATTGACCCGGGGACCCTCCAACACGACCGAGATGCCCCTCAAAAGTATGTCTCCTTCTTAATGGGATGCCTTCCCCCGGGGATGAATTTCAAGGGATTCAAGGTGGTGGTGGATTGCGCCAATGGCGCGGCCTCTAAGGTGGCCCCCCTCCTTTTCCACCGCCTCGGCACCCGGCTCAGTGTGCTCTCAGCAACCCCCAACGGACGGAACATAAATGATGGATGCGGCTCAGAGCACACTGACGCCCTTTCAGATACCATTAGAAAACAGGGTGCCGACCTTGGGCTTGCCTTTGACGGCGATGCAGACAGGCTCACCGCTGTTGATGAAAAGGGCCGAAGGGTGTCAGGAGATCAACTTCTTGCCATATTTGCCCGCATGCTGAAAGAGGAGGGAAAGCTTGGGGCCCCGGTGGTTGTGAGCACTGTGATGAGCAACCTGGGGCTTAGAAAGGCCCTCCAGGGAATGGGCATCTCTCATGTGCCGGTGGCAGTGGGAGATCGCAATGTGTATCTCGAAATGAAAAAGAGGGGGGCGCTTTTGGGAGGAGAAGACTCGGGCCACATCATCTTTCGCCAACACCATACCACCGGGGATGGGATACTGTCGGGATTGATGCTCCTTAGGGCCCTGCTCTACTTTGATAGGCCCCTGTCGGAGTTGGCCTCCATCATGATCCCATTTCCCCAGGTTCTCATAAATGTAGCCGTAAGAGAGAAAAGGGAGATATCATCCATCGAGCCGCTCCAAGAGGTAATACGCAGGGTGGAGGCCTCTCTTGGCGAGGAAGGGCGAGTGCTGGTGAGGTATTCGGGCACGGAATCGGTTTGCAGGATCATGGTAGAGGGCGAGGAGCGGGAAAGGGTGGAAGAATACGCACAAGAAATAGCCCAGGTGGTAAGAAAAAGTATTGGTCTTTAGGCCATTGAGCCCCATGTTTCTTCCACCACGACCTCCACTTTCTCCTTCAATTCCAATGCGGTTTCTATGTTCATCTTCTTGAGACCAAGGCCCAGGCGGAGAAGATCCTTGAAATGCTGGTCCAGGTCCAGGGTGTGGGTGTGAACAGAGTCCTTGGAGGGGGGAAAGGAGGAAACCTCTTCCTTGAGCCTCTGATTCACGGCCTCAACAAGCCTCAGGAGTGCAGGGTTTCGAATGACTTCTTGGCCCCATCTGTTCATAATGACGAGCACTATGTAGGAGCACGCTTTCGGGTTAAGCGGTGTGCTAAGGATTGGAAATCTTTTCGTCAATTCTTGGAGACTTGATATCTTGTTTCTTCGAAACTTTCCAGCCGTCTCCAGGATCAGAGGGGCCCAGCCAAGGAGGCTGAACAGGGGATTTCTGCGTCTGCTGGAATACTCAAACGAATTCAACCCCTCAGTAAGATCCAGTAGAAAATCCTGGGTGTCTGGGGTCAAAAGGGCAAATGCGGCCGCTTCGGGGCAGGTCTCCCTTTTACACTTTTCTCCATAGTCCACCCTAAAGCGCATGTCTCTACCCTTATTCTGTGCCGGATGGAGCATGCAGCCTATGAGCCTGTAAGCCTTGTCCAGATAGCCGAGGGCCCAGCAACTGAATCCAGTAATGGGGATGATCTTGGTTGATCCAGGGTCGAATCGGACCGTATTTTCCCTGAGGATCCTTTCCATGCTCTTCTGGTACTGGATGTGTTCATAGCCTGCCGGCCTTATGGGGGGACAACAGGCAAAACAACTCCTGAAAGGATCGGGCTGGCAAAGGCTAAGGGTGGTGGAATCAATAACCGGGGACAACCCGTCGCCTCCTCTTCCTTGCAAGTTCCCTTTTGTCTTCCACCTCATCGAATTCGTCCACTATCTCCCTGCCTATGACTTCCTCCAGGATGTCCTCCAGGGTGATCAGCCCAGAGATGCCACCGTATTCGTCCAGCACCACAAAGAGGTGTTCCCGCCTCTCCAGGAAATCCATGAGAACCGAGTCAAGGGGAGCGGTCTCGGCCACGAAGTGTATGGGGCGCATCAGATCCGTGAGTTTCATGTCACCTCTGCCCTGGGCAAGATTCATGTATATCTCACGGGTCAGGACAAATCCCACCACGTCCTCTTCGTCCCGGTCATATACCGGGATCCTGCTGTGCTCTCTGATTGTTTCTTTTGCAGCAGCTTCTTTGAGGGTGAGGTGCTCGCTGAGGGAAACCATTACGGTTCTAGGCGTCATCACCTCTTTGGCCGTCTTGTGCTGGAGATCGAGTATGCTCTCTATGGCCCTTTCCTGGTATGGCCTTATTTGGCCTGAACGCAAGCTGAGGGTGGCCATGATCCTGAGCTCATCGGGGGTCACCACCTCCCTGTCCTTGCCCCTGGCTATCATACCCGTAATTGTATTGCTCAACCATATGGCAGGGGCCATTATCCAGACCAGCCCTCGGAGGGCATATGCCACGATGCCCAGGAGTCGTCTCCCATAAACCACTCCTGCCGTCTTGGGTATGATTTCGGAGAAGAGCAAAATGGCAAGGGTAAAGGCTAGTGAAAAGTGAGGTAGCCATTGGTGCCCGAAGACCGCACTTGCTGCTGAGCCTGCAAAGGCGGCCCCCGCGGTATTTGCTATGGTATTGAGGGATAGAATTGCAGCTATGGGCCGCTCGATGGTGCTCCTCAAGCTTTTAAACAGCCTGGCAGCGGGCTTTCCCTTTTGAGTCAAGGACTCCACATATCTGGTGGGCACCGAGTAAAGCACCGCCTCCATCAAGGAGCATGCAGACGATATCAGGATGGCGCAGGCCACCGCCACTATCAATTCCGCCATTGTCTTTCAAGCCTCCTGAGATCTTCGGGAGTATTGACATTCATGAAACAGCCAAGCCCAGGATCAAATTGCCTGACTTCCTCTTCTTCCACATACAAGACCTTCACTTCGTGAAAAAACTTAACGATTCTCACTTCATCTCTACCTATTATTCTTTCGATGTGCGGCAGGCACACTTTGGAATAAATGGCATGAAGGGGCTCGATATATTGGCCTATGCGGGGGATGACCACGTCATGGCCCGGGGCCTTTTGTACCATGTACCTTATGAGGTCAGGGTTCAGGAACGGCATGTCGCAGGCTACAAAAAATCCCCTTTCTTCCTCTATGGCCTTGAGTGCCGTGTAGATGCCTCCAAGCGGGCCAAGCCCCTTAATGAGGTCCTGGTGCATTGGGAGCTTGAGGTGGGCGTAGGTCTGGGGTGTATTGGTAATGATATGGATGCGGGAAAATACCGCTGAAAGTTTCTCAATAACCCGCTCTATCAGGGGAACCCCGCCAAGCTCTGCCAAGGCCTTGTTGGTGCCGTAACGCTTGGCCTTACCCCCGGCAAGTATTACACCGGCAACATCTCTCACCTTAATTCTGGTTTTGTCAGATCCCACAGTCTCACGAAGAATCATGGAATGATACTGGATAGTATCACATAAGGGCTGGATCAAACAGGAAATTTTCTCCTCGCCCTGCTTGAGATACTCCCGGAATCTTTTCCCAACCGAGACCCTTGCCCTGCTTTAGAAAATCGGTGGGCCTTGGTGTTCGGCGGCAAACTCATTGACATATGCAAGGATCGTGCTATCCTGAATAAAAAAGGCATTAAGGGGGGTTACATATTGAGCAAAGACGATCTCATTCAATTGGAGGGCACGGTAACACGGGTCCTTGGAGGAGGCACCATGGAAATCCAGTGCGACAACAACATTACTATTCGTGGGGTGTTGTCCGGTCGCATGAAGAAGCACAGGATCAGGGTCCTTGTGGGTGACAGGGTCCAGGTGAGTGTATCCCCCTATGATACCACCCATGGACTCATCACCTATCGCTTCTAGAAAGCCAACATTAAACCGCCGTTTCCATGGAAAACTCCAATCCCCGCCTGAGAAACGACCTCGAATTTATCCCTGTCCAGCAGGGCCAGCAGACATTTGTATTGGTCAGGGATCACCTAGGCCTTGTGGCCCAAGGGACTGCTGTGCCATTTCAACTCTACGAACTGATGGTCCACCTGGACGGGGCCAAGAGCGTCAGGGATCTCCAGATGCTCCTCATGAGGCTGAAAGGCGGGGTGTTGGTGGGGACCCATGAGGTGGAAGGCATCCTCAATCAGTTGGATGAGAGCTATCTGTTGGACTCCCCTAGGTTCCGTTCCGCAAGGGACAGAATAGTAGATGAGTTCGTGGCAAGCCCCGTCAGGGAATGCGTGCACTGCGGCCAGTCATATCCGTCTGCCCCCGGGGATCTTGAAAGCTATCTCGACCGGGTGCTTGCGACTGCAACCTCGGAGACTCCGGGCACTCAAGGTCACCTTGCCGCCATTGTGGCCCCTCACATCGATATCAATGTGGGCAGCAGGGGATATGCCTCTGCCTATAATGTGCTGAAAGGCCGCTCCACATCCAGGATAGTAATTCTAGGGGTGGGACACCAGATGCGTGAGGGCCTGTTCAGCCTCACCGAGAAGGATTTTAATACCCCCTTGGGCATGGTGAGGTGCGATAAGGAGTGGGTAAGGAGCCTTAAGGAAGCGGGCAAAGACTGTGTGCTCAAGGATGACTTTCCTCACCGCTCGGAACACTCCATAGAATTTCAGCTACTTTTCTTGCAGCATGTGCTGAAAGGCAAAGAGTTCAAGGTGATCCCGATCCTCTGCGGCAACCTCTGGACCCACCTGTCTCCCTGTGAGCGTTCAACCTATCTGGCTGAAACAGGAGAATTTTTGAGGGCCTTTGAGGAGTTGCTGGAGGAGCACAAACAGGAGACCATTGTGGTGGCCGGCGTGGATCTCTGCCACATAGGCCACAAGTTCGGCCACCAAGAGCCCGCCACTTCACTGGAGATGGAGGCCCGGGCCCACGACCAGGCACTCCTTGATGCCATGATACGGCCTGACCCTGAGCGTTTCTGGGAGGAATCCATAAGGGTTAAGGACAGGTACAATGTGTGCGGTTTCTCTGCCTTAGCATGCATGATGGAAGTGCTCCACGCCTCAGAAGGCAGGCTCCTCCACTATGAGATATGGCACGAGCCCCCAACCCGTTCTGCAGTGAGCTTTTGTGCTGCGGCGCTCTTCAGTCACGCTGGCAAAGCTCCACCAAGACCCCGTTAGTCTCCTTTGGATGGATAAATGCAATCTTGGCCCCCCCTGCGCCCTTGCGGGGTTTTTCATCGATCAGTCTTACCCCTTTTGCCTTTAGCTCTTCCAGGGCCTCTTCAATGTTTTCCACCCTGAAGGCAATGTGCTGGACCCCTTCGCCCCTGGATTCAATATACTTTGCAACAGGTCCGTCGGGATGCGTGGACTCCACCAGCTCCACTTCACTGTCCGTGATGGGAAAGAAGGCCACGTTTACCTTTTGTTCTGCCACATTTTCGATCCCTTCCAGCTTGAGCCCCAGCACATCGGTGTAGAACTTGGCCGCCTGGTCAATGCTCTTGACAGCGATCCCTATGTGGTCAATGTGTTTGATCTTCATTTCTCCCTCCTCCTGTGATTGTTATGCCCTTTGTCTTCAATCAAATCCAATCAATGGCACCTATAACAGCATGGAGGCTATCAATCAAGCCCTCCTGGGTGCGTCTCCCCCCTTCTTCCCAAAAAAACGGCGGAGGCCAATTCTGGATGGATGCAATAGGCATTGAAACCACAGAAAATAATTATTAAAATTTTTATATGAGAAGCTCTTGGGGATTGGTTGTTTTTACGCTAAAAAGGGGGATGGATTCATGGCAGACAGATTCGGCCCTCCAGGTTTCGGCCCTTCTGATCCTTACGGGGGACAGCCAGATTTCGAAGAGTTCGAGGCCGTAGAGCTTTACTGCCCCACATGCAAGCACCTCGTCTCAGTGAAAAAATACCTCTTGCTGGTATTGCCTGATGGGGACAAGTACGAGTACCGCTGTGACAAGTGCGGTACCCCTGTGGGAGATAAGCTGGACAAAGGGGGGAACCAGATAGGTTTCATAACCCGTTAGTCCGTGGTGCAGGCCTCTTGTTCTTGATGCTCCAACTCTGAAGGAGTGTTGACGAATACCCCTATTTCGTGCCCTGTCCTCTGGTTTATGAACTTTCCAGCCAATCTCATCCCGTTTCGTCGAGTAAGGCGGATGGCCTGCTCATTGTCCATGCGGATCGTCACATAGATCTTGGCTCCAGGGGCCCTTTTAACAAGGCCCTTGAGCAACCTATCCCCAATACCAATCCCTTGGTACTCTGGCAAGACGGCACTGTAGCCCCGCTCAAGATATCCATCCAGGTCAACACCGGCCAACCGGCCTATCTTTCGGGCATATTCAGGTAAGGGCCTCTTCAAGGTCATGGTGCCGATGACCCTGTCTCCATCTTTTGCATAGCTGATCAGAAAGGCCCTCTTCAGGTTGTCCTTGACCCACGAAAGGCCCACTTCACCACTCTGGCTTACCAATCCGTATATCTCCTCCAGCACCTCTGGGGAGATTTCGTTGGGCTTTTTGAAGTGAAAGGTAAGGCTCGGTTCCATTTCCTCCAGCATACCCCATGTTGACAGGGCCTTGGTCACCCTTTACCATGAACCAGTCTACAGGCACCGGTCATTATGTCAAGAGAGGGAGAAGAACAAAGCAAATGAACCGAAACCGCGTGATAATCATAGCAGCCAATCAACCCTTGGATAACGACGCCCATTTGCGGAGAAAAATGCAGGATGCACAAAAGCGGGCAGAAAGGCAGGCCAGCCGTTTCCCAGGCCTGGACTTTGCCTCAATGCAGAAAAGCGTGAACAAAAATCTCTCAAGCTCCTACCTCAAGCTGAACGGAAGGTTCATGGATATCCTGGATCTCATGAACTATCTCAAAAATGGCCGCCGATTACCCCGCCTTGATAGCAGCAATATCAATGAGTTCTATAGCCTTGCCACATCCGTCACCCACAACGGCATCTACCTCTATCAATATCTGCTGCGGGCCGGGTTCTACCCTTTGGTGGTCCAAAATTATGCCCTTGCCCCCATGGATCGCATCCTTACTGAGGAGACCCTTGCTGTATGCATCTCCTCCAATTTCATCCTGATGAACGAGATCAAAGAGATGGCTCACCAGATAAAATCCCTTGCCCCACACGTGCATGTGATTGCAGGTGGCATGCTGGTAAAAAAGATCTTGAATGCAGGAGAAGGCCTGCCAGAGGATGCGCTCCGCTATTACTCCTCCTTCAGCCCGGCCTTGGACGCCTTTGTCATCGAGGCCCAAGGTGAGAAAACCCTGGCAAGGCTCCTCTCAGTGCTCCAGAAGGGCGGAGATCCTGCCTCTGTCCCGAATCTAGGCCTTTTTGACCAGGACGGCCGCATCTTTTTTACGCCCAGGGAACCAGAGGAGATACACATGGATGAGACCGCCATAAATTGGGAAAAAATCCCTCGGCAATATCTCGCTGAGGTATTGCCGGTCAATACTAGTCGGGGCTGTTATTACAGGTGCAAGTTCTGTACTTACCACTGGCTTTTTCCCAGGGTGAATTACAAGTCTGTGGAGGTGTTGCGGGAAGAGCTTCGATCCATCGAAAATCTGGGCTTTGTGCGTCACGTACGCTTCACTGACGATAACTTTACCGCCAACCCCCGCAGGTTAGAAAAGGTGCTTGAAATGATAATGGCCGAGGGTTTCAGTTTTTCGTGGTCCTGCTTTGCCAGGGCCGGTGCCCTGGACGGGGAGTTGGTGCGCCTGATGAAAAAGGCAGGTTGCGAGTTTGTGGACATGGGGCTTGAATCCGGGAGCCAGAAGATACTGGACCTCATGGACAAAAGGCTCAAGAAGGAGGAGGCCCTGGAGGCCATAAGAATACTCAACCAAAATGGCATATGGAGCAGGGGGAGCTTCATTGTGGGCTACCCTGGCGAAACCAGGGAGACCTTTGAGGAAACCTTGAGATTTATAGATGAGAGCGGTCTTCCCTACTACCATCCATATCTGTTTTACTACTCCAGAAACACCTTGATACACAAGGAAAGAGAGAGCTTTGGTCTGGA
>JALVMN010000335.1 GCA_027027005.1 Desulfobacterales bacterium | reverse complement strand
CCAGTGCACATTCCCTCCACCATCTCTTGCTCCAAGGTTTATCTCAGTGGTGGAGGAGGGCGCCACAGATTCCACCACAAGGCGGGGGTTGGTGGAGTTGTCCCAGATGGTAAAGGCCCAGAAGGGGTTTGGGGTTACGGGATATACTCCAACACTTACCCCTACCCTTCCGTATTGGTCTATAATCACCCTTTCTTTATCATATATTCCCATGCGGATGGGTGTGTATTCACTATTCCAAATATCAAAATACTTATTCCCTCCCACTGTAGTAGGGCCTATATAGCTACCGTACTCCCTTGTACCCTCCCAGCGGGTGAATTTTATTTGTGCAGGATAGTTGGTGTCGTTTGTCTCCACCTTGACTAGCACGCCACCATCCTTCCGTACATGGAGTCTGGCTTGGGGATTAGAGGTCCCTATACCCACATCCCCTGCCTGGGTTATGCGGGCCCTCTCACCACCTGCCACGTTGAAGAGGAGGGGCAAGTCCTCCCCCACCTCTATTCTGAAAGCATCGGGACTGCTCCCTACGAAGCCGATGAATGAGCGTTTTCCTCCCCGCTGATACAGCATATTCAAGGGGGTATCTGGATTTGATATAAGCTGCAGGAGATCTCCTCCAGCCTTATCCCTTATTATCACCGCTATCGGATCCACCACACCTGTGATGTTCACATCCCCAATAAGGGCAGTGTCCCCATACACCGTAAACCGTGCTTTCTCCGTTCCTTTGTAGCCCGGCTCTGTGCCTCCCACCACCACATAGTGGGTTGTCTCATTGGGATAGATGACCCCTGAGCTTTCATTCCATTTACCTGGCAGATAGGGGGTATAGTAGAGTCTGCCACTTCCAGCGTCATAACCGACCACATACCCTACATAGGAGTTCATTCCCAAGGGGGGCATGTATATGTCCCCTCCGGTTAATACCAAATCTTCTCCTGCAGAGTTGATTTCAAACCTTCCTGGTTGCAGAAAGATGTAGGCTAAGTTGCCTTGGGAGTTGAAGGTAATTTGAAGGGTGCTTGAAGG
>JALVMN010000334.1 GCA_027027005.1 Desulfobacterales bacterium | reverse complement strand
TAGACAAGATAGCCGCAGGGGCAGGTGCAGGAAAGGGAGGCCCGGATGTGTCCCGGGAAGGGGTGCAGCGGGATCTTCTGCCCATTGTAGAAGGCACCAGCGTCCATACCAAGTATGGTATCGTCAGGACGGATCATATCCTGTTCATGGCAAGCGGTGCATTTCATGTGGCAAAGCCCTCTGACCTTTTGCCAGAGCTTCAGGGGCGTTTCCCAATCAGGGTTGAGCTGGATTCCCTGACCCGGGAGGATTTTGCCAGGATACTCACAGAGCCTGAAAATGCCCTGGTTACCCAGTACAAGGCACTTATGGAGACCGAGGAAATAGAGCTGGTATTTGAAAAGGACGCCATCGAGGAAATTGCCGGTATTGCGTTTGAAGTAAATTCACGTACGGAAAACATAGGAGCCAGGAGGCTTCATACCGTCATGGAAAGACTCCTGGAAGAAATTTCCTTCGAGGCCCCGGACGTGGCACCTCAGACCATTAGGATTACTCCTGATTACGTACGGGAAAAACTTACCGATATCCTTGAAGACCAGGATCTGAGCAGATTCATCCTTTAGGAGAAATACATGTCAGCAACCTCTACAGCACAGGTTCTCATTGAGGCCCTTCCCTATATAAAGAAGTTCTACGGCAAGACCATCGTCATAAAGTACGGCGGTCATGCCATGGTGGACAGCCACCTCAAGGAGCAGTTCGCCCTCGACATTATTCTTATGAAATACGTGGGGATAAACCCGGTGATCGTACATGGAGGGGGGCCCCAGATAAGCCGTATAATGAAGCGCATGGGGATCGAGTCTACCTTTGTCCAGGGACAGAGGGTGACGGATGAAGAGACCATGAGCGTAGTTGAAATGGTGCTGGTGGGTACCGTCAACAAGGAGATAGTCGGGCTCATGAACCGTCTTGGCGGCCGTGCTGTCGGCCTTTCAGGCAGGGACGGGGACCTTATCAGGGCAGAGCGCATGAAGATATACAAGTATACCGGCGATGAAAGGCCCCCTGAGATTATAGATATCGGCAGGG
>JALVMN010000333.1 GCA_027027005.1 Desulfobacterales bacterium | reverse complement strand
CATGTGCACTGTGGAATACCAGCCTTGCATGGTCCATGCCGGTCCCTTTGCAAACATCGCGGTTGGACAGTCCTCAATCATCGCGGATCGGATCGGGCTCAAGCTCTTTGACTACCACGTTACCGAGAGCGGCTTCGGTGCTGACATCGGATTCGAGAAGTTTTGGAACGTGAAGTGCCGCTACAGCGGGCTCAAACCTCATGTGGCGGTCCTCACCACCACCATCAGGGCCCTCAAGATGCACGGCGGCGGCCCCAAGGTGGTCCCTGGCCTCCCGCTGGATGAAGCATACACCAAAGAAAACGTGGAGTTGGTGGAGAAGGGAATCCCCAACATGGTCCACCACATCAACACCATCCGCAAGGCCGGCATCAATCCGGTGGTCTGCATCAACGCTTTCCACACCGACACCAAGGACGAGATTGCCGCTGTTCGCAAGGCTGCAGAAGCAGCAGGTGCCCGCTGCGCAGTGTCCGAGCACTGGGCCAAGGGTGGCGAGGGAGCCATTGAATTTGCCGAGGCCGTGAAAGAGGCCTGCGAGGAGGAAAACGAATTCCGCTTCCTCTACCCCCTGGAGATGAAACTCCGCGAAAGGGTCGAAACCATAGCAAAGGAAGTTTACGGAGCAGATGGCGTTACATGGACGCCTGAGGCAGAGGCCAAGGCAAAGATGCTCGAGTCTGATCCCAAGTACGATGACTTTGCCACCATGATGGTGAAAACACACCTGAGCCTCAGCCATGACCCGACCCTGAAGGGCGTGCCCAAGGGCTGGACACTGCCCATCAGGGATGTGTTGATCTATTCGGGTGCCAAATTCCTGTGCCCGTGCGCTGGTACCATCAGCCTCATGCCCGGCACCTCATCCAATCCTGCCTTCCGCAGGGTGGATGTGGATGTAAAGACCGGCAAAGTGATGGGCCTGTTCTAAAAAGCTGGCAACCTGGAAGCTCCAAGAGGAGGCCTCCCACACGGGGGTCTCCTCTTTTACTTTTCAGAAAGAGGGACTTTTTGCTCAATTTACTGGGTGGCATGA
>JALVMN010000332.1 GCA_027027005.1 Desulfobacterales bacterium | reverse complement strand
CCGTTGCAATATAAGCCTGGCGCCACACTTACACTTCATGAGGGTTCTCCTTCAGACCAGGATCTGAAATAGAACTTCTGGTCTCGTCTTTCGGTCATCCTAATATCTCGGCATCAAGGCGGTGCAAGATAAAGCGTTCTGCACCATAGCAGCCTTCTGTCGGATGATCAAGACCGCTTCACTCCTAAGCCCCTCTAAGTTCCCTTTGATTTAGTCGTTTCTCAACGGCTCAGAGGTCCTTGCCAGCTCCGGACTCCTAAGCTGGCCCGGGGTTACTTCAGAATCCTGATCTCAACCCTGCGATTTTGGGCCCGGCCATCCTCAGTGCTGTTATCGGCGATGGGCTGGCTCTCGCCCTTTCCCTCTATAGTGAACCTTTCCGGACTTATCCTTTTACAATACATCAGGTAGTCGGCCACGGATTGGGCCCGCTGCAGCGAGAGTCTCAGGTTGTATGCTTCACTCCCCACATTGTCGGTATGCCCTATGATGAGAATACGCTTTTGAGGGTGTTCACGAATGATATCAGCTATTACTTCCAGCGCCTCCTTGGCCTCGGGTTTTAGGATGAATTTGTTGAAATCGAAGAGCACCCGTTCCGGCACCGTGAGCTTAAGGCCTTCTTTGGTGTCTTCCACCTTGATGCCGAGTTGCTCTGGTCTGGGCCTTGCCTCTTTTGTGGTGTACTTAGTGACTCTGATGTTGCTGAAGAGCACCTCATAAGGACGAGAGCCACGTACCCGCATCAGGGCAAAGCCGCTGACCCTTTCGTCCTTTTTGAGGCCAAATGAGATGGCTGCAAGGCGTTTGCCGTCTAGAAAAACCCTGAATTGCCCGCGCCGTACCTGAACGGCCACATGATAGGGCTTCTTTTTAGGATGACGTATATCCGCTATCTTGCCGGCTCCTTCCACCTTTATGTCCCCATATGCATTAATCACCACTGTGCGCTTGATCTTTTCTGCATGCCATCCCTTTGGATCGGCCTTGTATAGCTCCAGCATTGCCCAGCAGTATTCAGGGTCATAAAGGACGAA
>JALVMN010000331.1 GCA_027027005.1 Desulfobacterales bacterium | reverse complement strand
TCTTATTTCCTGGTTCCCCATGCTTCTTCTTATTGGAGTATGGATCTTTTTCATGCGCCAGATGCAGGCCGGGGGCGGCAGGGCCATGTCCTTCGGCCGGAGCAAGGCCAAGCTCTTGAACAGCCAGAATGTAAAGGTCACCTTCAAGGATGTTGCCGGGGTTGATGAGGCCAAGGAGGAGCTCACCGAGGTTATAGACTTTCTCAAGGATCCCAAAAAATTTACCAAGCTCGGCGGCAGGATCCCCAAGGGAGTTCTCCTTGTGGGGCCTCCTGGTACAGGCAAGACCCTGCTTGCAAAGGCCATCGCAGGGGAGGCAGGAGTGCCGTTTTTCAGTATCAGCGGTTCGGACTTCGTGGAAATGTTCGTTGGCGTAGGTGCATCCAGGGTGAGAGACCTCTTTGTACAGGCCAAGAAACATGCCCCCTGTATTATTTTCATAGATGAGATCGACGCGGTGGGCAGGCACAGGGGAGCAGGCCTGGGCGGAGGCCATGATGAAAGGGAGCAGACCCTGAACCAGCTCCTGGTGGAGATGGACGGTTTTGAGACCTCTGAAGGGGTGATAGTGATCTCTGCCACCAACAGGCCTGATGTACTGGATCCGGCGCTTTTGAGGCCCGGCAGGTTTGACAGGCAGGTTACTGTATCCGTGCCGGATGTCAGGGGAAGAGAGGCCATTTTAAAGGTTCACAGCGCCAATACACCTCTGTCAGATGACGTGGATCTCTCCATAATAGCCAAGGGAACACCGGGATTTTCCGGAGCAGACCTTGAAAATCTTGTAAATGAGGCCGCGCTCCTGGCGGCTCGGGCCAACAAGGACAAGGTAGAGATGATCGACTTCGAGCAGGCCAAGGATAAGGTCCTGATGGGGGTTGAGAGAAAGAGCATCATCATCTCCGACCGGGAGAAGAAGATTACTGCCTACCATGAAGCCGGTCACTGCCTGGCTGCAAAGCTCCTGAGCGGGACTGACCCGGTACACAAGGTCACCATTATACCAAGGGGCAGGGCCCTGGGGCTCACGCAGCAGCTG
>JALVMN010000330.1 GCA_027027005.1 Desulfobacterales bacterium | reverse complement strand
CCCTTTAGCTGGTCCTGGAGCTGGCCCTGTATGTCAAGGATCTGGTCCATCCAGTCAGGCTCACCGCGGTCCCATCTCCTTGTGCGCGGCTCGCCCCACCTGAATCCTCCCGGCCCGTAGGACGTGGTCATTGCCTGCTGGAGGTATGTCCGCTCTGTACCATCTCCGAAGAGGCCGCCAAGAAGACCGCCGCCCAGGGCGCCGATAAGGCCTCCTACCACCGCGCCAACAGGGCCTCCTGCAAGAGCGCCAACGCCTGCACCTATCCCGGTAGAGCTTCCGCTCACTGCTGCCTTTGCCCAGTCGCCGGAAAAAAGCCCCTGCATAAGAAAAGTGCCAAGGCCTGCAGTAAGGCCCCCCATGAGGGCAGGAGACATGCTGCCAAGCATAAAGGCCGTATCCTCAAAACCCATGGAAAGAAGGGCTTCGGGCACGCCATACATAAGTGTATTTCCGGCACTGGTGAGGCCGCCCATGAGCCAGCTTCCAATGCCGCCTGCTGTCTGGATCTTGTCCCAGAGGCTTCCTGCACTGCCAGCTGCCCCTGCTGCACCGGCAAGGCTGAGACCTCCCTGCCCTGCCCAGGCAGCAGCCCCGGGAAGGCCCAGGCCTCCTGCAATGGAACCCACTATGCTTGTTGCAGCTACCTGGGCAAAAGCGTGCTTGATCCAGTCTATAAAAGAGCTGACAATGGACTTTGAGCCGGAGATCCAGTCTTCAAGGAAATTTGTGATCTGGTTATACGCGTTTTCCCAGCCCCTGCTGACCTCCTGGATTGCCTCATGATGGGTCTGGATGATCTCGTGGCTTGCAGAATGGACCTTTTCCACCTGCTCGTCTTCCTTCTGCCTCAACATATCCATGAAGCGCTCGTACTCGTCGAGCTCCATGTTGAGGGCAAAGGCAAGGTCCGTAATCTCTTCCCGAAGGTCCTGGAAGTGGGTGTGTATCCTCTGGATGCGGCCGATTTCAGAATCGGGAAAAAGTTGTATCTCTATGTCATGAAGCCTCTTCATGGCCTTTGCAGTGTTATCAATGGATGT
>JALVMN010000329.1:359-1044 GCA_027027005.1 Desulfobacterales bacterium | reverse complement strand
CGGCAGCCGAGATAGAGCTGGTGCACCTTATTGCCCTTCGGGAGGGGTTCGGCAACGTTGCTGCAGAAGGGCTTTACAACATGGCAAAGATCATTGGCGGCCGTGCCCCTGATTTCTGCTGGCATGTCAAGGGGCTTTCACGCGGTGTTCATCCTCCTGGCATCATGGCCCTGGCGCATGCCACCTCAACCAGGGGAGCCGATCATCTAAGGGGCCGGACATGGGCCTATGGAGAGAATGACGGGGAGATATTTGCGAGGCTCGTAAGCCAGGGGTATATCCCCGATGTTGAAACAGATGTGGTCAATTGTCTCACGGTATGCGAAAGGGTTACCACCGTGACCGATGCCCTGGGCAGGTGCAAGGGTGCCGTGACAAGCTGGGTTGCCGCTGTACCCCTTGTTTGGAAGTATCCCCTGCTGGAAGGTGTGGCCAGGCTTCTTTCAAGCGCAACAGGCATTGATTACACAGAAGATGACGTCATGAGGGCAGGTGAACGCATCTACATAACAGAGCGTGCCTTCAACGTACGTCACGGCATACGTGCCGTACACGATTCTCTACCCCAGAAGCCTGAAGTGCGGGATTCCAAGCAGGGAGAATATGAAAGAAGGCAGCACAGCCAGATGCTTCGGGAATATTACCGGGTGCATGGCTACAATGAAGACAGCGGTATCCCCACCAG
>JALVMN010000329.1:0-349 GCA_027027005.1 Desulfobacterales bacterium | reverse complement strand
AAAAGCTGATGGATCTGGATCTGCCGGAGATTGCCGAAATCCTCCATGAAACGAAACCCGAGGGAAGCTGGGATGGGCCGCCATTGTGGGCACTGGAAGCGTACCCCCATGGAGGCAGGAGGGCTTGAAAGGTTTTTTGAGACAGGCATATTTCAAGAGCCAGAATACTCACTTCGACGCCCTGGAAAAGTTTCAGGAGCATCGGCCCTGCTCGCGGTACGGTGATTAACCAAGCCAGAGCAGCCATTGAACTTGCAAGCCGAAGCCTCAAGATTTCTTCCAATCGGAATCGGGCACTGCTGTTTGACGGAGTCGATCTTCGTTCCACATGATTATAACTGCCTGAAGT
>JALVMN010000328.1 GCA_027027005.1 Desulfobacterales bacterium | reverse complement strand
TGCTCCACCGCTTGTGCGGGCCCCCGTCAATTCCTTTGAGTTTTAACCTTGCGGCCGTACTCCCCAGGCGGAGCACTTAATGCGTTAGCTACGGCACAGCAGGGGTCAATACCCGCTACACCTAGTGCTCATCGTTTACGGCGTGGACTACCAGGGTATCTAATCCTGTTTGCTCCCCACGCTTTCGGGTCTCAGCGTCAGTATCGGTCCAGAGAGTCGCCTTCGCCACGGGTGTTCCTCCTGATATCTACGCATTTCACCGCTACACCAGGAATTCCACTCTCCTCTCCCGTACTCAAGATCGGCAGTTTCAAGTGCACTTCCGGGGTTGAGCCCCGGGCTTTCACACCTGACTTGCCGAACCGCCTACACCCGCTTTACGCCCAGTAATTCCGAACAACGCTTGCACCCTCCGTATTACCGCGGCTGCTGGCACGGAGTTAGCCGGTGCTTCCTCTGGCGGTACCATCAGACCCCACTGCTATTAACAATGAGGCTTTTTTCCCGCCTGACAGAGCTTTACAACCCGAAGGCCTTCTTCGCTCACGCGGCGTCGCTGCGTCAGGGTTTCCCCCATTGCGCAATATTCCTCACTGCTGCCTCCCGTAGGAGTCTGGCCCGTGTTTCAGTGCCAGTGTGGCTGGCCATCCTCTCAGACCAGCTACCCATCGTAGCCTTGGTAGGCCATTACCCTACCAACAAGCTAATGGGACGCGGGCCCATCCCTGAACGGCAACTTCCATGGAGAGGTCACCTTTAATCCACGAGGCTACAGCCTCATGGACATTATCCGGTATTAGCCCCGCTTTCGCGGAGTTATCCCAGATTCAGGGGCAGGTTACCCACGCGTTACTCACCCGTTCGCCACTTTACTCCTCCCGCCGAAGCAGGAGTTTCTCGTTCGACTTGCATGTGTTAGGCACGCCGCCAGCGTTCGTTCTGAGCCAGGATCAAACTCTCCAATTAAACTGTAAGAGGGTCATTGACCCTGTATCTTGCAAGCCCACAGCGGCATCACTATTTAGTTTTCAAAGAGCAAGAAGACAATTTTGATTTTAATTATTTCCCGTGCTGTTGTCAAGGGAATTTGAAAGGCGTTTCCTCCTAAAGGCGAAATATCTTTTTACCTAACTTTTCACGGGGAGTCAAGATTATTTTTTATAAAAATCAGCCAATTTTTCCACCGTGTATGAAATTTCTTCCGGCTTAAGCTCTGGGAATATGGGAAGGGCGAGGGTAGTCTGAGACGCTTCCACTGAGACTGGGAAGTCCTCAGGCCTGTAACCCAAATACCCGAAACACTCCTGCATGTGAAGTGGTACGGGGTAGTAAACCTCTGTTCCGATTCCGTTTTCAGCCAAGTAATCCCTTAATCTATCCCTATCGGCCCGGGATACTTTTATAATAAATTGATTATATATATGTCTTGCCTCCTTTTCCAGTGGTAATTTCACCTTCTCAATCCCAGCCTCCTCCATGAGCTTCCGGTAAACCTGGGCATTTTCCTGTCTTTTCTGGGTCCACTGGTCCAGATATTTCAGCTTTACAATTAGCACCGCGGCTTGAAGGGCATCGAGCCTGAAATTCCCTCCCACCACCTTATGATAATATTTGGGGCGGGCTCCGTGAACCCGCAATATCTTTAGAAGGTGGTAGCGAGCCTCATCGGAAGTTACCACCATGCCTCCGTCACCAAAGGCCCCCAGGTTCTTTGAGGGAAAGAATGAAAAGCACCCATACTCCCCCATGGAGCCTGCCCGCTTTATGCCCTCTCCGGGCCACTGGTATTCGGCTCCAATGGCCTGGGCTGCATCTTCAATCACCACCACATCATACCTATCAGCCACCTCACGTATGGGGGCCATGTCGGCACACTGGCCATACAGGTGAATCGGGATAATGGCCTTGAGATGGGCCCTTTCCTCTTCACTCATGTTAGAGATGGTGGCATCAAGTTTCTGGGGGTCCATGTTGTAGGTGTCAGGTCGGATATCCACAAAAACCGGCCTGGCACCTGTCCTCACGATAGCCCCTACAGTGGCAAAGAATGTGTAAGGGGTGGTAACAACGATGTCACCAGGCCCCACGCCCTCTGCCATGAGGGAGATCAACAGGGCATCTGTTCCGGAGGAGACGCCTACTGCATATTTTGCCCCACAATAGGATGCAATCCCCTGCTCAAGCTCTTCCACCTTGGGTCCCAGGATGAATCGCTGTGACTCAACCACTTGGTCCATTGCAGCCTTTATCTCATGCTGGATGGCCTTGTACTGCCTGGTGAGATCCAACAAAGGAACTTTAGTCATATAATCTCCTTGGCTCCGCATCCATGATCATCCATAACTATCTGGAGGCCTGCTTTTCACTGATTTTAGAGAAAATATCCCAAGTCTTGAGGAGTTGCAGGGCGTATCGGACCTGGTTGTCCTTTTCAAGCAATTCTTTTACCCTCTTGGCCTCCTCGTTCAGCTCCTTTACTTCCTTTTTCTCCTCTTCCGCCTCCAGGCCCTTCATGTGTCTTTCAAGGTCTTCTTCCCTTATGAACTGAACCTTGTTTTTATCTTTATCATTCTTTTTCTCAGGGGGGATGAATGGGAGTTCAATGTCAGGCACAATACCGCTCAGTTGAATAGATCTTCCACTTGGTGTAAAGTACCTGGCAGTAGTAAGCCTCAGGCCAGAGCCATCAGAGAGGGGCACAATGGTCTGAACAGAGCCTTTTCCAAAGGTCCTGGTGCCGAGGATCACGGCCCGCTTGTTATCCTGAAGGGCCCCTGCCACGATCTCTGCCGCACTGGCACTCCCTCCGTTAACCAGCACCACCATTGGGAACAGGCGTGGCTTCTTGTCCTTGTGGGCCTTGGCCACGATGTCGTGGGAGTGCTTCCTTCCCTTGGTTGTAACTATTATTCCTGAATCAATAAAAATGTCCGATACCTCTATGGCTTGAGAAAGGAGGCCACCGGGATTATTGCGTAGATCCAGGATAAGGCCTTTCAGCTCACCCTTCTTTTCCAGCTTTTCCAAGGCCTTTTTCAGGTCTTTTGCTGTTTTACTCTGGAAATTGGATATGCGGATATAGCCTATCCTGGGTGCCAGAAGATGGGATCTCACACTCCTCAAAGGAATCACATCCCTCGTAATGGTAAACTCCAGAGGCTCTTTCTCGCCTTTTCGCACAATGGTCAATCTCACCTTTGTGCCCTTGGGCCCCCTGATCTTTTTTACGGCATCCATGAGGGTCATGTTTTTTGTGGACTTGCCTTCTATCTTTACTATCTTGTCCCCGGCCTTTAATCCCGCCTTGTAGGCAGGAGTTCCCTCAATGGGTGAGACAACGGTTAGAACCTGATCCCTTATGGTGATCTCAATCCCGATGCCAGTAAAACTGCCCTTGGTCTCCAGCATCAGCTCCTGGTGTTCTTCCTTTGTCATGAAGGAAGAATGCGGGTCCAGGCTCTGAACCATGCCCTTGATGGCCCCATATATAAGCTTCTCGGTATCTTGGGGCTCAACATAGTTCTCTTCGATCTGCCTCAAAAC
>JALVMN010000327.1 GCA_027027005.1 Desulfobacterales bacterium | reverse complement strand
GAGTATTGCAAAGGGGTAGTCAGGGCTGAACTTGGTCTTACCCCATGTTGCGTCGCAAACCGCCTGGTGGTCTTGAGGTCGGATATAGACCTTGCCCACGGGAAGCTCGATAGATAGCCCCTCTAGGCCCTTCACGATCTCGTCCTTGTCGATGGAGCCCACCTTTTCTGCGGCCTTCTTGTATGCATACACAGCAGAGTAAGCCCCATGGGCATTGTATGATGGATAGGCATTGTATCTCTTATGGTAATTGGTCACAAACCTCTTGTTGATCTCAGACTGGTTTGCCAGGAACCAGTATCTTGTGCCCACCCATAGCCCTTCGGGCATCTTTTTTCCTAGGGCTGAGAGGACCTCCACCGCAGCCCCCAGGGTGATGAGGACCTCGAAGTCGCCCTTGAAAAAGCCCATGTCACGGGCTTGCCTGATGAAGTTAACCAGATTGCCTCCCCACAGTGAGATCAAGACTCCATCAGGCTTTGAGTTCATTACCTTGGTGATGTAAGGGCTGAAATCAGTGGTCTTGAAAGGAGGAAAGGCCACCTCGTCTTTCTTGAAAAACTCGGCATCAGGCTTCAGCTCCTTCAGATACTTTTGGAAATACTCCCAAGACTGAAATCCGAAGGCATAAGCAGGCCCTATGGTGGTCCATTTCTTGGCCTTCATCTTGGAGGCCAGAATGGCGCCCGCCTTTACATTTTGGGCCAGGTTTACGGATATGCGAAATGTGTATTTGTTGCACTGGGACCCTGTCACATCTGGAGTGGCAGCGTGGGTTATAATGAGGGGCGTCTTTAGTTGGGCAATGGTACCAACCACAGACTTTGCAACCCCGCTTGAATCAAAGCCTATGAGGGCATCCACCTTTTGCTGCATCACCAGCTTCCTTATGGCCCTGAGGGCCACATCGGCCTTTGCCGTAGAATCCTCAAAGTAGGCCTCAACACGTCTCCCCAGGATCCCGCCTGATTTGTTGATCTCATCCACTGCCATGAGTGCGCCTTTCTTTGCAAACTCTCCATAAGTGGCAAACGGTCCTGAAAGGATGTA
>JALVMN010000326.1 GCA_027027005.1 Desulfobacterales bacterium | reverse complement strand
CTCTTGAGCATGGAAAATGTAAGGGATGGGAAAGCTAGGGCCATCGTTGCCAACGCGGGTAATGCCAACGCCTGCACAGGCCCCAAAGGCCTTGAAGATGCCAGAAGCACGGCCCGGATGGTGGCAGATCAGTTGAACATAAGGCCAGAAGAGGTCCTGGTGGCCTCCACCGGTGTCATTGGAATGCCCTTGGATATGGATAAGGTGGCCCAAGCAATCCCAAGGCTTGCCGAGTCGTTGTCTGCCCGGGATTTGGAAGGTGTGGCCAAGGCCATCATGACCACTGATTCCTTCCCAAAATTGAGCGGCCTCAGGGGAGAGGCAGGTGGGAAGCAATACTTCATTTCCGCTGTGGCCAAGGGGGCGGGCATGATCATGCCCAACATGGCCACCATGTTGTGTTTTGTATTGACAGATGTGCAGATTCAGCACCAAGACATGATGTCAGCCCTAAGAAAATCAGTGTCCAGGACATTCAACCGGATCACCGTGGATGGGGATACCAGCACCAATGATTGCGTCTTGATGCTTGCAAATGGTGCTGCAGGAAACGACACCCTCAGCAGCCAAGAACTTGAAGATTTCCAGGGCAATCTGGAGGCAGTGATGAGGGAGCTGGCCCTTGCCATTGTCAAAGATGGTGAAGGTGCAACCAGGCTGGTGGAGGTGGTGGTAAAAGGGGCACAGACCCAGATCGAGGCATTAAAGGCTGCAAGGAGCATTGCCAATTCTTTACTGGTAAAGACGGCCATTTATGGGAAGGACCCCAACTGGGGGAGGATCATGGCAGCCCTTGGCCGGGCTGAGGTCACCATGGATCCTTCCCGGGTTGATATATGGATAGGCCCGGTTCAGATCGTCTCAGGGGGCATGGGCACCGGGATTCAGCAGGAAGAGAAGGCCACGGAGGTGATGCATGAGAGAGAATTCGCCCTCACCGTGGACATACATCAGGGTGGGTTTCAAGAGAGTGTCTGGACCTGTGACCTTACCCACGAGTATGTGAGCATAAACGCGGACTACAGGACATGATAGGTGCCAGAGGCGTTTGA
>JALVMN010000325.1 GCA_027027005.1 Desulfobacterales bacterium | reverse complement strand
TTTCCAACACAGTGAAGAACATAGCCCACATGAGCTCCTTTGGTGAAGACACCGGCAACATTGACGACTTTCTCAATGGTCTTGAACAACCAAGGAGCGTGCCAGCCAAGCCTGCCACCTGCAACTCCGACGACTATGTAGACTATCAGGATCTCAATTTCCAGCTCTCTGATGCGCAGCTGGTATTTGATGAGGCTGCATCTGATCATGGTGCTGCAAGAATGATAGGGCAGACAGATGTCTGGGGCGTTCAGGTCCCCTTTCAGATGCTCCTTCCGGAAACCGGCAAGTGGAACGTGTTCGTATCGGTGAAGGTGGATCCGAATCCTGGACACGCTAAAGACGAGACTGCGTTAGTGGTTGGGGTGGGAAATACCCCCCATTACCGGGAGATACCTATCAAGGCCCTGGAAGACGGGAAATATCATATTCTTAAGCTCACGGGGAATCCTTATTCGTACAATGCCCAGGAATACCTTTGGGCAGCGCCGCCCAACAGCAGCGCCATAAAATATATGTACGTGGACCGGGTCTATGCCCTTCCTGCAGACGCACCTCCAATAAAAGAGGCATGCCCCCAGGGCAGTTCTTTCCAAGAGTGTCGCATGCTAGAGGAATGCGGACTTCAGGTCTATATGGAAGTTGCCTCAATAGTTGAAGACCCAAAGGCAGAAGACGGATGGGCTGCCTTTATGCACGGTGGATTCCATGATTGGGGCATCTCTGCCAGTATGGATGATCTCCTCCCCGAAAATGGCCAGTGGGACATCTATGCCTCTGTAAGGATAGAACGCACAGAGGGAGTGGCTGATGACGAGAAGGCCTTTGACATGGGAGTCGAAAACGTTGGACAGATAGCCGTTACAGTGGGCCAGCTTGGAGATGGAGAATATCACCTTCTCAAGTTGCCTGGAGACGGCTACATAAGTGGAAGCGGCCAGACCATTTACTTCTGGCCGGATAACAGCAAGATACGCCTTTATGTTGATTACCTGGTTGCCGTTCCTGTTTCCCAGCAAAATGTGAGCATGGCCCAGGCCTCTGCCTTTCTA
>JALVMN010000324.1 GCA_027027005.1 Desulfobacterales bacterium | reverse complement strand
CAATGTCAAGTCCTACCACAATCTCTCCTGCCATCACCAATCTCCCTTTACCCTGTTCATCCTTCTTTAAAAGAGACCACAGCCTCCCGGACATCCAGAAGGTCTATACGACTTACCGCACTCAAGACACCGCTGTTGGAGAGGTGCCCCACCACCTTTGAAAGCCTCCTGAGCCTTGAGTCCATGTCAGCGGCCACCACCCTCACCTCTGCCTTGAGGTGGTCAAAGTAGAGTGAATAGTGGCCGTTTTCCCTTATGTGGATTTCAGAGAGGCTGTTGAGGGTCCAGGGGCCAATGCCTTTTCTCAAGGAACCGAGCACCTTGAGGGCACCCTTCAGTTGGCCCTCCCTCATGTGGCCTTCGTCAGAGAGGCCGGTTATGATGGGTAAATCCAGCCCCTCATTGCCCTGGGCCTCCATGAACAGTTCTCCGTAATGGTTCATGACATAGAGCTTGGGTTTTATGAGCACAAAGGCCACCGGGCGTTGCCTCTCCACCTCGACGATCAGGGTGTGAGGAAACCTCCTTTCAACCACTGCCCGCCTTACCCATGGATCCCCCTCCACGTCCCTTTTCAGTTGACCCAGATCCAGTGCCAGCAGTGTGGTGCCCGGAGGAACCTCGCATATCTCCTTGATCCTACTACGCAACCCTGAGTCGTCACACCTTATCTCCAGGTTTTTCAACTCCAGAAAGGGGGCTTCCATCAGATAATGGTAAGAGTAGATGAACAGCAAGCTCACGACCCCCACCACAAGGCCCACAGCGGCTATCCTGAACACAGAACTCCCCAGTGCCCTGAGAAAGGGGAAAACCCTTTTCTTCTTCTTGGGCCTCCTTACCCTTTGGGAGGCCAGGACAGAGTGTCTTCTCCCCTGCCCCGACCTCGGCCGGGTCATTCGCCTTTTCCCACCACCTTTACCTCGCATTCCAGCTCCACACCGAAGCGTTTCCTCACCTCTTGGCGTGCAAGTTCAATGAGGCTCACCACATCTCTCGCCAAGGCCCCACCCCTGTTTAGGATGAAATTTGCGTGCTTTTCCGATATCACCGCTCT
>JALVMN010000323.1 GCA_027027005.1 Desulfobacterales bacterium | reverse complement strand
CTATAAGAGAATGAAAGGCTTTAATGTGCTCTACCCCCAAGGGTGGGATGCCCAAGGCTTCCCCACTGAGGTGAAGGTGGAGAAGAAGTACGGCAGGCTCCCGCCCGCTGAGTTCCGGAAAAAGTGTGAGGAGTGGAGCTGGGAGATGATCAAGGCGATGCGGGAGCAGATGAAGGCCATGGGCTTTAGCGCTGATTGGAGCAGGGAGTACATCACCATGCTGCCTGAGTACCACAAGCTTGTTCAGGAGAGCATCATTGAGATGTGGGAGAAGGGCCATATATACAGGGATAAACACCCTGTGCTGTGGTGCCCCCACTGCCGCTCCGCCATAGCCAAGGCAGAGACAGAGGAGAAGGAGGAGGAGAGCTACCTTAACTACTTCAACTTCACCGTGGTGGAGAACGGCGAGGAGAAGGGAAAGATCACCATAGCAAGTACCAGGCCGGAACTCCTCCACGCATGTGTCGCTGTCATCGTCCACCCAGAGGATGAGCGCTACAAGGCTTTTGTGGGAAAGAAAGCCAAGACGCCCTTTGGGCGGGAGGTGCCCATCATAGCAGACAAGGAGGTGGACAAGGAATTCGGCACAGGGGCCGTTATGCTCTGTACCTACGGAGATAAGATGGATGTGGTGTGGCAGAAGCGTTATAATTTACCTCTCATACAACACGCGGACGAGCGGGGCAGGGTGATCAACAGTGGTCTTTATGATGGCCTAACGCTGAAGGAAGCAAGGGAGTGGGTAATTAACTATCTGAAGGAGAAGGGCTTCATGGTAAAGCAGGAGAAGATCAAGCATACCGTTAAGATTCACGACAGGTGTAAGCACACCATAGAGCTACTCCCCAGCATGGAGTGGTTCGCCAAAGTGAGGGAGAATGCCGACAAAATCAAAGCCATGGCCAAGGAGATAGAATGCGTGCCCGACTTCGGCATTCAGTATCTAACAGACTGGCTCGACAACATAGATTGGGATTGGGTGATCAGCAGGGACAGGGTCTTCGGCACGCCCATTCCCTTATATGTGTGTGAGTGGGGCAATGTGGAGCATGCCA
>JALVMN010000322.1 GCA_027027005.1 Desulfobacterales bacterium | reverse complement strand
CCGGCATCCATGTAAGCCTTCTTGGCTGCCTCGTAAGTGAGCTCCCGATAGGAGAGATCAGGAGTGGTGGCGCGAAACCCGGTGGTGCCAACACCAATGATGGCAATATCCTGTGCCATAGACATACCCTCCTTATGTTTAATATTCCCGTTGGGTTAAAATCGCTCCCCTTATATTAAGCAAAAAGGCTGAAGTCAAATAAAATGTATCCCATTCAGAGTGGGAGTTTTGGCGTTGACTTTTTGCAGCCCCATTGCCTATAAAACACCCAAAACCGCCCGTCTTGGTGTTCGGTCCACTTGACAGGATCCTAGGAATAGGCATTGAAAACTTGAAGACGAGGAGAGTTTGTTATGGATTTTACCCTTTCCATGGAACAGGAAATCCTTAGAAAATCAGTAAGGGAATTTGCTGAAAATGAGATAAGGCCTGTGGCAAGAGAACTGGACGAACGGGAGGAGTTCTCATATGAGACCATGGCCAAGATGGCCGGACTGGGGCTGTTCGGCATGTTTGTGAGCGAGAAATATGGCGGCCAGGGCATGGACTACCTCTCATACATCATCGCTACAGAGGAGCTTGCCCGTGTGGACGGCTCCCATGCAGCCACGGTGGCTGCGGGCAATTCCCTTGGCATCGGGCCCATATATTATTTTGGAAACGAGGAACAAAAACAAAAATACCTCCCCAAGCTCTGCAGCGGAGAGGCCCTGTGGGGCTTTGGTCTCACAGAGCCCAATGCTGGTTCTGATGCTGCAAACTCCAAGACCACAGCTGTCTTTGAGGGCGAAGAATGGGTCATAAATGGGAGCAAGATTTTTATAACCAATGCCTCCACCAAGATAAGCGCCGGGGTGACCGCCCTTTGCAGGACCGGCACGAGAGATGACGGCCGGCCAGAGCTCTCCTGCATTCTCATAGAGACCGGCACACCGGGATACGAGGCCCGAGAGATGCACGGCAAGATGATGTGGAGGGCCTCCAACACCAGCGAGCTATACTTTGACGACTGCCGGGTGCCCAAGGAGAACCTGCTGGGCCCCAGGGGGCAGGGATTCTACCAGATGATGCAGACCCTGGACCGCGGCAGGCTTTCCATTGGAGCCATGGGCCTTGGCGGGGCCCAGGGCTGCTTTGAGATGGCCCTCAAGTACGCAAAGGAAAGGGTCCAGTTCGGAAAGCCCATTTCCCATTTCCAGGTAAACTCATTCAAGCTGGCCGACATGGCCCTGGAAATAGAGTGCGCCAGGCTGATCCTCTACAAGGCCTGCTGGCTTTGCGACAACAACAAGCCCTTCACAAAAGAGGCAGCCATGGCAAAGCTTTACTGCTCAGAGGTGATGTATCGGTGCGCCAATCACGCCGTCCAGCTCCACGGCGGCTACGGCCTCATGAAGGAATACGATGTGGAGCGCTTCTACAGGGACCAGAAACTCCTGGAGATCGGGGAAGGGACATCTGAAGTCCAGAGGATAGTCATCTCAAGGCTGATTGGCGCCGTGTAAAAAGGCCTCCATGGCCTCCCTTTCCAGCTCATCTGCCCGCCCCTCATATCGGGGGGAGAAGTGAAACAGCTTTATCTTCTTTACCCCTGCCTCCCTGGCCAGAAGCCCTGCCTCTCTTGCAGTGAGATGATACTTTCGGTGGGCAATGCTCCTATCTTGGTCCAGGAAGGCGGCCTCTGTGAACAGGAGGTCAGCCCCCTGGATAAGGGGGAGCACCTTTTGGCGGTTTTCCTTGCTACCTATCATGTCAGCCACATAACCTATTTTCTTGCCAGGAGAGATCCTGGCTATGTGCTGGATGAGCTCGCCAAGGGGAAAGGTCTTCTCTTTTATTACCTCACCGTCCCTGGTCCAGGTGACCTTAAAAAGGCTCTCGGGATCCCTTTTTTCGTAAATGGCTTGCTTGAACCGGTTAAGCCATGGCCCCACCGGTAGGCCGAGGTCATGGAGTTTTTCTTTTATGATGTTTATATGAATATGCTCTTCGAGACAGAGGGCAAGGCAGGGGATCCTGTGGTCCACCAGGACGCCTCGCACCGAAAACGAGGGCTCCTCCCATAGTAGCCCAGAGTTGGGCCTCGAGGTGGCGGAATCCCGTGGCCTGAACCCCTTCTTACACTCAAAGGTCCTGGTGACGATCTTTTCAGGGTGAACCTCACTTATCTCAAGCAGGAGCTCTTCCTGAAATTCTTCCACCAGGTTCCAGGTATAGCCTGCCAGTTTCCCCTGGACGTGGCCAAAAAAACCAGGCGGGCCAAAGATGTGAAGGATGGCAGGCCGACCCAAGAAAACCCTAAGCAGCTTGTCAAACCCCATAAAGTGATCCATGTGGGTGTGGGTGATAAATAGATGGGTCACCTTTAGTAGCTCCCTCGGAGAAAGGGGGCATAGCTGCCCTGCATCAAACAACAGCGCCCTTCTTTGGAACCTGAAGGGGATGAAAAGGGCTGGGTCGCCAAAAGGGCCGTTGACCAGTCTGGGCTGGAACTTGGGTCTCATGGTGGGTTATCTAGTCTTTTCAAGTAATTGACAAAACTTAGCAGATATGAAATCCTTTGCCAACCGCAGACCTCACCAGGTTGAGGAGTTTTTCATGACCCTGACCAAGTCAGATCTCGCAAGAAGCATCCGGGACAATGTCCGCTTCAAGCCCAGGAAAAAACGCCTCCAACCCTATCTCTTCCCAGAGATGGAACCGGTCATGATGAGCAAAAAAAGGGCCTCCAGGATACTGGAGACCCTTTTGGAGATCATGAAGTCTACTCTAGAGAAGGGGGAAGAGCTCAAGATATCTGGCTTTGGAAAGTTTCAGGTCAAGTTCAAGTGGGCCCGAAGCGGCCGAAACCCCCGGACCGGCCAGAGTATCATCCTCCCCTCCACCAGGCGGGTGATCTTCAAGTGCTCGCCCAAGTTGAGGGAGAAGATGAACCGCTCCTGATGAGTCCGGCCCGTTAGCGCCTTGTCTTGAACACCACCTCGCCGGATTCCACATCCACTATGACGTGATCGCCTTCCTTTATGGAGCCTTCCAGGATCTTTACGGCCATGGGGTCCTGGATCAGCTTCTGTATCACCCTCTTGAGGGGCCTGGCCCCGTAAACCGGATCAAAGCCTTTTTGGGCCAGGAGTTCTTTTGCAGCATCGGTGAGCTCCAAAGTGATTTTCCTTTCCTCCAGGCGCTTGGCAAGTAGCCGTATCTGTATCTCCACGATCCTCTGAATCTCTTCAGGCCCCAGAGAATTGAATATGACTATCTCGTCTATGCGGTTCAGGAACTCGGGTTTGAAGGTGGCCCTCAAGGCCTCCATGACACGGCGTTCCATCTCCTTGGGGTCCTTGCCTCCAAGTTCCTGGATCCAGTGGCTGCCGATGTTGGATGTCATGATGAGGACCGTGTTACGAAAGTCGACGGTCCTTCCTTTTCCATCGGTTAGCCGGCCGTCATCCAGGATCTGGAGGAGCACGTTGAACACATCAGGGTGGGCCTTCTCTATTTCGTCAAACAGGATCACTGAATAGGGATGGGTCCTCACGGCCTCGGTTAGATAGCCCCCCTCTTCATAGCCCACATAGCCTGGAGGGGCGCCGATGAGGCGGGCCACCGAGTGCTTTTCCATGAACTCGGACATGTCCACCCTGATGAGGTATTTTTCGTCATCAAAAAGGAACTCTGCCAGGGCACGGGCAAGCTCCGTCTTACCCACACCTGTGGGTCCCATGAATATGAAGGATCCAATGGGCCTGTTGGGGTCCTGAAGGCCGGACCGAGCCCGCCTCACGGCATTGGACACGGCCGCAATGGCCTTCTCTTGGCCCACCACCCGCTCTGAGAGGCGTTCCTCCATGCGGAGGAGCTTTTCACGCTCGCCTTCCAGGAGCTTTGCAACCGGGATACCGGTCCACTTGGCAACCACCTCGGCTATGTCCTCGGCATCCACCTCTTCTTTGAGCATCTTTCGGTCTTTCTGGAGTTCTGCAAGCTTGAGGTTTTCTTCCTCAAGGGCCTTTTCAAGCTCCACCAGTCTTCCGTACTTGAGCTCTGCAGCCTTGGTAAGATCACCTTCTCTCTCTGCGATCTGGGCCTCTGCCTTGGTGGCCTCGATCTGCTCCTTGATCTCCCTGATGCGGGTAATTGCCTCCTTTTCACGCTTCCAGTGGGAGATCATTTCCTCTTTCTGCTGGTTGAGTCGGTTGAGCTCTTGCTCCAGTTTCTCCAACCTCTCCTGGGAGGCAGGATCCTTTTCTTTCTTGAGGGCCTCCCGTTCTATCTCCAGTTGGGTGATCTTCCTCTGGAGTTCGTCGATCTCATCGGGCATGCTGTCGATCTCGATCCTGAGCTTTGAGGTGGCCTCGTCGATGAGATCGATGGCCTTGTCGGGGAGGAAACGGTCCGTGATGTAGCGGTGCGAAAGGGTGGCGGCTGCCACAATGGCCGAATCCTTTATGCGCACCCCGTGGTGAACTTCATACTTTTCCTTCAGCCCCCTCAGTATGGAGATGGTATCCTCCACCGAGGGTTCCTCCACCATTATTGGCTGAAAGCGACGCTCCAGGGCCGCATCCTTTTCAATGTACTTCCTGTATTCGTTGATGGTGGTGGCTCCTATGCAGCGCAGCTCACCCCTGGCAAGCGGGGGCTTGAGCATATTTGATGCATCCACTGCACCTTCGGCAGCCCCTGCACCCACCAATGTGTGCATCTCGTCGATAAAGAGGATAATCTGGCCTTCAGAGTCGGTGATCTCCTTTATCACTGCCTTTAGCCTGTCCTCAAATTCACCCCTGTATTTTGCCCCTGCTATGAGGGAGCCCATGTCAAGGGCCACTACCCTCTTGTCCTTCAGGGTCTCGGGCACATCGCCCTCCACTATTCGCTGGGCAAGACCTTCCACGATGGCGGTCTTTCCAACGCCTGGCTCTCCGATGAGCACGGGGTTGTTCTTGGTTCGGCGGGAAAGGACCTGGATGACGCGCCTGATCTCATCGTCGCGGCCTATCACCGGGTCCAAGGAGCCCTTGGCGGCCAGGGCGGTGAGGTCCCGGGTAAATCGTTCAAGGGCCTGGTACTTGTCCTCGGGGTTCTGGTCAGTGATCCTCTGGCCACCCCTTATGTCCATCAGGGCCTTCAGCAGGTTTTCACGGGTGATTCCGTGGGATGTGAGGATCCTTGCAGCCTCTCCCTCCTTTTCTTCAACCACGGCCAAGAGGATGTGCTCGATGCTTACGAACTCATCCTTCATCTGCTCGGCCTCAAGAAAGGCCTTATCCAGAATGTTCTTGGTCCTGGGAGAGATATATACCTGGCCCACGCCGGCACCAGAGACCTTGGGGAATTTGTCCACCGCGGCCTCGAATGCCTCCACCAGCTGGCCCTGGTCAACCCCCAGTTTCCCGAGCAGAGAAGGAATTACGCCCTCCTTTTGCTCCAACAGGGCCAAGATCAGGTGCTCAGGCTCTATCTGCTGATTGTTGAATCGCTCTGCAATCTGTTGAGAGGCCTGTAGCGCCTCTTGTGTCTTGATAGTGAACTTGTCAAACCTCATTGCTGTTATCTACCTCCGTTTTATCTCGCACTCAAAAGCACCCCGTGTCTAATACGAACGTGTCTGATCAATAGGGCGCATGTTTTCGTGCTGGAATTCTAAAGGAAAAGGTTAAATTTTGTCTTGTTTTTGGCTTTATTTAGAAAAATTAAGCGTGAGAACTTAGATGTCAACCCAGAAATGTTCAAAAAATTGACAGGACTAGATGATCTGCTCCAGTCCCGTGACCATGAACTGGACTGCAATTACTGCCAGGAGCAGTCCCATAAGACGGGTAAGCACCCTGATGCCCCCCACACCCAAGACATTGCTGATGACCTTGCCGAAGCGAAAAACCAGGTAGGTTATGAGGCAGGAAGTAAATATTGCCATGATCAGGATTGAAAAGGGATACCCCCCTTCCCCACTTTCACGCCAAACCAAAACAGCGGTGATGGCCCCAGGGCCGGCCAGCAGGGGGGTGGCCAGCGGGACCAAGGCCACGTTCTCTTTTTCCACTCCTTCTTGTTCCTCTTCAGAGCTGGTCTTCATTCCACCGGGGATAAGGCCCAATAGCTGGAGGGCATAAATGAAAAATATGAAGCCCCCTGCCAGTTGAAAGGCTGGCAGGCTCACGTGAAAAAAGGAGAGGACAAAGTTTCCCGTGGCTGCAAAAAATATCAATATGAGGCATGCGGCAGAGCTTGCCACAAGGGCCACGCGACCCTTGTCTTTGGGGTCTTTATCCTGGGTGAACAGGATAAAGAATGGGAGGTTTCCCAGAGGATCCATGATGATCAAAAGAGGTATAAAAACGGTAAGAAATTCCTTGAAACTCTCCATGCCCCCACCACCATCTCCATCAACACACAGGCCTAAGACTAGGCACTGGCAAGAAATAAATCAACTCCCTTAAAAAGAGTTTGCAGGCAAATGCCTTTTTGATACCTTTTATCTCCATCTCTTATCCTTACAGGAGTCCTAGCCATGAAGCAAATCAAGGCCATGATACTTACCTTGGCCTTTACCATAGTTCTTCCTGCCTTTGCCCGGGCGGATCTCTCCCCTCTTATCCAAGTAATCATCACAGTAAACCGGGAGGATTTGAGGGCCAGCCTCAAGGATGGGACCTATAGGGGTGAGGCGGGGATCTTGCGCATGAGACCAGAGGTGGCCCAGGCAATGGGGCTTGAGGTGTTCTACAACAACACCTACCGAGAGGCAGACGCCCTGTTCAAGGAGATGAGACAGATCAGGGGGCGCATAGAGGCCCTATTTGCAACAGATTCAAACCAGGGAGTGGTGAGAGACCTGGCACGCCTTGCTGCCAGATACAATAATGTTAAGAGATTGGCCAGGGAGAAATATCTCTTGTATGGAGAAGAGTTGAAGCAGGCAAGTGATGAAAGGCTGGATGAGGCCTCTTGCACCAAGCTCATGAAAAGGCTTTTGTCAGAGGCCCTCTCCCAGTACTCCAATAGGTTGAGGGACTCCCTTGCCCACTTCTACAATGTGTGCCAAGGCCTAGAGGAGGGACCATTTCCCCTGACCGTCGAAAATGTAAGATTTGTCAACCGTGTGGTAAGGGCCTTAGAGCTGAATGGTGGGCCTCAAGCCTTGACCCGCTACAAATTGGATCACCAGAGGCCCGAAGGAGAGTGGAAAGGTGACCACGGTTGGGCATCGATCCTTGAAGAAAAGGCAAGGCCATTTGCAAGGGAGTTACAGGGGATAATCGCCGAGGGCTCGAATCCCCATACCATAGATCCCCTCTTCATCATGGCCTTGATCAAGAGGGAGTCCAGCTTTGAGCCCAGAGCGGTCTCAGACGTGGGTGCAGTAGGATTGATGCAGATTATGCCTGCAACGGCCAAAGGCCTTGGCCTCAAATTCATCTATGAGCCCGGGTATTTGGATAAAGCCAGAAATCTCTTGGCCCGCGAGAAGAAGCTTCGCGCCAAGGCATGGGCCGCACTATCTGAAATAACCATTGCCGATCAGGTTGGACCGGCACGCCGCGCATACTCCCTTATGCAGGAGGCCCTGGAGGTGGCCCAAAAGCGTATGATTCTCTACAATCGTTACAAGAAAGATGTAACGGCCCGCAATCAAGACGAAAGGCTCAAGGTGAGGAAGGCCATTGCTGCCGGCCTAAGGTATCTTTCAAGACTGTTCAAGAAATTCGGTGGTGACCTGAGCCTGGTGCTCGCCGCCTATAATGCCGGGCCTTCGAGGGTGGAAAAATACGGTGGTATCCCCCCGTTTGAAGAGACCGTGACCTTCAGGAACGTTGTCTTGAGTCACTATAAAGACTATATCAGGAAACTGCGCTGAGAATATTAGCTACTGTGGTGGGCCTGTTCAACCCACCGAGCCCATATCTTTTTACGGTTCTGGAGCTTGTAAAGCACCCTGTCCAATTGGTGTGAGAGTTCTATGTCATATATCTTTCTCTTGGAAAATGACAATAGTTCTTGTTCAAGTCCCTCCAGGTCAGGTAACTTGGTGAGTTCACCGTGGAGGTATCTTTCAAAGTCCAGGTGCATGCGGTCCACCCTCTGGTCAAAGTGCTCAATAGCCCTTTTGATTTCCAGTATGTCATCTGATATGCTCATATGGAACTCCTAAACTTGACCGTTCCTGGTTCCCTGCTTGGTATCTTGACCGTTGTGGCTTTAGGGGCCGGAGAACTTTAGGTACGATCGTAATAGAAAATCGTCAAGAACCAGAAAAAAACAACTATTTTTTTGATAGAATAGGCACTGAAAAAGGCGGAGTGATCTGAAAAGGGTTCGCCGCCGCAATCCACACGGGAGATGGTCATGGTGTCAGATAACATTGGCAAAGAAGGCGTGGTAAGACAGACAAGGCTTGGAGACCTGAAGCTTTACAAGAGGGGCAAGGTCAGGGATGTGTATGAGCTGAGCGCTTCCGAGTCAGGCCGGGAATCCATGTTGCTGATTGTTGCAAGTGACAGGATTTCTGCCTTTGATGTGGTCATGGACGACCCCATCCCTGATAAGGGTAAGATCCTCACCAAGATGTCGTTATTTTGGTTCAAGCAGATGGAGGATATTGTAAAAAACCATGTTATAGCCTCTGATCCAAGAGATTATCCCGAAATCTGTCACCAGTATGAAGATCAGTTGAGGGACAGAAGTATGCTGGTAAAAAAGGCCAAGCCCCTGCCGGTTGAGTGCATCGTGAGGGGTTATCTGGCAGGTTCCGGCTGGAAGGATTACAAGGAAACCGGGATGATATGTGGTATCCGCCTCCCAGAAGGGATGAAGGAATCCCAGGAGTTGCCAGACCCCATATTTACCCCTTCCACCAAGGCAGAGGGGGGGCTCCATGACCAGAACATCTCATTTGAAGAGGCTGCAAAGCTGGTGGGCCGAGATACTGCCGAGGCAATAAGGGACCTGAGCCTCAAGATATACGAAAAGGGTAGAAGGTATGCTGCAGAGCGGGGCATTATCATCGCAGACACAAAATTTGAATTCGGTTTTGTTGACGGAGCCCTTGTCCTGATAGATGAAATTCTCACCCCTGATTCATCCAGGTTCTGGCCTGCAGATGAGTACCAGCCAGGAAGAAGCCAGAAGAGCTTTGACAAGCAGTTCCTGAGAGACTATCTCCTGTCAATCAAGTGGCCAAAAAAACCCCCACCTCCCAAATTACCCCCCGACATCATAAATAAGACCAGAGAAAAATATATGGAGGCACTTGCCAGGCTCACCGGGCAGAGCATTTAGGTCCGGTCCACATCTCCTCCTGAAGGCTTTCAAACCGTTGTGCGGCATAATCCATGGTTGTCTTTATATTTTGCAGGGAGCCTTGACAATGGGCAGGGGGATGCTTAACGTTTCGCGTAGTGTCCGGGTCCTGTCACGCAGACGGGAAATTGGGCATAAAATCTTAGGAGAATAAGTCCGAAAAGTGTAAAAATGGTACAGGAACAAAAGAAAATAGAACCTTCTGAGGAAGGCAAGAGAGTTGAGGTCAACAAGGAGTCCCCTTCCGAGGAGCCAAAAGAGGTCCCTCTGGAGGAGCTCAGCAAGGAAGAGTTGGTCCAGAAGTTGAAAGAGGCCCAAGAGCGGGCTGACAAGAATTATGAGCTATATCTCCGCTCCCAGGCAGAGATGGAGAATCTCAAGAGGAGATTTCAGAGGGAAAAGGAAGACTTCTTGAAGTTTGCCAATGAATCTCTGATCAAGGAACTCCTCCCTGTGGTGGATTCCTTGGAGAGGGCCCTTGAGCATACAAACCAGGAAAATTCCGTTCAGGCCCTGAAAGAGGGTGTGGAACTGACCCTCAAGGCCCTTCGCAACACCCTTTGCAAGGCAGGCCTGGAGGAGGTTTGTGCGGTGGGGGAGAAATTTGATCCCCATTTTCACGAAGCAGTTAGTCAGTGCGAAGACCATCAGGCAGAGCCGGGGACCGTGTTACAGGAACTGCAAAAGGGTTATCTGCTCAACCAGAGGCTCATAAGGCCTGCCATGGTGGTGGTCAGCACACGACCAGAGGCCGGTTGCGAACAGGACCAGGCAAAACAGGGACAGGAACGGACACAGAATAAAGTTTCCGACCAAGGAGGAGAATAGAAATGGGAAAGATAATAGGTATTGACTTGGGTACCACCAACTCTTGTGTGGCCGTCATGGAGGGTGGCGATCCTGTGGTGATTCCCAACCAGGAGGGGGCCAGGACCACACCTTCCATGGTGGCATTCACAGAGAGCGGTGAGAGGTTGGTGGGTCAGGCTGCAAAACGCCAGGCCATCACCAATCCAGAGAACACCATATTCGGTATAAAGAGGCTGATAGGCCGAAAGTATGATTCCAAAGAGGTACAGGAAGACATAAAGGTCCTTCCTTATAAGATTGTAAAGGCTCCCAATGGAGACGCATGGGTGAGAGTAAGGGGCAAGGATTACAGCCCTGCCGAGATCTCGGCCATGATATTGCAAAAGATGAAGCAAACGGCCGAGGACTATCTGGGAGAAAAGGTCACAGAGGCCGTGATCACCGTGCCGGCCTATTTCAATGACAGTCAGCGCCAGGCAACAAAGGATGCAGGACGAATTGCCGGCTTGAAGGTGGAAAGA
>JALVMN010000321.1 GCA_027027005.1 Desulfobacterales bacterium | reverse complement strand
GCATTCATCTCCCACCTTCTTCCTTAGCTCTGAAAAACCCTTTTTCAGCGCCTCGATAGGCCTTCCAGACGTCTTGCCGTAATAAGAAGCGATCACATTACCATTCTTGTCACACACCACCATCTTGGTGCTGACGGAACCAACGTCCACACCCAGATAAAGTTCCTCACCCCGTTCAGGAGATGCCTGCACCAGGTCTTTTCCCAACGAAGACTCAACTCCTCCCTTTCTGCTTCCCGTGCAGAGGCGGGGGAGCCTCTTTAGGCTTGGGGATCTGGCCTGAAGAAAATTCTCCAGTGCCTCCATGCCTGCAAACCCCTGCCTCAAGCCATTTTCCTTTAGCGCCTTCATTACCGCGCCTATGGCACCCATGGTGCGGAAATGTGGAGGGATGAGCAACTCGTCATCCCTAAGGCCGAAGACCTCTTTAAGGGCCCGCACAACCCCTTGGTTCTCTGCCACCCCGCCCTGAAAAACCATAGGAGGCTCCAGGGCCCTGCCTTTTGCCAGTGTGGCCTTGATATTCCTGGCCAGGGCCAGACAAAGCCCGGCAATGATATCATGGTCTGGCACTGCCGCCTGCTGGAGGTGTATCATGTCGCTCTTGGCAAAGACCGTGCATCTCCCGGCAAGCCTTGCGGGAGTCTCAGACTCCAGGGCCAGGCGGCTGAATTCATCAATAGACATACCCAGTCTTGCCGCCTGCTGGTCTAGAAAAGCACCGGTGCCGGCAGCGCACAGGCTGTTCAGGGAAAAGTCCTCAACCTGCATCCTATTTGACCATCCGGGTGCCAATATGACCAGCTTTGTATCCTGGCCTCCAATGTCCAGGACGGTTCTGGCATCTGGAAAATAAAATAGGGCTGCAGTGGTATGGGCAATGATCTCGTTTACAAACGCTCCCTTCAACACATTTGCCAAAAGCCGACCCCCGGTTCCTGTAAAGACAAAGGGTGAGACCCCCTCTTCGGGCAAGAGCTCTTCCGGAATGGATTTCAGAAGCCTAAGAACAGCCTCTGCAGGCCGCCCCAAGGTCCTCGTCCTCTGCTCATGGTGAAG
>JALVMN010000320.1 GCA_027027005.1 Desulfobacterales bacterium | reverse complement strand
GTTGTAGATGACCACGTTTCCGATGTAGTGGGAGCTGCCCAGATCCACTTCCCACCAGGCTTGTGCGTCATTCTGGGTGTGGTTGATGCTTCCCAGGTTTCCATCCACGGCGTTGGCAGCGGAAAAGCTGCCGTAGGTGCTGGATTGGCTGGCCGACTTGTTCAGGGCCAGATTGACGCCGCCGCCTCCGGGCGTGGGCGTCGCCGCAGGCGTATTGGTGGGAGCGGGGGTGTTGGTGGGGACTGGCGTGCTGGTGGGAGCGGGCGTGTTGGTCGGCGCGGGCGTGCCGCCGCTGCTGAACACCTGCACCTCGGCCAGATTCAACGCCTCCGTGCCGCTGAGCTGCACCCGCACATAGCGCCCGCTGGCGTTCACGCTGAATTCCACCGAGGAGCCGCTCAGGCCGCCGCTGTGATATGTGGACCAGTTGGCCTCATTGCTCATGGCGCTCAGATCATTGCGCGTGCCAAAGGATGTATCCGACACGAAAACGTAGAAGTTGCTCAGGCGGTAGGAACAGCAATCGGTGCGGTTGAATATCTTGATGCTGCCGATGTTTTGCACAGCGCCCAGATCCACCTCCCACCAGGGGCGATATTCCGAACTGGTGTGGGTCACCGAGCCCGAAGACCACGCGCCGCTGGTGTTGCCATCGACCGCGCGGCTGGGCACGCCGCCGTACGCGGTGCTGGATTGGCTGGCGGGCTGATTCAGGGCCAGGTTGACGCCGCCGCCTCCGGGCGTGGGCGTTGCCGCAGGGGTGTTGGTGGGCGCAGGCGTATTGGTCGGCGCTGGTGTGTTGGTGGGAGCGGGCGTGTTGGTGGGAGCGGGGGTGCCGCCGCTGCTGAACACCTGCACCTCAGCCAGATTCAGCGCATTGGTGCCGCTGAGCTGCACCCGCACATAGCGCCCGCTGGTGTTCATGCTGAATTCCACCGAGGAGCTGCTCAGACCGCCGCTGTGATACGTGGACCAGTTGGCCGCACTGCTCATGGCGCTCAGATCGGTGCGCGTGCCAAAGGATGTATCCGACACGAAAACGTAGAAGTTGCTCAAGCG
>JALVMN010000319.1 GCA_027027005.1 Desulfobacterales bacterium | reverse complement strand
GGAGGTCAACTGGCGGTCAAAACCCATAGGAAAAGTGGGAAAGAATCTGCCTTCTCTCATGAAACTGACCCAGGGAGAATTTACACAAAATAGTTGACAGTACCCAGAAAAATTTTGTTGACATAAGTCAAGACATGTCTTTTTTCTTTGATGTGTCACCCCTTTGTGTATCGTAATACAGATGTGTCTCAATTAATATGAGTAACTTTGCAACTTTGGTGCTCCTGCTTCCCCATTATCATAAAGAGCGAGTGTAAATAGAGCCCCTTTCAATCACAAAGGGCCCCTTTCACTCTGGATCGTTTGATACACAGGTGTCTCTTCCATCCTTTTTAGAGGGGTTTTAGAGCGCTTCCGTAAAATACCTCCATCTGGTCTAACTGCTTGGTTTTTATCTGATTATCAACTATCATTGCGGCACGGTGCCTTTGGTATGATTCTTGATGAACAAATAGTTTCAACAAACAGGAAAGGTGGAATTATGTAATGGCCAAAGAGAAATGCCCAATATGTGGCTCACAGGTCTTTTATCTCAAGGACCCGGAGGATGAATACGAAATCTATGAATTTGAGCTGAAAGAGGGCTCTGCAAGGTTCCTCGAGGAGCAGGATGAATGCCCTCCTTTGCAACAAGACAGCCACATATATTGTAATAGGTGCATTTGGCATGGAAAACTGCAAAATCTGGGCTAAGGGCAAAGGTTAATTAACTAACAAATAAGATAGGGAGGTTTTAAATGGGAAAAGTACTGATCGCTTATGTCAGCAGGACTGGTAACACGGAGAAAATGGCTGAATACATTGCAGAAGGAGTTAGGCTAACCGGAAATGAGGCCGAGCTGAAGGCGGCACCCACCTTAAAGAGCGAAAAAGACCTACAAGGCTATGATGCCTATATTTTTGGCTCCCCCACCTATCACAGAGACATGACATCCAGCATGAAGACCTTTCTCTTCCTTGCAGAGCAGGCCAATCTCCAGGGAAAAGCAGGCGGGGCCTTTGGCTCCTATACCCATAGTGGCGAATCAGCCCCCATGATATTCGACACCATGAAGTTTGTCTTTAACATGGACATGGTTGACCTGGGCCCGCTGAGCCTCAAGGAGGCCGTAATAGGCACTGACGAGGGGCTGAGGGCATGCCAGCAGTACGGCAAGGCCGTGGCAGAAAAGATATCAGCTTGATTCAAAGGCCAGAGGGAATCACGGTCTAATTTGAATATAAAAAACCTCGTGCCCATGAAGGCAGAAGATGAAGAGCCTTTGTTTTTCCTCGAGCATTTCTTTATTGCTTACCTTGTGCCTTCATCTTCTGCTAGGCTCGGATTGTATGGCCGGAGGTAAGATGGGCGTGCGACCAACTCCGGAAAAGTTGGAGCAGGCCACCTTTGCCGGTGGATGTTTTTGGTGTCTTGAGGCCGACTTTGAAAAGGTGCCTGGGGTAGTGGAGGCCACCTCGGGTTTTACCGGGGGGCGTACGGAAAATCCCACCTACGAAGAGGTCTGCACTGGCACCACAGGACACCTGGAGGCCGTCCAAGTCCTCTACGACCCTAAGAAGGTATCATACCAGGAGTTGCTCCGTATATTCTGGTCCCACATAGATCCCACTGACCCTGGGGGCCAGTTTGTGGACAGGGGTCACCAGTACAAAACCGCCATCTTCTACCACAACGAAGAACAAAGACGCTTGGCAGAGCAAAGCAAGAAAGAGCTGGAAGAAAGAGGCATCTTTGAAAAGCCCATTGCCACTGAAATACGCAGGCTGGAAAGGTTCTACCCTGCAGAGGACTACCACCAGGATTATTACAAGAAAAACCCTTTTCACTATCAGTCTTACCGGGCAGGCTCTGGAAGGGACCAATTTTTTCAAAGCATCCAAGAAAAATTTCAGAGACAACAATACAAACAAGAGACAAAGAGATCTGAGAGGAAATACAGGAAACCCGATCAATCCACACTTAGGCAAAAGCTCACTCCCCTTCAATACCATGTAACCCAGGAAGACGGAACAGAACCCCCTTTCGACAATGAGTACTGGGACAACAAGGCAGAAGGAATCTATGTGGATGTGGTTTCTGGTGAGCCCCTTTTCAGCTCCCTTGACAAGTTTGACTCAGGCACCGGTTGGCCCAGTTTCACCAGGCCGCTTGAGCCAGATAACATCGTGGAAAGGGAGGACAGGCGCCTTTTCACGGTAAGGGTGGAGGTGCGAAGCAGGCATGCCGACTCCCACCTGGGCCACGTGTTTCCCGACGGCCCTCCTCCCACGGGCCTTAGGTACTGCATCAACTCTGCTGCACTCAGATTTATCCCCAAAGAAGACCTGGAAAAAGAGGGCTACGGCGAATACCTCCACCTATTTGATAAAGCTAAAGATCCTTAGAGCAGGCCTAGTAAATAGGCCCTTAAAACCGTGTTTGGAAGACAAAAAAAGCAAGGGTTTTTTGCCCTTGCCGTCTAATCCATTTCTACCTGTAAGATGGTGGAGGCGGCGGGAATCGAACCCGCGTCCGGAAGCATTCCACTTAGGCGTCTACATACTTAGCCCGGTATAAATTATTCGCCCTCTGGGTCCTACCGGGCAAGGTGGCCAAAGGGCTAACCTGTGAAGCCTTTCGCCTCACCGACTCACAGGTATGTCGGATCGGCTAGCCTGCTGACCGACGCCCCATATGATCCCGCAGGCAAGGATCAAAGGGACGCTGGCCGTCAATTAAGCGGCCAGAGCATAAGCATAGTCGTCTGCGTCTATGTTTAACCCACCTGTTTTACGAGCAGGCGGAACCTCGGTATGCAGCCTAAGCTTCACTACCCCCGTCGAAGCCAGTTCGCCCCCATCTTTTCAATGAACTATAATAAAAATAACCAATCAAAAACAAAAAGTCAATAAGGCCACTTTTTCATTGGTACTAACTCGCTTCTCTTACATCTCAAGAGTAGGAATATCATTGGGATCCCTGAAAGGGTCGGGTGTGAAAAAAACTTACTTGGAGCTAACTCAAAGGTGATTATATAAGAAAACAGAATGCATGGGTTATCTCCACGGAGGCCCAATCAATTTGAGGTCTGTTAATAGTATGATCATGTCCAGTGAAAGTAATATACAGTCGTTCCTGTTCAGGGATATTCACCCAGCTCTTTTTATGGGGACAGCGAGTGACCGTTACAAGGGATGGTTGGGCCAGATCTACACGCCCCACAAATATGAGAGAAGAATCAAGCGACGCACCAAGAAGGTTGGGGTAAAGAGCTTTGTCGAAGAGACCCTTCCAGTTGACAGTGTGCAGGAGTACTTTGAGCACTTCTCAGTCCTTGAGTTGGACTTTACTTTCTACTCTACCTTGAAAGACAGTGAGGGCCGGCATACCAGCACCTACCATACGCTGCGCTCCTACAGCCAGTACTTGAGGGAGGGCGACAGAATCATTCTCAAGGTGCCCCAGATCTTCTTTGCAAGAAAGGTGTGGCAGAAAGAGGTATTTGCGGAAAATCCTTATTACCTGGATACAGAGGCCTTCAGGGAACAGTTCTACGAGCCCGCCCTTGAACTGGTGGGCCCATGGCTTTGTGGTATGCTCTTTGAACAGGAGTACCACAGAAAAGAGGGGCGGCCAGAGCCGGCAATAGTAGCACAAGAGTTGGACCGATTCTTTTCAAGGATCCCTCATGACAGCCGCTATCATGTAGAGCTTCGCACAGAGGCCTTTCTTTGTCCCGAACTTTTCAAGGTTTTGGAACATCACGGAATTGGCCAGGTGCTGAGTCACTGGACCTGGTTACCGTCCTTGAAACGGCAATTTAGCCTGTCAAAGGAAAAATTTTTCAGTGCCTCTGGGGATCTGATCATAAGGCTAATGACCCCAAGAGGAATGAGGTATGAGGATGCCTATGCCAGGGCTCATCCTTTTGACAAATTAGTGGATGGAATGCTCCAGGAAAGCATGTTGAACCACACAGTAGAAATTTCAAGGAAGGCATTAGAGGCGGGAGTAAGGCCTAATATCATCATCAACAACCGGGCCGGAGGCAATGCACCCCTTGTGGCCCAAAAGATTGCAACTGCCTTTATCCGCTCTCTGCCTTCACCCAAGCCCTGAGCGCGCAATTCTCCTTCTACTCGCTCCACTGCAAGTTGTTTGACCTTACCCAAAAACCCTTGACAGCCCAATGAACCGTTCAAGTGAACAGAAAGGGGATTCCATAAGACATACCGAGAAGGCCCTTGGACTTTGGGAAAAATCACCATAGATTTGTCATAAAGAGCTACTTTTTTGGAAAAAGAGGCTTGGGAATAATGAACAATTGACATTCTGAATTAAAAGCATAATTTGATGACGTGAGAATTTCAAAAGACCATCTAGAAATAACGTGCTGGGAAGGGGTGGCATGGACAAGGTCCTTTCCAAATTATGGGTTACGGTTAGGTGTTAACTATGGGATTACAGGCCAAAAGTCATACAGAAATAATCCTGGATAGCATAGCAGACGGTGTCTTCACAGTGGATTCCAAGTGGAAGATTACCTCCTTTAACAAGGCGGCTGAAAAGATCACAGGTATCAATTCCACGGAGGCCCTGGGAAGACACTGTTGGGATGTGTTCAGGGCCAGTATCTGCGAAAGCAAATGTTCTTTACGCCAGACAATGGAAACAGGCCAAGAGATTCTCAATCAAGCCATCTTTATTGTCAATTCAAAGGGAGAAAGACTGCCTGTGAGCATTTCAACGGCTATCCTCAAAGACGAAAATGGCAAAGTAATTGGGGGCGTGGAAACTTTTCGGGATCTTAGCACAGTGGAGGCACTCAGAAAGGAGCTGGAGGCGCGTCATTCCTTTTTCGATATTATCAGCAAGAACCCTCAAATGCACAGGCTCTTTTGGATACTGGAGCAGGTGGCAGAAAGGGATACCACGGTGCTTCTTGTGGGGGAGAGCGGAACAGGAAAAGAGTTATTTGCCAAGGCAATCCATTCCTTGAGTCCCAGAAAGGAAGGCCCTCTCATAACAATAAACTGTGGGGCACTGCCAGATACGCTTTTGGAGTCTGAACTTTTTGGATACAAGGCCGGAGCCTTTACTGATGCAAAGAGAGACAAGCCGGGTAAAGTGGCTGTGGCACAGGGCGGCACTCTATTCCTGGATGAAATCGGAGATATCTCCTCAGCCCTGCAAGTTCGGCTTTTGAGACTACTTCAAGATAAAACCTATGAGCCTTTGGGTGATACCAGGCCCTATAGGGCCGATGTTCGGATTGTAGCAGCCACTAACAAAGATTTAGATACATTGGTGAGAGAAGGGAAATTCAGGCAAGATTTATATTACCGTATAAACGTTGTCAGGCTTGTTCTTCCGCCTTTGAGAAAGCGAAAAGAAGACATTCCCCTTTTGGCCCAGCACTTCATACGAAAATTCAACTTGTTGACCGGGAGAGAGATAAAAGGCTTTTCCCCTGAGGCCCTCGCCATATTGATGGCGCATGATTTTCCAGGAAATGTCAGGGAACTCGAAAACATCGTCGAATACGCCACCGTAGTTTGTAAAGAAGATATCATAGGCGTCGAGCACCTTCCGGATTACCTTCGACCTTTTCAACCGGCAAATGTCTTCCTGGCCCTTGATGAAAAGCAAGCCCCCTATAGTTTTGAAAGACTGGAGCGGGATTTCTTGATAGCCGCCCTGAAAAGGCATCATTGGAATCGTAAGTCGACAGCCCAGGCCTTAGGTATTCACCCAACAACGCTTTGGAGAAAGATGAAACGGCTCAAGATCCATGAAAAACAGTTCGCTCCTGAAACATAGCAGCAACATTGCATTTATGCAATATCTCAGCACACAGGAGAACCGCAAGAGCCAGAAAAATTTTTGTATCTGTATAATCATTAAAGATAACATGCTTTTATATCAATAAATTAGCAAACTGCGCTCTGGTGTGGCCCCACACTTGACGATGCGCCCCTTGAAGCTGCCTTTCCTGTGGGGATAGAAGCCTTTGCTCGGATTGTAACCACGGTCTCCGTTGCACCTGGAGCAACTCTCCCCGGATCCCCAAAAGACTCTTTGGATACTTTTGAAAAAGCCGACCCCGTCTTTCCCAAGGGGCAGGGAAACTATGAGGCCCTGGAAGGGGTGAAGAAGGAGAATATCCTTTTCCTGTTGCAGGTAAAATGCCCTGTTGTTGTCAGGGACTTGGAAGCAGAGCTGGCCGAGATAGTCCTTATGACAAGAACCGATAATTGCAAATATGCAATAAAAATGCACCCAATAATGCAAATGTGCAATAACTTTGAAGGGGCCTCTTTAGATAGCCTAAACCCCTTATCCAAATAGTCTGTAATTTCGCATAGTTTTCCCTGGGTCGGGTTGTGAGGGCGTGGCACGAGAAATGCTAGAGGGGGAATAAGGAAACGCTCTGTTCATGTAGTACATGGCAATATCGCTTAAAATGGGCGACGGGGTGCGCAATAAGGTCTTAGAGAGGTGAGCACATGAAGATTGCGGTAAGCTCCACGGGTAAGGATCTTGATTCTCAGATTGATCCTCGTTTCGGGCGTTGCGCTTATTTTGTAATTGTGGATTCAGATGACATGAGCTTTGAGGTGTTTGACAATGAAAACATGGCCCTTGGCGGAGGTGCAGGGATTCAATCCGCTCAGTTTGTGGCATCCAAGGGTGCCGATGTGGTTATCACAGGCAACTGCGGCCCAAATGCCATGAAGACCCTCAACGCTGCAGGAGTTAAGGTCATTGTGGGCCAGGAAGGCAAGGTCAGAGAGGTCATTGAAGAGTTTAGAAAAGGCAAACTAAAGGCCAGTTCAGAGCCCAATGTGCCGGAACAATATGGATATTCTACTTCCTAGTGGGCAGGACAACTTATTTACGAACATAGATTCAGGAAATAGAGCCTAGACTTCAAGAAATGATAAGAGCCTTAAGGCCTGGCACTTGAGTGTCCACCCTCTCATTTCCAAAGGATTTCAACGGTATTGCTGTTCCCGTAAGTGGAGGGAAGCTCTGTGCGCATTTCGGCCACTACGGGTCCTTTTTTATCGTAGATATTGAAAACGGACAGATCAAATGCACAGAGACGAAAACACCACCTCCTTATGAACCCGGGGTCCTGCCAAATTGGATAAGTGAGCAGGGTGTTAATGTGGTGATTGGAGAGGGAATGGGCAGACGGGCCCTTGGCCTGCTTGAGGAAAAAGGGATACAAGTAACTTTATTGGCGCCCCTGAATATTTGAGGAAGTTGTATCACATGAAGATTGCAATACCGGTTTGGAAAGGAAAGGTCTCCCCTGTATTTGACACCGCTTCTAAACTTATGGTGTTTCATGTGAAGGGTGCCAAGGAAACAAAGCGGTTTCAGACGTCTTTGGATGAGAAGGACCTTGGCCGGCGATGCTCCAGAATCAAAGGACTGGGGGTTGAATTACTGATTTGTGGCGCCATCTCCTCCCAATTCAGGGATATGCTTATGGCCTCAGGGGTGAAGGTCATTTCGTGGATATCTGGGCAGACTGAGGAAGTTGTCAAGGCGTACTTGAATGGGAAATTGTGTGATCCAAAATTCTTGATGCCAGGCTGCGGCGAGGAGCAAATGAAGGAAATGACCGAAATTTGTGATAGAGGAAAGTGAATAAAATAACAAAATTCGCATGAAGAGGAGGGTTCAATAACAATGACACAAGAAGGCAAGAGCTGTGGAATGCATGGATTTCAAGACGAGCACAAGCAGCAGGACACGGAAATAAAGGAAAGACTGAGGCATATAAAGCACAAGATACTTGTCATGAGTGGAAAGGGCGGCGTGGGTAAGAGCAGCGTGGCTGCCTATCTTGCTGTAACGCTAGCCAAGAAAGGTTACAAGGTGGGGCTTATGGACGTAGATCTCCACGGCCCTAGTATTCCACGATTGCTCAGCCTCAAGGGTAGTATTCGGCCTGGCAGTAAACAAGGAAAGGCCAAGCCCGTGACATATATGCCCAATTTGGACGTAATCTCCATTGAGCCCTTAATGGGAGATGACAAGGACAGGGCTACTATCTGGAGGGGGCCGCTTAAGATCGGCGTTATCCGCCAATTTATTGCTGATATCGAGTGGGAAGACTTGGACTATCTTGTTATTGATTCTCCTCCAGGAACAGGCGATGAACCATTAACCGTAGCTCAAACCATACCCGATGCCAAGGCCCTTATCGTAACAACTCCCCAAGAGATTTCCCTAGCCGATGTGAGGAAGTCCATCAACTTTTGCCGGACCGTGAATATGCAGGTCCTCGGTATTGTGGAGAATATGAGCGGGTTCAAGTGTCCTCACTGCGGAGAAATCATAGAACTGTTTAAGGCACACGGCGGTATGCTCACGGCCAAACAGGAGGGGCTACGGTTTCTAGGTAGTTTGCCGCTGGAAGCAGAGGTGGTTCAAAATGGTGATGCGGGTAGTATGGAGATTTTGGATAAAGAGGATTCTGCCTTCAGACAAGCCTTTTTTAAAATGGTGGAGCAAGTCATAGAGGCATGCGACCGAGAAAGTACGGTCAAAGCTGGTCAGGTTTCTAGGAGGGCGGGAAAGAAAGCGGCCAAGAAAAATGGTCGATTGCTCATAGTACCAGTGTCAGATGGAAAACTATCATCCCATTTCGGGCATTGTGAACAGTTTGCATTTATCCAAGCTGAGAATGGAAAGATAAAGAAGATGGAGATGAAGCCCCCCCCTCCACATGAACCAGGGGTGATACCACGCTGGCTTTATGAGGAAGGAGCGGATGTGGTGATTGCAAGAGGTATTGGAGATAGAGCGCGGCAACTTTTAGAGGAAAGGGGTATTGATGTCATTGTTGGGGCCCCTGAGAAAAGCCCTGAGGCCTTAGCAGAGATGTACCTGTCCGGGTCTTTAATGTCGGGTGAAAACGTGTGTGATCATTAACAATAACCAGGTAAGGGAGGGAGTGAATGGAAAGGGTGGCGATTATTGGTTGCGGAGCCTATATGGATAGCGGATATGGGTGCCCGGGGGAATGGCGATGCCTGAAGGCGGCGGCCCTGGGGGAAGGCAATTTTGATAGCCCGTCTCAAGTTGTGGCATTTGTCAGATGTGAGTGTCCTGGCAGGCCGTTGATATCAAATTTGGCAATGGCAATGAAGTTGTCTGAAATAAAGCCGGACAAAATTTACTTCAGTTCGTGCCTTGCTGGTTCCACGCCTGGATGCCCCTACTTATCCCCAGGCGAACTGGCCTCTCTTGTTCAAAAGGCAACAGGTATTGAGGTGGTTTTGGGAACGCACGATTACCATTGAGCCCAATTGTTGAAATAAACGCAATATGTTGGGTTCAACCATTCAGGGATCCAATTTCCGAATACATGCCAGCTCTTTTCAAGATGGCAGATGTTTGCTGCGACAACAAAACAAGGAGATAAGTCAATGGCACAGAGAGGCAGAGGTATGGGTGATGGCGGCGGATCTGGTGGCCGTGGTATGGGTCGAGGGATGGGCGGTGGACGTGGCAGGGGCCCAGGGGGCAATTGTGTATGCCCCAACTGCGGAGAAAAGGTGCCGCATGAGAGAGGGGTCCCTTGCTTTGAAGTGAAGTGTCCAAAGTGTGGAACCTCAATGACCCGAGAATAGTAAATTTTACGTATGCTGGTGTTTTGGGGGATTAATGATTTGTTGGAATCTCGTCTGAAAGCTGGGAGAAGTCTGATCGAAATATGAGGCAAAGGCCAACCACTTTGCCACATCAGGAGGAAGAGGCCGAATGGTAACGGGCTTGATGACTTTGTGAATGAATTACAAGAACAGATCTATAAGGAGACCAAGAGCGCTTCCGGTCAATTGGCATTTGACAGGTGGTTGCATATGTGATTCATGAAAATACCGAGAAGAAGAATACTGTGCTTTCTTGGCAGGAGAGACGCTTAGGAGCCTGTCATGATCATTAGTGTGGCAAGCGGAAAGGGTGGGACCGGAAAGACGACGGTTGCCACAAACCTGGCGGTTTCTTTGAGCAGAAATGTGCAGTTTTTGGATTGTGACGTGGAGGAACCCAATGCCCATCTTTTCCTTGATCCAGATATCCAAGAGGTAAAAACCATTACCACGCCTGTCCCCCAGGTAGATGAGGAAAAATGCACCCTATGTGGCAAGTGCGCAGAGATATGCCAATTCAAGGCCATTGTGGTGATCGGGGAGACGGTGCTGTCGTTTCATGAGCTGTGCCATAGCTGTGGAGGGTGCGTGGAGGTATGCCCCGAAAAGGCAATCAGTGAGACAGGTCGGGAACTGGGCCTCATTGAAAGGGGATATAAAGACGGGTTGCAGTTCGTGCACGGACGCCTGAGGATAGGAGAGGCCATGAGCCCTCCTTTGATAAGAGAAGTGCGATCTTACCAAGACGGCAATAAGGTAACAATTATTGACGCCCCCCCTGGCACCTCATGCCCGGTTATTGCTGCAATGAAAGGAGCTGATTTCGTTTTGCTGGTTACTGAGCCAACCCCCTTTGGACTCCATGATCTCAAGCTGGCGGTAGGCACGGTGAGGGTATTGGGAATCCCTTCTGGGCTGGTGATCAACCGGGCTGGCCTGGGGAATGATAAAGTGAAGCAGTACGCAAAACAGGAGGGGATACCTGTTTTACTTGAAATTCCTTTTGATCGAAGGATCGCA
>JALVMN010000318.1 GCA_027027005.1 Desulfobacterales bacterium | reverse complement strand
GGCAATGCAGATTCCCACTGGATTGCTGGCGGATCGATGGGGGCCTCGCCGGGTCCAGTCTCTGGGTGCTTTGGTGGCAGCCCTGGGGACCTTTTTCTTTGCCTTGGGTCCTTCTTTTATCTGGGCGGGTCTTGGGCGATTCCTTATCGGTGGGGCTGTTGGGATCGCATATGTTTCTCTATTGAAACTGGCAGCCCACTGGTTTCCTCCAAATCGGTTTGCTGCCATAAGTGGCCTGGCCCTGCTGGCAGGGATAATAGGCGCTGTATGTGCAGGGCCGCCCCTGCGGTATCTGGTTGAGAGCTTCGGATGGAGACCTGTGATGGCGGGCTCGGGACTCTTTGTACTGGCAGTAGCCGCTGCCATATTCGTGTTTGTTCGTGATGATCCGAGAGAAAGGGGGTACGAGGGGTTCCTGCCGGCCGACCCCAATGGAAGCGGCACAGAGGTTGGGATTTTCAAAGGCTTGGCCGAGGTCTTCAGGTATCGCAACACGTGGCTCCTGGCCCTTTCTCCTTCGGGTATCGTGGGACCTGTGCTTGCTTTTTCAGGGCTATGGGGCGTACCGTATTTGAGCCAGAGGTTTTCGCTCACTCCGGCCAAGAGCGCAACAATAACTTCTGCCCTGCTGGTGGCATGGGCGCTTTCCGGACCTATAATGGGGGCCCTTTCAGATAAGATAGGAAGAAGAAAGCCACTGTACCTGGGAGGGGCCATAGTCGCTCTTGTGGGCTGGGCCGCGGCCCTCTACCTCCCCGGCCTCAAACCATGGATGGTGATTGCCATCCTGATCATTGTTGGGTGGGGAGCAGGAGGGATGATAATCGGGTTTGCGTTTGCCAAGGAATCAGTTCCCCTCCACCTTGCAGGAACAGTAAGCGGGGTGTGCAACATGGGCGTAATGATGGGGCCAATGATTCTTCAGCCTGTTATGGGGATGATCCTGGATCGTTACTGGGACGGTACGATTGTACACGGGGTGCGGATTTACAGCTTGCATGCATACAGCCTCGCCTTCCTTGTTGCGATCATTTGGGGTGGCCTTGCCGTGCTGCTCTTGACC
>JALVMN010000317.1 GCA_027027005.1 Desulfobacterales bacterium | reverse complement strand
GAGGCGCTGCTTCGCCCTGACCGGGGCCGCACAAATTGCCAAGGAGACCGGGGCCGAGCTGGTATTCCCCCGCTCAATTCTCATGCGCAAGATGAAGATCAGGGGGGCGAGGGTGGACACATGGCCGGTATTTGTGCCGGTGGTGGAGGCCGACAAATTGATAAATATCCCTGTGGCCAAGCACCACTCCTTGAGCGGGCTGACTCTGGGGATGAAGAACTGGATAGGGGCAGTGGGAGGAGCCAGATGGGCGCTGCATCAAGACATAAACCAGAGTATCGTGGATCTGGCCCGCTTCTTCAAGCCCACCTTGACTTTGATTGATGCCATCAGGATCATGACCAGAAACGGGCCTTCCGGGGGCAAGCCCGAATACGTGACCCCCAAGCACACCCTCCTCTTGAGTGACGACCCTGTTGGAGCAGACGCCGCAGCGGCGCTCCTCTTTGGTAAGGACCCAAAAAGCCTTGGGTTTATCACTCTCGGCCAAAAATGGGGGCTCGGCACCAGCGACCTCACCCTCCTTTCCCATCGCAGGGTAGAGGTATGAGCGCAAAAAAACTAGTCTGGGCCCGGAGAATCAGCCAAGGCCTCTTCCTAACATTCTTTATCCTGCTGCTTGTTCAGAGCAGGCTTCCCCAGGAGATATTTCTTCAATACTCTGTGGTGTTCTCCACTGACCAAGGCATTACCCTTTCTTGGCCCGTGGAGTTCTTCTTCCAGATGGATCCCCTGGTGGCCCTTTCCTCCCTTGTTTCAGGCCATCGTGTAATAGCCGGGATCGGGTGGGCCCTCCTCGTGCTGATTATAACCATTGCCCTCGGCCGAGTATTCTGTGGATTCATCTGTCCGCTTGGAACCATCAACCATCTGGTGAGCAACATCCGGCCCTCCTTAAAGGGAGAGGCCCTTGAGCGTAGCAACCGCAAGACCAAGGGCCAGCGCATCAAGCACTTCATACTCATAGCAATCTTGGTGGGAGGCCTCTTCGGGCTCAACCTTGCAGGGCTCATGGATCCCACCTCTTTCCTGTTTCGTTCCTTGGCCACATCCATCCTGCCTGCGGTTGGAATCGCATTGAATACCATGTTCCAAGCCTTTGCCCACAGTGAAATCAAACTCATAAACTACCTCAGCTATGGTGGAGAAAAGTTGGTGGCCCCCATATTCGGCTACGAGCCCCAGGTATTTCAGACCGGGTGGTTCATCGGGCTCCTGTTTCTCTTCATTCTTTTTCTCAACAGGTTAAAGCCCAGGTTCTGGTGCCGTGTGCTGTGTCCTTTGGGGGCACTCCTGGGGATATTGTCCAGGTTCAGCGTGTTACGCCTGGTCAAGGATCAGGCCAAATGCACCCATTGTGGGGCTTGTACCAGGAACTGCCAGGGTGCGGCATGCCCTGAGCCGGGCCAGCACTGGGAAGCAAGCGAATGCATTGCCTGCTTCAACTGCTTTGATTCCTGCCCTGAAGACGCCCTTTCCTTTAAGTTCAAGTGGTCCACCACCCCCAACAAGGCACCGGACATGGGCAGGAGGGCACTGCTTGGTGGGCTGGCTGCAGGCATCTCCCTCCCCTTCCTGGGAAGGCTCGACTCGAAGCTCACCAAGGTTCCCGACCCTGCTTTGATAAGGCCTCCAGGCTCTATAGAGGAGAGTGATTTCCTCACCCTATGCCAGAGGTGCGGGCTCTGCATGAAGGTGTGCCCCACCAATGCCATCCATCCCACCTTGGGCGAGGCAGGTGCAGCAGGCATCTGGACACCAAGGCTCATAATGACCCTGGGCTATTGTGAATACACCTGTACTCTTTGCGGGAGCGTGTGTCCCACAGGTGCCATCCGCAAGTTGTCAGTAAAAGAGAAAATTGGCAAGCCTGTAAGAATCGGGGCTGCATTTATTGACAGGGGAAAGTGCCTTCCATGGTCGGGCAATGCCCCTTGCATAGTCTGCGAAGAGCACTGTCCTACCTCGCCAAAGGCCATATATCTTCGCAGGGAAAAAATCAAGAGAAGAGACGGCAAGACCTTGGAAATCCAACTACCCTATGTGGACCTCTCATTGTGCGTGGGCTGTGGCATCTGCGAGAATAAATGCCCGGTGAAAGGTGCACCGGCCATAAAGGTGATCTCGGCAGGGGAATCCCGCTCTTTCGACAACCAGATCTTGTTATGACCAGGAGGTGAAAAACCATCAGAGGCCGAGATTCTCAAGGGTGTCCTGGATACACGGCTCCTCCACATTAATTGTACCAAGGTTATCCTCCACCTTTCTTTCCTTTTTCCTGTCGCTGACTACATTGGCTCCCAAGCCCCTCAACTCTGTTAGCGAAAAATTGCCAATTGGGCTCCGTTTGTCTTACAATGCCAGCAAGAAAAAGGAGGAATTGCTTGTGGTTGAAGTAACGGTCTCATCTAAAGGTCAGATTGTGCTGCCGAAAAGCATCAGAGAAACGTTGGGCTTGAATGAAGGCGAACGCATCCGCCTAAGGATTGAAGGCAATGAAATTGTGCTCACCCCAGTCCGGTCTGTCCAGAAGGGAAGCTGGAAAACCTGGCGGGGCGCCCTCAGGGGGACCCATGCACTGAAAGAACATATTGCTGAGCACGCCGAAGAGGTAAAAGAGTGAGTATCTGTTTGGATGCATATGCCACTTTGACTTGGCTCCAAGACGAACGTGGTGCTGACAAAGTTCAGAAGCGACTTGAAAGGGCTTCATGGAAAGGAGCCTTCAAGTGTTTCATGTCCACAATCAACCTGGGAGAGGTATACTACCTCTGCTACGCACTCTGGGAGAAAATCGAGCTAACGCATTCTGGAAGGATGTTACGCGGGGAACCATTCCAATTACTCTCATCGAGCCCAGTCGTAGAAGGGTACGTGAGGCCTCTTTGCTTAAAGGCCACTTTCCGATAGCCTTGGCTGATGCCTTTGCAGCTCAGGTGTCCATGGAAAAAGGGGTACCGCTCATGACAGGAGACCCAGAATTAGTGTTGCTTGAAAGGGAAGGTCTCATATCTATAGATTGGCTGGGGGATACCTCAACATAAGCTTGAGACCCGAATCTGAGATAGGGTTTCAATTTATTTCACCACCCACCAATATTTTTTAACTTCACTATGACAAAGAATCGCCGGGATGCAAAGAAAATAACATGAATTGCTTACCTTAAGACGAGCAAAGAACCGGCCTGTATTGACAAGTTTCCCAGTCCTGTCTTGAGAACACCGCTTACCCGCTAAGGATTCGTGGCCTATCAAGTATGGCTAAACCGCATTTGATAGCGTTTCATTCTTGTCTTGCAATTTTTTTCACAATCTGATACCTTCGCTTCGCCCTTTTTGCCCAAAATCCACTCTCGGACAATGTTGGGGTGGCATAGCCCATTAATAGGAGGTTAGCGCATGACCGCGGATATGGGGCTTACGCTTCTGGTTCTCTTATTTGCCATAGTTCTTTTCATCTTTGAGTGGGTGCGTGTGGATGTTGTTGGAATCATAATGATGGTACTCCTTCCGCTGATTGGTCTTGTTACCCCTCAGCAGGCCTTCTCGGGCCTCAGCAGCAACGCTGTAGTTTCCATTATTGCGGTAATAATAATAGGTGCCGGC
>JALVMN010000316.1 GCA_027027005.1 Desulfobacterales bacterium | reverse complement strand
GTGGTCGGTATGCTGGCCCCCGGCTCGCCTGCACACGTTATCTTTTCTATTGTCAGGGAGCTGGGATCCAGTCCCATCTTGTTCTTGGCAGTATCTGCCATGCCTAGCACATAAGTGGGAGTGGCCATCATTGCAGTGGCCTTAAGCTCCTGAATCTTCAAGATCCTGGCCTTGGTGTCCAGCACGCCTCCTGGGACCACCTCACAACCGATTTTTTCTGCCGCATAGTGTCCTGCCCAGAAGGCCACAAACACATTGTAACCAAAGGGAATAAAGACCCTGTCAGTGGGTCTGTAGCCTTGTGCCCACAGGATGTAGGCCCAGCACTCTGACCACCATTCCCAATCAGTCCAGGTGTCTGGCTGATAGACGGGCTGGCCCGTGGTGCCGCTGGTCTGTCTGAACTCCACAACCTCTTCCAAGGGCACGCACAGGGCATCCCCATAGGGAAACGGGTCCTTTCTCTGGATCTCTCTCATCATGGACTTTTCCACCGTGGGGACCCTGGTGATGTCTTCCAAAGACCTGATGTCATCAGGCTCGATGCCCGCCTCATCATAAATGGAGCGGTGAAATCTAGAATGCTCATAGGCCCAGGCAAAGATTCGCTTGAACTTTGCAAGCTGGAGTTCCTGGAGTTTTTCAAGGGGGAGTGTCTCAAACAGCGGGTTCCAGTATTCAGATTCTGCCATTGTTATTCCCTTTCAATAGACTACTGGGTTTTTTTCTCCTTCAACGCATTGAACACCCTCTCTGGAGTGAGGGGAAGTTCGAATATGCGAACTCCTACTGCGTCATATACAGCATTCAAGATGGCGGGAATGGTGGGCATGATGGCCCCTTCACCCACTTCCTTGGCCCCGAAAGGTCCGTTGGGCTCGTCACTCTCAATGATGGTGCTCTCTATCACGGGCGAGTCCAGAACTGTGGGGATCTTGTACTCACTGAAGTTGGGGTTGAGGATCCTGCCTCTTTCATCGAACTTGACCTCTTCAAACAGTGCCTCGCCCATGCCCATGGAGACCGAGCCTTCCATCTGGCCTTCTACAGAGTTGATGTTTATGGCGAATCCGCAGTCATGGGCATCGTAAACCTTTTCCACCACCACCTTGCCGGTCTCAGTGTCAACACTTACCTCCACCACCTGGGCTGAGCACCCATATGCAGGGGAAGTGCCCACCGCCGCGCCCTTGAACTTGCCTCCAAGCTTTGGCGGCTTATATTTGCCTACTGCAACAATGCTTCCCCTGGCAAGGTAGGCGGCTCGGGCTGCCTCCTGGAATGTCAAATGCTCATCCCGGGGGAGGCTGGGCCATCCCCTGTGCTCCTTCATGTAACGTTCCCGCAGAGGCGAAAAATCCACAGGCCCTGTCTTAAAGATTATCTTTCCATCCTTTATGTCCATTTCATCCACACCGACATTCAGTTCCTCTGAGAGGACCTCCAGGACTTGGGCCTTGACCTTTTCTGCAGCTTCTTTGACCGCGTGGCCGGTCATCAGGGTCTGACGACTGGAATAGGCCCCAAGGTCGACGCCGAATTCAGTGTCACCTGAAGAGACCTTTATATCTTCAAGCCGCACCCCTAGGGCCTCTGCAGCTATCATGGCGAGCACCGTGTCAGAGCCCTGGCCTATCTCGGCAGAGGCGGTATAGAGATTCACGGTCCCACCGTCCTCGCTCAACTTAATGGTGACGGTGGAGTGGTATGTCTCTGAGCGGTAAATGGGATAGCCGGCTCCAGAGACAAAAAATCCGCAGGCCATTCCTATACCCTTGCCCTTGGGGAGACTGCCCTTTTTTTGTTTCCACCCCGAGGCCTCCCTTACGGCCTCGATACACTCCTTCATGCCCAGGCTGCTCATGTTGAGCTCATTGCAGGTGACATCCCCTCGGCCCATTACATTCTTGAGCCTCAGTTCAATGGGGTCGATGCCCAGTTCCTCGGCTATGATGTCCAACTGTTCTTCAAAAAGGGCGCGGGCTGCCACTGCGCCATGGCCCCTTTGGGCGCCGCAGGCAGGCTTGTTGGTATAGATCCTGTAGCCGTCGTATTTCATGTTCGGAAGCTTGTAAGGTCCCCCCAGCATGGAACCTGCATAATAAACAGTTGCGATCCCAAAGCTGGTATATGCCCCGCCGTCTAGGTATGCTGTATGCTTTAAAGCCAGGAGGGTTCCATCCTTTTTTACCCCTGTGGTCATCTCATGGATGAACTGGTGCCTAGACCTTCCATGCATAAAGACTTGTTCGCGCGTATAGTTCATCTTTACCGGTTTTCCAGTGAGCTTGGCGAGCAGGCATGCGCTGAGCTCTAAGGGAGTTGCCTCGGCCTTGGAGCCAAATCCTCCACCGACATAGGGCTTTACCACCCTGACCTTTCCCACCGGTATGTCCAGCACCATGGCCACAGTGCGCATTACATAGTGTGGGGTTTGGGTGGAGCTATAGAGGGTGAGATTGCCCCACAGGTCGTAGTGGGCAATACATCCGTGCGGTTCTATGGCAGCTGACTCCTGCCTCTTGTTCTTGAACCTGTCGGTCCTCACATAATCGGCCTCTGCCAGGGCGGCCTCCACATCCCCAAAGTGCTGATGGACTTCAGCACATATGTTTCCAGGGAAGTCTTCATGGATCAAGGGTGCTCCTTCAGCCATGGCCTCTTCGATGGTGAAAACGGCAGGCAGTTCCTCGTAATCCACTTTGACGAGAGAGGCGGCCTCCACAGCGGTCTCCCAATCCACTGCGGCAACAGCAGCTATTTCATCGCCCACATATCGAGCCTTGTCCAAACAAAAAAGGGTCTCGTCATAACGGGCTGGACTCACGCCGTACCTGATCTTGGGCGCATTGGCAGCAGTGATCACCGCCTTTACTCCTGGCAGCCTTTCGGCCCGTGAGGTGTCAATGTGGAGGATCTTGGCGTGAGGCAACGGACTCTGGACTAGCACGCCATAGAGCATGTCGGGCAACTGCATGTCGTCTATATAAACGGCCTTCCCAGTGGCCTTGTCAGGGGCGTCAAGCCTGGGTGCACGCCTGTTTATCACACTAAAGCTCTTCATGGTGAATCTCCTTTGACCTTTTCTGAGGCCGCAGCTATTGCCTCGATTATTTTTTGATATCCAGTGCATCTGCACAGATTCCCTGAGATGGCCTTTCTGATCTGGAGTTGGTCTGGGTGCGGGTTTTGCTCGAGGAGGTATTTTGCAGACATGATCATCCCGGGGGTGCAAAAACCACACTGTATGGCCCCCTTTTCCACAAACGCCTCCTGGAGAGGATGGAGACCTTCACCCGTGGCCAACCCCTCAATGGTCTCAACCTCCTTGCCGTGGGCCTGGACGGCCAGGACAAGGCAGGAATTAACCGGCTTTCCGTTGAGCAGCACGGTACAGGAGCCGCAATCGCCCAGCTCGCAACCCTTCTTGGTCCCTGTGAGACCCAGTTCATAACGAAGGAAGTCCACAAGGGTCTGACTGGGGCTCACCGCCTTCTCGTAACGCTTACCGTTCACGGTGATCTGGATAAGTCTTTTCATGGGTGTTTTCCTCCAGTTCTAGTACACGCCTAGTATTTCTCCTTGATTTGCTCATGGGCCATGGAA
>JALVMN010000315.1:2131-3607 GCA_027027005.1 Desulfobacterales bacterium | reverse complement strand
GTAGTAAGCGATGAGGTTATCTTTGGGGAAGATGAAAACGACAATGAAAGACTTCTAGCCGCCCTCTACCATTTGGTGGAGCGTTGTGCAAGGCGCCTGCGGGAAAAGGGGGCATACCCCCGAAGAGGTGGGTTGCTGATCCGATACTCTGATACAATTGAGGTCAAACGCATGGTGCGCCTGCCCATCTTTACTTACTGGGACTTTGAGATCTACCCCCATTTCAAGAGACTTTTTTCTAAGGCATGCACCCGCAGGACCCGTGTGCGATTCATAAAAATATGGTTCAGCGATTTCTTTTACGAAGACAATCAGCTCGGGCTCTTTGATGAGGCCTGCTCTCAAAAAGAGAAAAACAAGGCCATCGTAGAAGCTCTGGACAAGATCAGGGAACGATACGGGGAGGAGGCCATCAGGTATGCAAAAGCAGCGTAATAAATAAGAAGACAGGAGTCAGGAGTTAGAAGTCAGGAGACAGAAGTTAGAAGTCAGGAGGCAGGGATTAGCACGGGGGCGCAGGAGGGGGGAGCGGCAGGATGGAAGGATGGAATACTGGAATGATGGAATAATGGGATTGTAGAACAACCATTAACGAATAACTAATAACTGATAACGGTGAACAGTGAACGACAATGCAGTTCATTCATCTAAATGTCCATTCCCATTACTCCAAGGGGTGGGGGATTCCCACCATAGAGGAGCTGTGCCATGCAGCCAGGGCCCTCGGGATGGACAGGCTCGCCCTGACCGACACCAACGGCCTCTATGGTCTTATATTCTTTATTCAAGAAGCCAGGGATCTGGGCCTAAAACCTATTATCGGCAGCGAACTCATCGCAGGAAACCACAGGGCCCTTGTGCTTGTAAAGGACCCCCAGGGCTACCGCAATCTCTGCCGGATTATCTCGGCACTCCATTGTGACCAGGACTTTGACCTCATCCAATCAATTGCCCGCAACCGTAGCGGCCTCATAGTTATATCCGATGATTTCAGGCTCCTAAAGGTCTTAAAGCGCGAAGGCCAAGAAGATCTTTTTGTGGAACTCTCCCCTGGCTTTCACATGGCCCAGTGCTATGCCTTTTCGAAAAAATCAGGCATTCCTCCTGTTGCCACCAATCGGGTTTATCTCGCCCGAAAAGACCAATTCCCTCTCCACCGTATACTAAGGGCCGTGGCACTGAACACCAAGCTCTCTTCGCTGGGCCCTAGTGACACATGCTGTGAACACAACTGGCTCGTGCCCCCTGAGCACATGGCTCGCCATTTCCCCCATGTACCCTCTGCCATAGCCAACACGGTGAAGATAGCTGATGCCTGCATGGTGCAATGGAATTTTGGCGAGATTATCTTTCCGCGGTTCAACGCCATGGGCGACAGGGAGGCATTTGAGCTCCTCTATCAGGCCACCATTGAAGGGTGCCGGCAGCGCTACGGCCGCATCACCCCTGAGGTGAAGGCCAGGGTAGAGCACGAAA
>JALVMN010000315.1:0-2121 GCA_027027005.1 Desulfobacterales bacterium | reverse complement strand
CCTGTTTTTTGAGCGATTCCTCAATCCCGGTCGCAAAGACCCTCCTGACATTGACGTGGATTTTCCCTGGGATGAACGCGATGCCATTATTGACCGGGTCTTTGCAAAATACGGCACCCGCAGGGCTGCCATGGTGGCAAACCACAATACCTTTGCCGCCAGGGCTGCCATCCGCGAAGTGGCAAAGGTCTTCGGACTCACAGAGCAGGAGATCAGCAGGGTAACCAGCAGAATAAGCCATGCATGGTCACTCAAGGAAATTCACGATCAGATTGCCCGCCACCCAAGAATGAGAGGAATCCAGTTCAAGAAACCATGGGATGAGATAATTGCTGCCGCAGCACAACTTGAGAACCACTTCAATCATCTTTCCACCCACTATGGAGGCCTGGTGGTAGTACCTGATGAAATACGCAACCACTGTCCTGTAGAGATATCAGCCAGTGGTCTCCAGGTGCTTCAATGGGAAAAGGATTCTGTGGAAGATGCAGGCCTTGTGAAGATCGATATCCTTGGCAACCGCAGCCTCGCTGTGATCCGCGATGCCCTTGATCTTATTTATGAAAATTACGGCAAAAAGATAGACTATGCCTCCCTTAATCCCCTGGATGATCCCGAGACCATTCGCATCTTCTATGATGCAAATACATTCGGGGTATTTTACTTTGAAAGCCCTGCCACCCGCCAGGTTCTCACACAGGTTAGCTCAGGATTTACATTCGAGCAGTACAAAAAACTCGATCACTTCCACATCAACGTGGTGGTGACCTCCATTATTCGTCCTGCCTCCAACCAATGTATCCATACCTGGGTAGACAGGCTCCACGGGGCCTCATGGGATGCTCCTCATCCACTGCTTCGGCCTGTGCTGGAAGAGACCCTCGGGGTGATGGTCTTTCAGGAACAATTAAGCCAGGCGGCCATCCATCTGGCAGGATTTGATCCTGCAGAAGCAGATACACTCCGCAAGGTGGTAAGCAAGAAACACAAGCAAAAAAAGTTGCGTGACTTTTACCAGAGGTTTGTAAAAGGAGCGCGGGCAAGGGGAGTGCCGGAAGATACGATCAAAGAAGTGTGGACCATGATCATGGGCTTTGATGGTTACAGTTTTTGCAAGCCCCATTCGGCAAGTTACACACTGGTAGCCTATAAATCCGCCTTCTTGCGTGCCCATTATCCGGCTGAATTCATGGCATCGGTGATCTCAAACGGCGGGGGCTATTACTCCACCTTTGCCTATATCTCAGAAGCAAAAAGAATGGGCCTCAAGGTCCTGAGGCCTGATATCAATGAAAGTCATATCAAATATACGGGCAAGGCAAATCGAATAAGGATGGGTCTCATGCAAATAAAGGACCTGAATCGGGACGCCATGGAGGCTATTGTAGAGGAGAGAGACAAGAATGGCCCCTTTGCATCCCTCATGGAATTCCTGAGGCGCACATCAGGCCACGTCCATCTCCAAGATGTACGGCTTCTTATAAAAGCCGGGTGTTTTGATTCCCTGGCCATCGATCTTACCAGGGCTCAGCTCATGTGGGAGGCACTCCGGTTCTTCGGGAAAAAAGCAAGGGTTGCTGCCTGCGCTCAGGGATCCATATTTTCCTTTTCTGGTTCAAGCGAGGACTCCGGCCCCCCACATTGGGAGGGGCCCACGCGGAATATGGGACACAAACAAGCTGCCATTAAGCAAGAGATTGATACCTTCGGCTTTCCTGTTACCACTCATCCCCTTGAACGGTACAGGAAAATCCTCATGAGGGTGAACCATGTCCAGGCGCGTAATCTCAGAAAATGGGTCGGGAAAGAGGTAACTACTGTGGGATGGATGATTACATCAAAGAGCGTTTATGCGAGGGACGGAAGGCCCATGAAATTTGCCACCTTTGAAGATACCACTGGTATTTACGAGACCGTGATATTCCCTGATGTGTATCATCGCTACTGCCATATCCTCACCACGGCCAGGCCCTATATCCTCCGGGGAAAGGTAGAGGAGGATCGCGGAGCCCTTACCCTCACCATCCATGCCCTGAAGCCCATCACACCGTTGCTACACACCAGCTTGAATTAATTCCTCAGGTTCATGTTCCCGATCATAAGGGCTAAACAAGTGAGTTT
>JALVMN010000314.1 GCA_027027005.1 Desulfobacterales bacterium | reverse complement strand
TCAGTGTCGAAGAATCTGCTTGAAGAGTCCCCGCTCAACTGCCGCTCCATCAAGTTCGAGAGCCCCATAGTTAACAATACCGACCTTGGCAAGATCAAGGATTTCCGCAGGGATGAGTTTACGCATGTTACCATTCCCATGGTCTTTGAAGCCGGTTCGGGAGGCGAGGGGCTGAAAAAGGCCATTGACGATATGTGCAAGACGGCGGAGAAAGCCGTTGATGACGGTATTCATTACATCCTTCTTTCCGACAGGGATATCGCCAAAGATAAAGCGCCGGTGCCGTCACTGCTTGCCGTTGCGGCCATCCACCACCATCTGATAGTGAAGAAGAAGAGGATGCAAATAGGCCTTCTGGTTGAGACAGGGGAAGCACGTGAGGTGATGCACTTTGCCTTGTTGCTTGGTTTTGGTGCCAGTGTGGTGAACCCCTATGTTAGTTTTGCCATCATCAACGACCTTGTTGAGAAGGGTAAGATAAAAATGAAATACAGCGAGGCCCGTGAGAACTACATCAAGGCGATCAACAAAGGGCTTCTTAAGATACTTTCGAAAATGGGAATTAGTACCCTGCGCAGCTATCACGGCGCCCAGATATTCGAGGCAGTTGGTGTCTCCAAAGAGGTTATTGATGAGTATTTCACAGGTGTACCTACCAAGATCGGCGGGGTTGGCCTGGAAGAGATTGCCCGTGAGTACGAAATGGTTCACAAAAATGCTTACGAAAAGCCGTTCAACAAAAACCCGTTCGATTACAGGGGGGCTTTTGCATACCGCAAGTATGGTGAGAAACATGGCTGGAACCCGGATACGATAGGATTGTTGCAGTGGGCCACATCAAGAAATGATTACAACAAATACAAAGAGTTCAGCAGCTTGGTTGAAAAAGACAATCAAACGCCGTTGTTCATCAGGGGATTCCTGAAGCTGAAAGAAGAAGGAAGGACTCCCATTGATATTAACGAAGTTGAACCGATAGAAAATATCCTGAAGCGTTTTGTAACGGGAGCCATGTCGTACGGCTCGATCTCGAAAGAGGCACACGAGGCGATGGCCCTTGCGATGA
>JALVMN010000313.1:306-1069 GCA_027027005.1 Desulfobacterales bacterium | reverse complement strand
GAGTAAGGGGAATCCTGTGGATCTGGTGGGCACCAGGGACCTCGAGGTGCCGGTGGTGGCTGTTGAGGAGCTTCTAAAGTACGAAGGGATTGATGCAGTTATCACGATGGGTTTTGTTGGGCGCCACGAGTTGGTCGCCCTCTTGATCCAGACCACCAGGGAAGTGGATCCCCAGGCAGCCGCCTGGTTCCTGGATCAGGTGGAGTCCGCCTCGAGTGGCTATGAAGAGAAATATGTGGCCAAGATGGTGGAATTGATGGAGAAATATGAAAAGCCAGTGATCGGGGTTTCATTGACAAGAAGTGAAAAGGGGACTGTCAGGCCTGTAGCGGGCGGAAAATACAGCGGCCTTTTCTACGAGACCCCTGAAGATGCAGTGAATGTGCTGGCAAAGATGGTAAAATACAACGATTACAAACTTCGTAACCTGGCGAGCCTGTAGTAGATTCCCTTTCTTTCCATGAGTTGTGCGTGGGTGCCTCGCTCCACTATCCTTCCCTTGTGGATCACGATTATCTTATGGGCCTTACGAATGGTGGACAACCTGTGGGCCACCACCAGGGTGGTGAGCTTCTCTGACATGCGGCCGATGGCCTCCTGAATAAGGGCCTCGGTGTGGGGGTCCACACTGGATGTGGCTTCGTCCAACACCAGGAGGAGGGGGTTTGCCGCCAAGGCCCTGGCAAAGGAGAGCAGTTGACGCTCACCCACCGAGAGGGTCATCCCTCCTTGGCCCATTGTATGGTGAAGTCCTCCGGGCAAC
>JALVMN010000313.1:0-296 GCA_027027005.1 Desulfobacterales bacterium | reverse complement strand
GGTCAACACCATCCATCTCTATGGTGCCCCTGTCAGGGTCGTAGAAGCGCTCTATCAGATTTATTAAGGTGGTCTTACCAGAGCCTGTGGGCCCCACTATGGCCACGGTCTCCCCTTGCCTAACCTCCAGGGACACTCCCCTGAGCACCTCTGTATCCTTATCATAGCTGAATGATACACCATCAAGCTGAATCTCTCCTCTGGAAGAGTCGGGCTCAATGGGTGTTTCAAGCTCGGGGAGCCTCTCGTCATGGTCCATGAACTCAAATATGCGCTCGGTGGATGCCATGGCAGAC
>JALVMN010000312.1 GCA_027027005.1 Desulfobacterales bacterium | reverse complement strand
GGCCAAAAAGGTGGGCAAAGACACCGCCCTTGCCCACATCATTCGCATGGTTCGTGAGGCCCAGGGGAGCAAGGCCCCGGTGCAGGCCCTGGCAGACAGGGTGGCCGCCATATTTGTCCCCGGTGTGATCGGTATTGCCTTCTTTACCTTTGCCTTGTGGTGGTTGTTGGGCGGAGGATTTGTCCCTGCCATGATAAGGCTTGTGGCAGTGCTGGTGATAGCATGTCCCTGTGCGTTAGGACTTGCCACACCCACTGCAATCATGGCCGGCACCGGAAAAGGGGCTGAAAAGGGGATCCTTTTTAGAAACAGCGAGGCCCTGGAGACCGCTTCGAAACTTGATACCGTGGTACTGGACAAGACAGGGACCATTACGGCTGGAAGGCCCAGTGTGGCCGATATCGTGGTGTTGGACCGGGTGGTGGAGAGTGCGGAGGAGCTCTTGAAGATGGCCGCCTCTGTGGAGCAGCGCTCAGAACATCCCCTTGGGAAGGCCATTGTGGAAGAGGCAATGGCCCGAGGTTTGACCCTGGATCAACCCGACGAGTTCAAGGCCCTGAGAGGTGAGGGTGTGCGCGGGATATTGAACGGAAAGGAGATGCTGGTGGGAAAGCCTGCCTGGTTTTCTTCCCTCGGGCTCTCGGGCCAGGAAGAAAGCCAAATGGTTGAGTCCCTCCAGGAAGAGGGAAAGACCGTGATGATGGTGGCAGTGGATGGTAAGGTGGCTGGTTTGATCGGGGTTTCGGACCGGATAAAACCTGAATCCAAAGAGGCCATATCAGCCCTTCACGAGCAAGGGATAAGGACCGTTATGCTCACTGGCGACAACATGCAGACCGCCAGGACCATAGGAGCCCAGGTAGGGGTGGATGAGATCATTGCCGAGGTCCTCCCTGAAGAGAAGTCGAAAAAAATCAAGGAACTCCAGCAACAGGGGCGCATGGTGGGCATGGTGGGCGACGGAATCAATGATGCCCCGGCCCTGGCCCAGGCCCATGTGGGATTTGCCATTGGAACCGGGACCGATGTGGCCATTGAGGCAGGCGATGTGGTCCTTGTGAGCGGCAGCCTTATGGGGGTCCCGAGAGCGGTCAGCCTCAGCCGTGCCACCATGAACACGGTGAAACAGAACCTGTTTTGGGCCTTTGCCTATAATGTGGTGTTGATCCCCGTGGCAGCAGGGATTCTTTATCCTTTTGAAGGGGTGCCTGGATTTCTCCGGCAACTCCATCCCATACTGGCTGCCCTTGCCATGGCCATGAGCAGTATCACGGTGGTGTCCAACAGCCTGCGCCTCTATCGTGCCAAGATCCAATAAGCCCGGCCTGTTTGCTGAATCCACTTGCGCTTGAGATAAGCGTTGTTACCGAGGGGCGGCTTTTTTGTCGGTCCTGGTTGATTAAACCCGCGGGCTGAGGTATGGTCCTCCACCAAAAGTTGAGGAGGAATATATATGCAAGTAACTCAAGGAGTCTATTTTATCCAAGGGCAGGACGAATTCATTCCCGACTCCCATGTATATGTGCTTGGCGAGCCGGGCTCTGGAGATTTGACTCTGATAGATGCAGGCCTGATGGGCAAGGGGGGCTACAAACTGGAGAGATTAGAGGCCATCGGCATGGATCCAAAGGGTTTCAAGAGAATCATCATGACCCATTGCCACCTGGATCACATTGGATGTCTGCCCGAGCTTTTGAGTGAAATGGATCAGGCCGAACTCTGGGTGCACGAATCAGAGGCAGAGGCCCTTGAAAAGGGTGATGAGCGGGTGGTCTATGGGATGGACATGTTCAAGGGAATGTGTCAGGCGCAGTATGGACTCAAGGACGGGGTGTTTCGCTTTGAGGTGCAGAGGAAATTGAGGGATGGTGACCGAGTTTCACTGGGCCAAGAAGAGTGGGAGGTGCTCCACATCCCAGGTCACTCCCCCGGAAGCATTGCACTCTACCATGCCATGCACAAGATCTTGATCCCTGGCGACACACTTTATGCGGACTATGCCATTGGACGATTTGATCTTTTCGGGGCAAGCGGGCCGCAGTTGAAGGAATCGCTCATGAGGCTTGCAGAACTGGAAGTGGAGATTTTGCTTCCAGGACATAACAGGATCATGAAAGGGGTACCCAAAGGATATGCCGCCCAGGTGGCAAGCCAGTGGGCCCCTTATCTCAGTTAGTCTCAAGATAAGGGATGGAGTTTTTTGGAAAGGTTCCTGAAACTGCCCGTGAGGCTGAAGGGCCATGGCAAAGGGCATCATTTATACCCTTGGGACGAGCAACAGGACCCTGGATGAGTTCTTTTCAGTGCTGAACGCTTATGGGATTGAAAAGGTATTGGATGTCCGCAGGTATCCAACCAGCAGGCGCTTTCCCCATTTTTCCAAGAAGAGCTTTAGCGAGGAATGTCTGGCCAGAGGCATCGCATATGTATGGCTGGGGGAATTGCTTGGTGGATTCAGGCCCAAAGGCTACCATGAGCACCGAAAAAAGGAAGCCTATCTCAAGGGCATTGAAAAGGTTGAAGAAATCGCCGGCCAAGCGGTGTGCGTGCTCGTGTGTGCTGAGAGGTTGCCGTGGAAGTGTCACAGGCTGGCCTTGAGCCAGGACCTGATGGCAAGGGGGTGGGGGATTGTCCACATAATCGAGCAAGGCAAGGTGTGGAATCCCTGACAAGGGGGCTTGGAAGAGAAAAACTTGTGGGTGGAGACTGAGGTGGTAATTTCTTTTACAAATGGAGTGGAGTGATGAAGCAAGAAAGGAGACTCAACCCCGAATATGTGAAAAAGGTGATGCATCATGTCAACACATGTCCGTATTTCAATTTGATCTCCATTGAACTCAAGTCCCTGGAGTGGGGCGAGTCCTTATTGGAGGTGAAGCTTCAGGAAAAACACATGCAGCCTTACGGCATGGTGCACGGTGGTGTGCATGCATCTGTGGTAGATGCTGCTTGCTTTTGGGCACTGTGGACCCAGGTGGACGGGGACGTGGGGCTTACCACGGTGGAGCTGAAGCTCAACTACCTTGCCCCTGTAAAGGAAGGCCGCCTTGTTGCTCGCGGAAAGAGCATAAAGGTGGGCAGAACCCTTTGTCTGTCAGAGGCCTTTGTGGAAAACTCCCACGGTGGCCTTGTGGCCCATGGCACCTCCACCCTGATGATAATAGAGGGGCTGAAGGTCCAGGGGCAGGACCAGTTGGGACCCAAGTTCCTTTAAGCTTAGCATCCTTTTTGGCCCGCTATTTAAGAATTAGGGTTTATGTTTTGAAGAGGTTGTCCGATATATTTCTAGACATGTTTCTCTTTAATGGTTGTTACTCCACCTAACACCCACAACCAGATAAGGGATGGCAGTTCTATTCTGTTGCTGGCTCGGAACCTCGACATGTTAACCCGAAGGCAGGAAGATGCTCCAAGAACTCAAGGTTAATTTCAGCAACATTCTCTTGTCTCTCTCCGACGCCATGGATGTGGCCAGCCCCAGGATAGCCTCCCATCAGTTGAGGACCGCTTTTATAGCCTGGAAGCTGGCCCTTGCAGCTGACCTTGAAAGGGACCAAGTAGAAAATATCTATCTGGCAGCACTGCTCCATGATATCGGGGCCCTCTCCTTAGAAGAGAAGGTCCA
>JALVMN010000311.1 GCA_027027005.1 Desulfobacterales bacterium | reverse complement strand
ATACTGACAGTGACGGTGTACCCCTATATTTGGATGATGACGACAACGACAATACCGTCGGTGATGTTAACAATGCCGTAGAAGTCTCCTTCGATTTGGACGGTGACGGGATTCCCAATCATTTTGATTTTGATTCCGATGGTGACGGTTTATTCGATTTGGTAGAAGCCGGCAGCACAGGTTGGACAGATGCCAATATGACCGGAATTATCGATAATCCGGTAGGAAGTAACGGCTTGGCGGATGTCTTGGAATCGCCGGCTGACAGCGGTAATCTGAATTATACGATACAAGACAGCGACGGTGATGGTATCCCCGATTTTTTAGATACAGATGATGACAATGATAATATTTATACGAGTAATGAGGAGTCGGATACTAATGCAAACGGTTATCCCGAAGATGCTTTAGATACTGATAGTGACGGCACACCCAATTATTTAGATGTTGATGATGACGGCGACGGTATCAATACTATTTTTGAAGATGTTGATGTGAACGGTAATTATCCCCAAGACAACAATCCTATGAACGATGACACCGACGGTGATGGCGTTCCCAATTACTTGGATATCGATGATGACGGCGATGGTATTTTGACTATTAATGAACAATCTGACCCCAACGGAAACGGTAATCCCGATGATGCTGTAGATACAGATGGCGACAGCATACCTGACTACCTCGATCCGGTAATTCCATATTCTGATTACGATAATGATGGAATTACCGACCAATACGATTTAGATGATGATAATGATGGTATCCCTGACATAATTGAATCTAATGGCATAAATCCATTAACCGATACTGACAGTGACGGTGTACCCCTATATTTGGATGATGATGATAACGACAATACAGTTGGTAATGACAACAATGTTGTGGAATTGGCTTTTGATATAGATGGCGACACCGTTCCCAATCATATCGATTTGGATAGTGACGGCGACGGCTTATTTGATTTGGTAGAATCCGGTAGTACCGGTTGGACAGATGCCAACATGGACGGTATGATTGATGATAATGTAGGAGTCAATGGCTTGGCGGATGTTTTGGAATCACCTGCAGAC
>JALVMN010000310.1 GCA_027027005.1 Desulfobacterales bacterium | reverse complement strand
ATCACGGCTTATGGGCGTGACCTGGGGCGTGGCTATGGTCTGGTGCAGTTGGTCCAGGAGCTCGAAAAAATAGAAGGAATAGAGTGGATAAGGCTTCTATATGCAAACCCTGAGGGGATAACAGAGGAGATATTGGATCATTTGGAGGGCAGTAAGAAGCTCTGTCCCTATCTGGACATCCCGTTTCAACATGTTTCACCCGCCATCCTTTCCAGGATGGGAAGGGGAGAAGGATACGGTGGCCCCAGGAGCCTGGTTGAAAAGATCAGGAATCTCAAGAGAGAAATTTCCATCAGGAGCACCTTCATGGTGGGGTTTCCGGGCGAGACCGAGGCCATGTTTGAAGAATTGGTGGAGTTCGTCAAATGGGCGAGGCTGGAGCATGTGGGAGTATTTGTTTACAGCAAAGAGTCAGGCACAAAGGCTGCCAGAATGGGCGGGGAGGTGCCATTCGAGGAGGCATTGGGCCGAAAGGAGAGCCTCTTGGCTATTCAGGCAGAGATATCTGAGGAGCTGAATCGTGCGAGGGTGGGGCAGGTCCATGATGTCTTGATAGAGGGACCGCACGAGGAGACGGATCTGTTGCTCAAGGGAAGAACCGCATGGATGGCCCCGGATGTGGACGGCAGGGTCCTCATCAACAAGGGAGACGGGGTGGTGGGTCAGATAACAAAGGTATTAATTACAGAAGCGCATCCCTACGACTTGGTGGGAGGGATAACAGGGTGATCCGGGCTTTTTCTTTGACAAGTTTTGAGTCATTGGATACCTTTTTTCTATCACCCCTGTGGCCGAGTGTCACTTATGAATAATGTAGAAGATATGCTTGATCGATACAGGAACTATTTCCAAAGGATTGAAGAGGAGCTCGAAAAGGGCCTCGATTCAAAAGTGGAGCTTATTCAGGAGGTGGGCCGACATAGCCTCCTGGGACCTGGAAAGAGGCTGAGACCGCTCTTCTTTGTCCTTTGTGGAGAATTGGTGGGAGAAAGGGATGAGGCCCTATATCCCCTTTCCATAGTATTTGAGTACATACACACTGCCTCGCTTCTCCACGATGATGTGCTGGACAATGCAGAAC
>JALVMN010000309.1 GCA_027027005.1 Desulfobacterales bacterium | reverse complement strand
TTTCTCTTTGACCGCTGCCCTGATGTCCATACCAGAGGCGCCTTCAGAGGCGTACCGGGGCAGAGGCAGGTCCTTTGCCTCAGGGCTCCGTCTGATCTGGACTCTTAACTTTTCCAATTTTCTGCTTCAAACACTTCTGGGCTAAGTTGGGAATAGAGAAGCCGCGCAGCCCTCCACCTCACTGTAAGAGACCGGTCCGAGGGTGGTCACGCAAAGGTTGCCATCCCCGAATATGCTGTTTGCAACCTCCACCACTTCCTCCACGGTCACCCGGCCAAGGCCTTCAGCCAGTTCCTCATAGCTCACATACCTTCCGAATATCAACTCATTTTTGGCGATCCTCATCATTCGGCTATCAGTGCTGTCAGAGCTGAGGTAAAGTCCTCCCACCAGATGCTCTCTGGCCGCCTCCAGCTCCTCCTCTCCAATATCTCCCTCAACTATTTTTCCTATCTCCTTGGAAACGGTCGCAAGTACAGGAGCTATCTTGGAAGGCTCTGTTGCCACATATATACCCAGGACCCCGGTGTCCAGATAAGCAGACAGGAAGGAATAGACAGAATAGGCCAGGCCCTGCTTTTCCCTTACTTCCTGGAACAGCCGGGAACTCATGCTCCCACCCAGGATGGTGTTGAATATGGCAGCGGAAAACCGCCTGGCATCGGCAAGAGAAGGGGCCTCTCCGCCCAAGCATATGTGGACCTGCTCCAAGTCCTTTTCCACGCAAAGGAGCCCTTTGTTGCAACTGGGAGGCTCCCTGGAGGGATCACAAGGGTCGCCGTCCAGGCCCTGGAACCTGGGGACAAAGGCCTCCACCAGCTTGTCGTGGTCCACATCCCCTGCAGCCACGATCAGGATCCTGTTGGGCCTGTAGTGGGAGTCCATGTAATCTCTAATGGTCTGCCTGGTTATGGCACACACCGTCTCCTGGGTGCCCAGAATCGGCATGCCTATGGGGTGATCCATCCAGAATTGCCGGGTAAAGAGCACATGGATATTTTCCTCGGGTGTGTCCTCCACCATGCTTATCTCCTGGAGGATCACCTGCCGCTCTTTGTCCATGTCTTGGGGATCAAACACGGAGTTTAGGAAGATATCAGACAAGATGTCTGACAATACCGGGAAGTGCTTTCCCAGGACCCTTGCATGAAAACAGGTGCTCTCTTTGCCGGTGAAGGCGTTTGAAAGGCCTCCAATGGCATCCAGCTCTTTGGCAATCTCCAAGGCGCTCCTGGTGGCAGTGCCCTTGAAGATCATATGTTCAATGAAGTGTGAAATCCCGTTGTTCTCAGGCCTCTCATCCCTTGACCCGGCATTGACCCATATGCCCAAGGAGAGGGACTTGAGATGGTCCACTCTCTCAGAGATTATCCTTACTCCGTTTTCAAGGATCGTCCTTTTATACATCCTTTAGTGTTTCGCCCAGGGCGGCCTTGCGCGAGAGCCGGATCTTTCCGTTTTCATCCACATCAAGGACCTTGACCAGCACCTCATCGCCTTCCTTCAAGATGTCGGAGACCTTGTTTACACGCCCGCGGTCCAGTTGGGAGATGTGAACAAGTCCGTCAGTGCCAGGGAATATCTCCACAAATGCACCAAAGTCCATTATCTTGGTAACCTTGCCCAGGTAAAGTTTACCCACCTCCGCCTCCTGGGCAATCTCATTTATCATCTTTATGGCATGGTCTGAGCTCTCCTTGTCAGGGGCTGCAATATAAACCTTTCCGGTATCGTCCACTTCTATCCTGGCGCCTGTCTCAGCAGTAATGTGGCGGATGGTCCTTCCACCCGGCCCGATAAGGACCCGGATTTTCTCGGGCTTGATTTCAATGGTGGTAACAACAGGTGCGTACTCAGAGATGTGGCTCCTGGGTTTTGCAATGGTCTTGTTCATCTCGTCCAGGATGAAAAGACGCGCCTCCCTGGCCTGCTCAAGGGCTTGTTGCATCACCTCTCTTGAAAGCCCATGAATCTTTATGTCCATCTGAAGGGCCGTTATACCCTTTTTGGTCCCAGTGACCTTGAAGTCCATGTCCCCATAGTGGTCTTCGTCACCGATGATGTCGGTAAGGACCGCTACCTTGTCCTCACCCTTCACAAGGCCCATGGCAACTCCTGCCACGGCCCCCTTTATTGGGACACCTGCGTCCATGAGGGAAAGCGAACCGCCACACACACTGGCCATGGATGAAGACCCGTTTGACTCCAGGATCTCAGAGACCACCCGCACGCAATATTCAAACTCTTCCTTTTCCGGCATCACGGGCTCAAGGGCCCTCCTTGCAAGGGCACCGTGGCCGATTTCCCTCCTGCCCGGGCCCGTGAGCCTCCTGGCCTCGCCCACGCTGTATGGGGGAAAGTTGTAATGAAAGATAAAGGAGCGGAATTGGTCTCCGTATATGGACTCAATCCTTTGCTCGTCAAGCTCGGTGCCCAGAGTGGTCAACACCATTGCCTGGGTCTCGCCCCTTGTAAAGAGGGCCGAGCCGTGCACCCTTGGGAGCACACCCACCACACACTCGATGGGTCTCACCTCATCAAAGGCCCGACCGTCGATACGCTTCCCCTCCTCAAGGATCAACCTCCTCACCATCTCCCTTTCCAGGTCGTGGTAGGCCTCCTTGATAAGCCCGTGTTTGTCTTCATATTCTTCACCCAGGGAAGCGAATAGTCTCTCAAGGGCGTCCTTGCGCTTCCTCTGGCGTTCCTTTTTCTCTTTGGTTTGGATTACATCCTGAAGGAGGGGTTCTGCCAGCTCTCTGATCTTTTTTTCCAGTTCTTCGTCGAGTCCTGCCGCTGGCACCTCGCGCTTTGGTCTTCCCAGGGCCTGCCTCATCTCCTCTTGCATGTCCAGGAGGGGTTGGAGCGCCTCATATCCGTAAAAGATGGCTTCAACCATCTCGGCCTCAGAGACAAATTGCCCCCCTCCTTCAACCATCACGATGCCTGAACGGTTCCCTGCAACTATCAAATTTATGTCGCTTTCCTTTTGCTGGCTGACCGTGGGATTTATCAGGAATCGTCCATCAATCCTTCCGACCCTTACCCCTGCAATGGGGCCTTGAAAGGGTATATCTGAGACCTCCAGCGCCACCGAGGCGCCCAGCATGGCAAGGACATCGGCCTCATTCTCCTTGTCCGTGGAAAGCACGGTGGCGATCACCTGGGTTTCGTAAAAGTAATTCTCCGGAAAGAGGGGCCTCAGAGGCCTGTCAATCAAACGGGCCGTAAGGGTCTCTCTCTCGCTAGGCCTCCCCATATCTCTCCGGAAAAAGTTCCCGGGGATCTTGCCACCTGCATAAGACATCTCTTGGTACTCCACCGTGAGGGGCAGAAAATCGATCCCCTCTCTCACCTCATCGGTGGACACTGCTGTCACAAGCACCACGGTCTCGCCAAAGGTCACAACGGCCGAGCCATTGGCCTGCCTGGCCACACGACCGGTTTCAACATAAAGCGTCTTACCATCCAATTCTACTGAACAACTCTTAATCATAGGCTTACTCATCCTTTCCGTTATGGATTGTTTCTAGCCAGGGTCAATCCCTTCTTTTTTGAGGCCCAATGGATACCCATTTCATTTGGGTAAACCATGACCCCTTACCTGCGAATCCCCAGCTCTCTGATCACATTTCTGTATCTTTCAATGTCTTTCTTCTTCAGATAGTTGAGCAAGCGTCTCCTCTGTCCCACAAGTTTTAACAGTCCACGCCTGGAGTGATGATCCTTCTTGTGGACCTTGAAGTGCTCGGTAAGATACTTGATTCTGCTGCTGAGGAGCGCTATTTGCACCTCAGGAGAACCAGTGTCTTTGTCGTGGAGTTTAAAACGCTCAATAATCTCCTTCTTTGCCTCTGGTGTTAAGACCACTTTACCAACCTCCTTTGAAATCTTTTCTTGAACCTTTTTGCCCAAAACAAATCATTTCTCGTGCTCCAGACTCATTTAAGACTCCGGGAAAACCTTTTCCAATTTCAGCCAACCCTCACCATGGTCGCTGCTTGGTTGGATTGACAAAAGGGCCACCAGCTTCCCCTTGCATACCAACCTCAAGGTCTCCTGGTCTTTATGGGCAGGGTTAAACTTTTCTCCCAGGTCTGACCACTCAGGCTGATACCCGTGCCTGATTTTTTCAGCCAGCCGCGGGGCTATGTCCAGCTCTGGCATGAAATCAAGGGCCTGGTTGAGCGGAATAACCGCCTCCCTCAACCCCCTTTCCCTGTCCCGCGAGATCTCTGCAGATGGTATGGCTTTTAACACCGTGAACGACCCGGAAGCGATCCTCCTCAACTGCACCAGATGGCCGCAAGTGCCAAGGGCCTTTGAAAAATCCGATGCCAGCGTCCTGATGTATGTGCCACTTGAGCAGTGAATCTCGAGTTCCACTGTCTCCCGGGCCATATCCAGGACCTTGAGTTGATATATCGTGACTCTCCGCGGCTTGAGCCTCACGGTACCCCCTTTTCTTGCAATCTCATATGCCCTCTTGCCCTGGACCTTCAAGGCCGAAAAGACAGGGGGTACCTGTTCAATCTCTCCCACAAAGCCTTTAGCCACCTGCTCCACCCTTGCCTTGGAAAGGCTCGGCACCGGTTGTCTGGCCGTCACCTTACCGGTGGGATCAAGGGTGTCGGTCTCCTCCCCAAGCCTCACGGTAGCTTGATATATCTTGTCTTGGGCCATCAAGAATCTGGAAATCTTGGTCCCCTTGTTCAGGAGTATAACTAAAAGCCCGGTGGCAAAGGGATCAAGTGTCCCTGCGTGACCCACCTTGTGGCCCGGAAAGACATCTTTTACCTTTCGCACCACATGGTACGAAGTCTCGCCTTCACCCTTGTCAATGAGCAGGATACCGTCAACAGCCTCTGCCATTCAAAAAACGAGATACCTCGTCCACAAAGTTCTTCTTGAGTTGCTCCAGAGGGCCTTTGCACTCAAAGCCTGCTGCCCGGGCGTGTCCGCCGCCGCCAAATCTGCGAGCAACGTCTGCCACATTCACGCAGTTATTGGATCTCAGGCTGAACTTGTACTTACCATCTCCTATCTCCCTTACAAAGGCTGCCACCTCAACCCCTCTGACGAACCTGGCAAAATCCACAAACCGCTCGCTGTCCTCCCTTACAGCACCCAGCTCCTGGAGGAGTCTGGCAGGAAGCGTCATCATGGCAAGCCTGCCCCCCAGGTGCAGCTCCAAGGTGTCCAGGGTCTTGCTCAAGAGTCGAAGCCTGGGCACATCATAGACATCCATCACCTTCAGATTCACCTCCCAGGGATTGACCCCCAGTTCCACCATTTCAGCAGCAATCCTGAAGGCCCTGGGTGTGGTATTTTCATACCTGAAGGAGCCGGTATCGGCCTGTATGGCAGCAAAGATATTCTCCGCTGTCTCAAGGCCGAGAGGAAAAGCTCCTTTCCTGATGAGCCCATAGACCAGCTCGGCCGTGGAAGAGGCTTGAGCGCGGACCAGATTAAGGTCCCCAAACAGGGTATTGGTCTCATGGTGGTCAATGTTGACCCACGGCCTTATGGAAGAGACCCTATTTCCAACCCATCCAAGCCTTCTCTGGTCAGCACAATCCAGGACTATTGCAGCATCAAAGGGGCCCACTCCGTCAAGGCTCTGGGTTATCCTCTCAGCCCCTGGTAGGGCATCGTAGGGCGCTGGTGGGGCCTCCTCAGAGACGACCGTGCACTGTTTCCCTGCATCCTCAAGGGCCTTTGATAAGGCCAGGACCGATCCAATTGCATCACCATCAGGCTCCTTGTGAGTCAGGAGGAGAAACCTTTTGCCGTCTTTTAACAATCTCACCACACTGGATTCAATTTTCTCGTACCTCATCTTGTCTCAGTTTTTCCAACAACCTTTCTATCTTGTTGCCCAATTCCAGGGATTCGTCGTATATGAACATCAATTCAGGGACATACCTTAAATACAACCTGCGCCCTATCATCCTCTTTATATAACCCTTGGCGCTATCCAGGCCTGCCTGGGCAGTCTCTACATTGGAGGTTTCCCCCATCACACTAAAATATACCTTAGCCCTCTTGAGGTCTCCGCTCATCCGGATCCCGGTCATGGTGACACCCCTTACCCTGGGATCTTTGACCTCATGGAGAAGAAGAAGTGCTATCTCCTTGAGTATCTGCTCCCCTACCCTGACTGCCCTATTTCCTGCTAACATTATGAATCCTTATCAATGCGGCCAACATCTTTGGTGTTATGAGCAGCACCCACAAAAAAAGGTCAAATATTGAATATTTCTATTTCAGAGTTCACTATCTGGGCCAGATATAGAGAATCCAGAAACGCAAGGACATGGTTCAATGAAGAATCTATGTGTCTCCTGTCATTTCCCACGGCCGTTATTCCCAGCTCTATCTTCTGCCATTTGTCGTTAGACCCCACCTCTGCTATTGCAACATTGTATCTTGCCTTCACCTTGTCCACCATGCTGCGGACTATCTTTCGCTTCCCCTTGAGGGAGCGATTCTCTGTGATATGAAATACCACCTTTAGAGTGCCAACTACCATCTTATTAGAGCTCGGCCTGTACCTCTTTTATTTTGTAAACCTCGAAGACGTCTCCTGGTTTAATGTCCTGGAAGTTCTCGAGGCTTATGCCACATTCATATCCTGCCAGAACCTCTTTCACATCGTCCTTGAATCTCTTCAGAGACGCTATTTTGCCATCGTGAATCACCACCATCTCCCTCAACAGCCTCACTTTGGCCCCCCTTTCCACCTTTCCATCAGTCACATAGCACCCTGCCACAACTCCCACCTTTGGCACCCGGAATGTGGCCTTCACCTCTGCCATGCCAATCACTTCCTCCTCGTACTTGGGCTCAAGCAGCCCTGCCATGGCATTCTTCACATCTTGGAGGGCATTGTAGATGACATCATAATATCTGATATCCACCTGCTCTTTTTCGGCCAATTCGATTACCCTCGGATTTGCCCTCACATTAAACCCGATTATTATGGCATTAGAGGCAGAGGCCAGCATCACATCGGACTCTGTAATGGCGCCTGTGGCAGAGTGTATAATCTTTAACTTCACCTCATCCGTGCTGAGCTTCACCAAAGATTCAGACAGGGCCTCCAAGGAGCCTTGGACATCGGTCTTGAGCACGATGTTCAGTTCCTTTACCTCACCCTCCTTGATCCGCTCGAACAGATCGTCAAGGCTTACTATACCCTTTCTGGCAATCTCTTGCTTCTTGGCCCTTTCCTGGCGATGTTGAATTATCTGTTTTGCAGTCCTCTCATCCTTGACCACAATGAACTCGTCGCCAGCCATGGGGACCCCTGAAATACCGTATATTTCCACTGGCATGGACGGCCCAGCTGCAGTCATCCTCTTGCCTTTGTGGTTCAACATGGCCCTCACCCTTCCATAGTGCTGGCCACAGATGAAGTAGTCGCCTTGTCTCAAGGTCCCGGTCTTTATAAGGACGGTGGCCACAGGCCCCTTTGTCTTATCCAGGCGAGCCTCGATCACGGTCCCCCTGGCAGACCTCTTGGGATTTCCCTTTAGCTCCAGCATCTCTGCCTGCAGCAGGATGAGGTTTAGAAGTTCATCCACTCCCTGCCCGGTCTTGGCCGAAACATGGGCAAAGAGGGTCTCGCCACCCCACTCCTCTGGGACCAGGTCAAGCTCTGCCAGCTCCCGCTTTACCTTGTCGGGGTTGGCATTGGGTTTGTCTATCTTGTTGATGGCCACCACAATGGGGATATCAGCCGCCCTGGCATGGTTTATTGCCTCACGGGTCTGGGGCATGACACCATCGTCTGCTGCCACCACCAGCACGATCAAGTCCGTCACCTTGGCCCCCCTTGCCCGCATGGCAGTGAATGCCTCGTGGCCCGGGGTATCGAGAAAGACTATATCTCCCCCATCAGTGGTCACATAATATGCACCGATGTGCTGTGTTATGCCCCCAGACTCCCTCCCAATAATGTTAGACTGCCTGATATAGTCGAGCAGAGAGGTCTTTCCATGGTCCACATGGCCCATGATGGTAACCACCGGGGGTCTTGGCACCAGATCTTCTGGCCTGTCCTCCTCCTCTGCCAGCAGCTTCTCCTCTTCAAAGGTATCCAACTCAAGTTCATAGCCGAATTCATCAGCCACCACGGCCGCTGTCTCAAAGTCAATGGACTGATTGATATTTGCCACCACGCCCAGGCCCATCAGCTTCTTGATCACCTCAGCAGCCTTTACGCCCATGGCCTTTGCAAGCTCTGCCACGGTCACGAATTCCTGGACCTTTATCCTCCTCTTGATTGGTTTGGGAATGCTTGGTTCAAGAGGCTTTTCGACTTTTGCAGCCCCCTTGGCCTTTTTGGCCACCTTTTTCTCTTTTTTCCTTACCGGCCTGCCTTCGTAAAGGTCCTCGCGCTCAAATACCTCTTTCTTCCGGTAGCGAACCACCTTGCGGGGAAGCTCTTTTACCTCAGCCTTCTTCTTTTTCTTGTCCTTCTTCTTGAGAGGTTTTTCCTTTTGGGCCTTTTCCACCACCTCCCTGGCTATCTCGAGCGGTTTCAGGGATGGAGTGGGCCTCTCGGGCCGTTCCGGTTCTGGCTGAACCTTTGCCGTCTCCTTTTCCAGCAGATCCTTGAGAGGGCCTTCTTCGGGTCTTTTTATGATCTTGGCCGGCTCATCTATCTTCTTTTTCTTCTTGGTCTTGGGCTTCGAGGCCGGTTTGGGGGCTGCCACAGGGGCCTTGGATGGTTCCTGTGTCAACGGTTCGATTTGTTCTTCCTCCTTTGGAGGGGCCTCTTCTTTCTTTTCGGGTATGGGCTCTGCCGCAGTTGGCTCAGGGGCTTCAGGCACTTCGGGTGCCTCTGCCTTCTTGGCCGTTTCTGCCACCACCTCTTCTTTGGGCTCGGCAGGGACTTGGGGCTCAACCTTTACCTGTTTTCTTCGGCGCCTAATCACCGTAGGCTTTACCCGCTTCTCCTCTACCACCTCGGAGACCTTGCCCTCCACGATGTCGCGCGCGCGATTCACAGACTCCTCATCCAGGGTACTCATGTAGTTCTTTATGTTCATTCCCCCTGCAATGAGCTTTTTTACAAGCTCTTTGCTCTCCAAGTTGAGCTCACGAGCCAGCTCATAAACTCTCACCTTAGCCATATACTTCCCCCAAAAGCCTCTTTTCTAATCCCTTGCCAGATCTCTTTTCCATTCTGCTGAAAAAGGGTGGAGCCTTAGCGTCCTTTTTGCCCTAAAGGCCTTGTTTAATCTTTTCTTTTTGTCCAATTGTTCCCAGCATTCCTTTTTGGGGCACACATACGCCCCCCTTCCAGGCATGGAGCCTTTTTCATCTCTTACTACAAATCCCTCTTCATCAAGAACCAATCTGATCAATTCCTTTTTGGGCTTCTTGGTCCCACATGAGATACATGTCCTTATCGGCACATGCCCCTTTCCCTTACTCATTGCCTGCGCTGCCTTGAGAGGCCAGGGCCTCTTCACCCTCTTCCTCCGGCCTTCCACTCACCCCTTGGCCCAGTTCCATCTCAGTTTGGGCGGCAGCTTCCTCAGCCTTCTTTCTGATATACTCTGCTGCCTGCTCGATCAGTGCCAAGGCCTTCTCTTCATCCATCCCTTCTATAGGCATCAAGTCTTCAACAGTTGCCCCGGCAAGATCCGCAGCGGACCTGAACCCTTCCTCGTAGAGTTGGGTGGCGAGTTTCTCGGTTACACCTTCCAGATCCAATAGTGATTGAAACCCTTCCTTTAGAGCGCGGTTGTAATTGGTTTCACTGATGACATCAAGGTTCCACCCCGTGAGCTTGGAGGCAAGGCGCACGTTTTGGCCTCTCTTGCCTATGGCAAGGGATAATTGGTCGTCAGGCACAACCACTTCCATGGAGCGGTTGGCCTCATCCACTATCACCCTCACTATCTCGGCAGGGGCCAGGGCGTTACATATGAATTTGGCAGGATCCGGGTCATAAGTGACTATATCTATCTTTTCACCCCGCAGCTCCTGGACCACTGCTTGAACCCTGGAGCCCTTCATGCCGACACAAGCACCCACTGGGTCCACATCTGGGTCCCTTGACTCCACAGCTATCTTGGACCTGCTGCCAGGCTCCCTGGCCACCTGAACAATCCTCACTATGCCTTCGGCAATCTCAGGCACCTCATTTTCAAACAGGGCTGAAAGGAAATTGGGATGGGTCCTGGACAAAATGATCTGAGGCCCGCGGCTGTACTGCTTTACATCCAACACATAAGCCCTGATGCGGTCCCCCTGGCGGTAACTCTCCCTTGGGATCTGTTCTCTTGGGGGCAGCTCTGCCTCGGTTCGACCAAGGTTTACGATGATGGAGCCACGGTCAAATCTCTGCACTATACCGTTTATGATTTCACCTTTCCGGTCTTTGTAATCATCATAGACCATGTCGCGCTCGGCCTCCTTGAGGCGTTGCATGATCACCTGTTTGGCAGACTGGGCGGCAATTCTGCCAAACTCCTCAGTTGGCATCTTCATGCCCAGGCTGTCACCGATCTCGCACTCGGGGTCCAACTCTCTTGCCTCTTCAAGGGATACTTGGCGGTTAGGATCAGTGACCTTTTCAACCACCTCTTTGAATTCAAAAACCTCTATCTCACCAAGCTCCTGATTAAAGTTCACCTCAATATCCCTCTCTGGGCCAAAACGCTTCCTGGCAGCCGCCTTTACCGCTTCCTCCAAGGCCTGCACAAGCACCTCGGAATCGATCCCCTTTTCGCGACTCACCTGATCAATCATCCTCTTGAGATCTGAAATCATGCTTTCCTTCCTCATCATAATTGGTCAAATTCATAAACCAGATTTGCCTTTTCCAAACC
>JALVMN010000308.1 GCA_027027005.1 Desulfobacterales bacterium | reverse complement strand
TCATTTTCCAGATATATTCAACCGGGCACATGGCGCTCTTTCAATGGCGTCCAGCAGTTCTTTCCGGTCTGCCACTGCTGTACCCACCTTGCCTACAACTATTCCCGCAGCGATATTTGCAAGATATGCTGCCTCGCACATCCTGAGCCCTGCCGCCAGCCCCAGGGCAATGACAGATATTACAGTATCCCCTGCACCTGTCACATCGAAAACCTCCCTGGCCATGGTAGGGATGGAGAAGATCCCCTTGTCTGCCTGCCAAAGGGTCATCCCCCTGGCCCCTCTGGTAATGAGGACTCCCTGGGCACCAAGGGTTCCTGCAATCTTCATGGCCGCCCTTTCGAGATCATTTTCTCCGGATATCTTCATGCCGGCCATGGCCATGGCCTCTTTTTGGTTGGGAGTGATGAGTGTTGCCCCCTGATAAAGATGATAGTTGGCCGGCTTGGGATCAACGAGGAGATGTATCTGCCGGTCTGCGGTTTCCTTTGCCAGGAATTTCATGAGGGAGGAAGACACTACCCCCTTATCGTAATCTGATACGATTACGCATGAACAGCGGCCCAGCAGGTTTTTCATCTCTGAGGTCAGTGCGTCCACCACCCAGGGAGAAAGCGCCTGTTTTTCTTCCCGGTCTACCCGGACTACCTGCTGTCCCCGTGCCAATATCCTGGTTTTCAAGGTGGTGGGCCGGCTGGCTTCCACGAGACCCGCAGTATCCACTCCATTCTGACCGGCAAGATCCCTTAGTAGCCTGCCGAAGGAATCCCGGCCTATTGCACCGGAAAGAAATGCTCCTGCCCCCAGGCTTCTCAGGTTGTTTGCCACATTGGCTGCCCCACCCAGGAGAAAGGTTTCATCCTGCACGTTGACAACAGGCACAGGCGCCTCGGGTGAAATCCTCGAGACCTCCCCCCAGACGAACTGGTCAAGCATGACATCGCCCACCACCAGTATCGAGGAGGAAGAAAAGGCCTGCACTGCCTCCCTGAGGTGGCCTTTTAGTGCTGAATCAGCCGGCATCGGCTCCATCCAGGTTGTCAAGGGGCCTTGCCTCGTCGATGAGCATTATTGGAATTCCCTCT
>JALVMN010000307.1 GCA_027027005.1 Desulfobacterales bacterium | reverse complement strand
CACCATGGCCTCCAGGAAGAGATAGCGGTCGTCCTCGCGCCTGGAGCGGTCGCCCCTCCTGGGATGGCGGGCCATGAGGTCGAACTGGAGCGTCTTGCCCCGGCGGGGAAAAGCATCGTAGTTCATGCCCACCAGGCAAACCACCTTGAAGGGGATGCTCCTCATGGGAAGCAGGGCGCAAAAGGTGACCGCACCATTCAGGAACCCGTATCCCAGTCCCTGGCCCTCGAGGCGTTCTTCCAGGTGCTGGATCAAGACATGGATCCCCACCTCCTGGTGGAATCCCTCCCTTTCTTGGGCCGCAAGACCTGCAAATATCTCCCGGAGCCTGTGGTATTCCTCCACGCTGCCCTCATCGGGTGCCATGAGATCGTCCAGGAGATCTTGGAGCTTTTCGGCCCACCAACCAAGGCCCTTCTTTCCTTGGAGGTCATGGTAGTGTCTAAAGATTGTGTGGACAAATTCAGAAAACCTGCCCAGGAGTTCGGGATCTGTGACCCCTGCCCGCTCGAAGGGCAATATCCCCTGAAAGGGCCTGCCCGGGTCTTCGGGGAGCGCATAGCCCAGGAGCATCCTGTCCAAACCAAAGGCCCAGGTGTTTTCCCTTACCCCAGGAAGCCCCTCCTTTTCCCGGTAAGACTCGTCAATTCCCCAGCGGATCCCGGCATTGGCCACCCAGCCCCTTATGGTGGAAAGCTCCTGCTCTGATATGTGGAACTTTTCCCTTACCGCCTTGGCCTCCAGGAGGTCCAGCACCTGGGAGGCCTTAAAGCGCGTCTGATGCAGCGTGAGTAGCTTGAGGAGTGTGCGGCCCAATTCTCCTTCGTGGCCCAGGCTCCTGTCGGCAATGGTGAAGGGAATCCTGTAATGGTTGTCCTCTTGGGCACCAAAGACCGCCTGGATGTAAGGGGTATATAACTCGATGTCAGGGGCCATGACCACGATGTCCTTGGGAAGCAGGTGGGGGTTATGGTCAAACAGGGCAAGGAGGTTGTCTCGCAATACCTCCATCTCCCTCATGGGGCTGTGGCAGGAATGGATCTCAATGGACCTGTCGCCCTCATCAACCGCGATTTTTTCTTCGGGTGAGGGCTGGTGGAGGTTAAGGATATGGTGCTGTATGTGGGTGAGCAGGCTTTGGGGCTGGAAATCCACGAATTCGTGGTGTTCCACCGGGTCCAGGTCCAGGGCGATTTGCTGGAAATCTCTTCCCAGTCTTCCCATGGAGGCAAGGAGCCTGTTTCCTGTCTCCAGGTGAAGCATATCAGGGTCAGCCTGTATCCCCTCTTCTTTCCTATGGATGGCCGAAATGCCCCGCTTAGGCACTATGTCCGCCCAGTATTCCTTGCAAGGATTCAGGACAAAGATGTTAACCTCCACCTGCCTTGCCAGGGCTGCCAGTATCTCCATGTGGTAAGGGGGCAGCGTGGAGATCCCGAATACAGAGATCCGCTGAGGCAGTCTCTTTCCAGTGGGCGGGGATTCCTTCAGTGCCTGCAGGAGTAACTGTCTCAGTCTGGCCTTGTGGAGGACCTGGGCCCCCCTGACCACTTGCCTCCAGAGTTCTGCCTGCCAGTGATCTCCTTCCCCCTTCTCCCAGGAAAGAATCATCTCGGGCCTGTAAACCAGGTATTGATCGTAGAGATATGCTATGCGGGAGCAGAGCTGATAGAGTTTGAGTTCCTTATTCTGCCCTCCCAGGTATCTCTTTAGAGTTTCAAATCCTGGCTTCTCAATGCAGTGAAGGAGACTATCCATCACCTTCCAGGTGAGCTGATGCGGATTGGAGAATGCCTCGGCTTCTTCCAGCCCCAGCACCACTTTCGAGAGCTCTGCCACCATCCTGTTGGGGAAGGGAAAGACCAGGTTTGCTGCCACCCCCTGGCGTCGGGCAAGCTCCATCCTGAGCCATTTTTCCATCCCCTTGCTCTGGACCACGATGAGCTCCGGGGCCAGCGGCGAGGGGAGTGGGAAGCGGAGTATGTCGGCGAGCCTTGCCGATAGCACCTCGAGCCTGTTGCTGGTAAAGAGGTTGAGCCCTGGCATCACCCGTCCCTGCCCATGAACATCGACTCGTCCAAACTTCATTCAAAGAATTAAACCATCTTCTTTACCACCATTCAACCACTTAACTATTTCATTTCTGTCCAAAATCGGTTATTTAGAAACAGCAGGGGAACGGGATGTTCCCGGAGCGGCGTCATTACAGCCCTGGAGCAGGACAGCGGAAGGGCTGGAATCCGCAGTGAGCGGAGCCATGGACGGCGTAGCGAGCGTAGCGGAGGGAATGTGCCGTTTCCCTGCCAAGTATACTTGCAAATTGACAACGTGATTTTCTGAATTATTGCGCTGACCCGACAATCTAATATTGGACTGACCTGATGGGTTCAATTCTATTTTGGATACCACTGTAACCATTTGACCAGTTGACCATCCAACCAATCCCCAAGCACAAGGATTGACTTCCCGCCGTCCCAATTCTATCTTGAGCACAAATGCCTGGTATCCGGAAAGAGATAGAGGAAATCTTGGGGCCTTCCGGCTGGCTTTCAAGGACCCTTCCCGGGTTTGAATTCAGGGCCTCCCAGCTCCAGATGGCCCTCCTGGTGGCCGATGCCGTTGAGCAGGAAAGACCCGCACTGATCGAGGCCGGCACCGGAACGGGCAAGACCCTGGGATACCTCGTCCCGCTTATCTTGAGCCGGAAGAAGGCAGTGGTATCCACTGCCACCAAGAACCTCCAGGAACAGATCTTTTTTAAGGACATCCCGCTTCTTTCCGCCAATCCCTTGCTGGGCGGGGACCCGGAATCAGATTACAGGGTCCTGATGATGAAGGGGAGAAAAAACTACCTCTGTCTCTACAGGTTTCACCAGAATTATGACCAGGCATCTTTTCTCCCAAAGGCGCCCCGGGCCCGGGACCTGGAGGAGTGGATCAGCACCACCCGATTTGGAGACCTGGCCGAGATAGAGTGGCTGGACGAGCACGATCCCTTGCGCGATTCCCTCTCTTGCAGCTCGGAGCAGTGTCTCGGCGGACTATGTCCCTATCTGGAGGACTGCTTCTTGAACAGGCTCAGGGCCGAGGCTTTAAGGGCCGACCTGGTGATTGCCAACCACCACCTCTTTTTTGCAGACCTCAAGGTAAGGCAGGGCGGATTCGGGGAGGTCTTGCCCAGGTCTCAGGTGGTGGTCTTTGACGAGGCCCATGAGGTGGAAGAAATTGCCCTCACCTATTTCGGCGAGACCTTGACCAGCCGCCAAATTGAGGATCTGGCCTTTGACATTGAAAAGGAGTTCAAGGAACTGCTGGAAAAAAGCGAAAAAAAGGAACTGCAAGGGAGTATAGGCGCCCTAAAAGGGGCGGCCCACGGCCTGATGGAGTGGTTTGATGCCTTGGGAGAAGGGGGCGAGGGCGTGGCTGCCTCGGGGAGGCTGGACCAAGAAGCCCTAGAGCGATTGAGGAGAGGGCCTGCAAGCCGGATATGGGAGACCCTCGACCGCACCCAGGAGGTGCTGGAACAATTGATGGACTTGAGTCCTTCGGCCCCCGGGCTGAAAGGGCGGGCTGCAGAGCTTTTAAGGGTCAGTGAGGAAGTCACAAGAGCCCGACCTGACTGGCTCAACTGGTTCGAGAGGAGGAAAAGAAGTGTGGCCATTCATGT
>JALVMN010000306.1 GCA_027027005.1 Desulfobacterales bacterium | reverse complement strand
TTGAAAGGATCAAGAAGGCCGGATAACAAGAGATCCTTTTATCTCAATGGAGGATTTTCACATGGATTCCGCACTCATTCCCGAAGGAGTCAAGAGATGCTCCCCCAAGGTCTTTTTCCTGTGGACCTTGCCCTGGCTGGGGCTTTTGGCATGGGGGCTGGTGTCAGCATTCCTGTGCCTCTACAAGGGGCTTAACCAGACCAACATGACCAATTACTTTGCCTTTGCCCTTTGGATCGTGTTTGACCTGGCCGTGATCGCCTTGGGAGCTGGGGCCTTTTTCACCGGTTTTCTTACCTATATTGTTGGTAAAAAGGAGCTCAAGGACATTATAAATTCGGCGGTGATCATCGGCTTCATATGTTACTCCGGTGCTGTGGCCATGCTGGGCATAGATATCGGCCAGCCCCTGAGGGGTTGGTTCATCTTCTGGCACGTAAATGTCCACTCCATGCTGGCCGAGGTGTCATTCTGCATCACCACTTACCTGGGTGTCCTTGCCATAGAATACTTACCCATTGTCCTGGAAAATCGTAAGCTGGAAGAGATAAAAGAGATTCGGCTCTTCAGCCATAACCTCCACGAGATCATGGCCATCTTTGCAGGTACGGGCACCTTTCTTTCCTTTTTCCATCAGGGCTCCCTTGGCGGTTTGTTCGGTGTCATGTTTGCCAGGCCCTTTGCTTACAGGGAAGGGTTCTATATCTGGCCATGGACCTTTTTCCTCTTTGTGCTCTCTGCAATCGCTGCCGGGCCTTCCTTTACCATCCTTTGCACCAAGCTGGCCGAGAAATTGGGCAGAAAACGCTTGGTTCCTGAAGAGGCCTACCAGACCCTGGCAAAGATCTCCGGTAGCCTCCTTGGACTATATATTATCTTCAAGATAGCCGATACCTTGGGATGGGCTTACGGGGTGGTGCCAGAGGCGGGCCTGCGGCTTATGGACTTTTACAGGGAGGGACCCTACGGATTCTGGCTGGTGGTGGCCGAGATCGGGATATTTGGAATAATTCCTGCCATAATCCTGCTCACCCCAAAGGCAAGACAGAGCGAGGGATGGTTGATAATTGGTTGTCTGATGAATTGCACAGGCATTGTGCTCAACCGCTTTGTGTTTACCATCGTGACCCTGGCCATCCCTGTGATGCCCTTTGACCGGTTTGTGAGCTATCTTCCCACCTGGCAGGAGTGGGGCATTGCTTTAGCGGTGGTTGGTTATGGGTTCCTCCTCTATTCCCTCTCCTACCGCTATCTTCCACTGTTCCCGAGGGAGAGGGAGCTAAACCCAGCAACAGATTAAAAAGGAGTAGGAAAGATGTTTCCCTTTTGTTTTGAGTGGCACTGGGATCCAGATCATTTGATATTCCTGGGTCTCTTGTATCTAGCCCTAACCATCATCGGCCTTGGTTTGACAGTTGCATTCATCAAGACCTGGATCGAATTGCCTCTGGAGGAAGAGGGCGAGCCCCCTCCCCAGCTGTCTTACAGGACCAAATATTCAGAGTATTAATATAAGAAGCCCAAGGGCTTGACCAGATCCCTCCATTTCCCTGCATTTCTTTGGTTGTGGGATGGAGGGATTTTGAATTTTTGGACCACATGGTGGAACTCTCATGAAAGATATCAAGGCCATAATATTTGACTGCGACGGCGTGCTCTTCGACTCGAGAGAGGCCAACATAAAGTTTTATAATCACATCCTTGCAAGATTTAAGCTCCCGGCCATGACCGAGGAGATGATAGAATATGTGCACATGCACACGGTGGATCAGTCCATAGAATATCTCTTCAAGGATACGCCTTACCTTGAAGAGGCCCAACGATACAGGCTCCACGAGATGGACTACACCCCCTTCTTGAAAGAAATGGTCATGGAGCCTGGGCTGAGAGAAGTGCTCACCGTGCTTAAGGAAAAATACAAGCTGGCGGTCGCCACCAACCGCAGCACCAGTATTGGACATGTGCTAGAGGAGTTCGGCCTCTCAGACTTTTTTGACATGGTGGTCTCTTCCCTGGATGTAGAAAACACAAAACCCCACCCCGAGTGCGTGCACAAGATACTTCAAGCCTTTTCCCTGGAGCCTAACGAAGCCCTATATGTGGGAGATTCTGAGATAGACGCAAAAACCGCCCAAAACGCCCAGGTTCCCTTCGTGGCCTACAAGAACGCTTCCCTTCCCGCCCAGTATCATATTGAGTCACTTACTCAGATCTTGGAGATTTTGGAGATAAAAAACCCCGGTGGCCCTTCAAAGACATCCTTCGGGTCACCGGGGCAGAGATAGATATAGTTATTAGTTGCTTTAACCTGAGGTGAGGACGCGGGGAGTCAGAAAGATCAACAACTCCCTTCTCTCATCAGTCCAGGTCTTGTTCTTGAACAACCACCCTATGATAGGGATATCCTTCAACCAGGGCTGACCTGTCTCTGAGATCCCCTTGCTTTCCTTGAAGATTCCGCCGATGATCACGGTGTCCCCGCTTGCCACCATCATGGTGGTCTGGGCGCTCTTGGTCACTATGGGCACATTCTCGCCCCTTGCGTTTGCATAGTCCGGAAAATCATCGCTTATGGAAACCTCTAAGATTACCATGTTATTGGGCGTGATTTGAGGGGTCACTTCAAGCTTAAGACTTGCATCCACCATCTGGTAAGTCTTGTTTCCGTTTGCGTCGGTCCCGGAAGGCAGCACTATCTTTGTGCCCTGCTGGATGGTGGCTTTAACCGTGTCACGGGTGACGATCTTAGGGGCGTTTAGGATGTTGACCTCACCTTCGGATTCAGCCAAGGCCAGCTGTGCATTAATGAATGCGCCTGTGAGTCCGCTGTCTGACAAGGTGGTAAACAGCAAGCCCAGATTCCCAGAGAACCCGGGATGGTTCGTGGAGAAATTGGGGTTATAAAGGCTGCTGCCGAATGGATAGTTTGCGGCCACATTGGAAGGTGCCCACGCAGGGGTCCCGTTCCATGAAGTGCCTGTGTTTGTCCTTCTTTGGACCTGAGCATTCCACTGGATACCCAGGTTCCTTGAAAATGACGTGGATGCCTCCACTATCCTGGCCTCGATCATTACTTGTTTTGTGGGCCTGTCAAGCCTCGCAGCCAGCTCCCTGGCCTCTTTCAGCTTGGAGGCCGTGTCTGTCATGATTATGGTCTTTGACGGCTTGTCAATGGTGATCTTGCCGCGAGGGCTCTTGACCGTCTCTTCAATCACCTTCTTGATATTGTCAACATCCACATAATTAATGGTGATATATTCTGTGAATACGGGCTCAAGCTCTTTCATCTCCTTGAGCCGCTTGCGCTGTTCTGCCTTCCGTTTTTCAATGTCTTCCAGTTTCTTTCTCTCTTCCTCTTCGATCTTTTTGATCTTGGCCTTGGTGGAGATCCAGATGACATTGCCCTCTCTCCTCATGCCGAGATCATTATTCTGAAGCACCAGGTCCAGGGCCTGATCCCACGGCACATTCTTGAGCCTCATGGAGACCTTGCCCTTCACCTCAGGCCCCCAGATGATATTGAGATTACTGATCTCTCCAATTAGCCTCAGGATGTTGGTCACATCTGCATCCACAAAGTCCATGGTCATGGGCGCACCGGTATATTTCTTTTTTATCTTTGGGCCTGTTGAATTGTGAGGCACAGCCACAGCCCCCACAGTTCTAGCAG
>JALVMN010000305.1 GCA_027027005.1 Desulfobacterales bacterium | reverse complement strand
GATATGGAGCCGGTGGAAGGCGACCATCCCCTCTATTGGGAGATCCGCAAAGACCTGGGGCTTCCCCTCCAATAGGGAGGGCATGTGATAGAAGCAGGTGGCCAGCCTCGGGTCAATATGGGAGGTCAAAATGAAAAATCCCTTCTCAGAGTTTCGTTCTATCCCTATTGAAAAAAGAGAAATACCCCTTGACAAGATCCTCAAGGACAAAGAACAGATGATGTCCAGGATCCTGGAAGGCTACCTCAAACTGGTGGAAGAAGAGGCCAAAGACCTTGTATGGCTGGTGGAGCACAGCCGCGTGGCAAAGGCCTATACTGCGGCAGTGGAAAGCCTCCAAGGCCTGCCCTTTGACCAGGACCACATTGAGGAGTTCTGTGCAGAACTGGACAGCTCCCAGAAGATCCCTTACATCATCTCAGGTCCTGCCGGGATCTACATATCGGCCATGGTGAATCTGTCCCCTGAAAAAAGGATAGTCCTCAGGGTGGAAGACTTTGAACGAACGTTTCACTTTCTAGGTTACAGGCTCCCTTCAGGTAAGACCCTGGTAATCAAAGGGAATGCTGGAGAATTTATTGGTGCGGCCCTTTCGGGAGGCAATCTGGTGGTGGAAGGATCCGTGGGTAGCTGGTGTGGGGCCGGGATGATCAAGGGCGAGATTCTCGTTACAAAATATGCTGGTCAAAACACCGGTGAATTCATGAGAGGGGGGCAGATTCATGTGGAGGGCAGGATTCAAGGGGTGGGGCGCTCGCTTTTGGGAGGCAGGATCTACGAACGAGGAAAGCTCATAGTGCCTCCCCACGGACACCATATAAGGGTTATTTAGCCAACTGAAATTCCTTCATTTCCAGTTGGTGTCGAGGATGGAAGATCGTCTGAAAAAGATATGGGCCAAGGTGAGGCAGGATCACCTCTTTCCCGAATTGCCTGATCCTGTCTACGAAGAAGGCCAGCAAAGAGTAGGGCTTGACATAAAGGGCAAGAAGATAATGCTCTCCAGGCAATTTATCACTACATTGGAGAAAAAAATGGATGAATCCTCTGTGCTTGAAGGCTTACTGGATCATGCCGTATCGCATTATCTCTATTGCCCCTGGGATCTTTCCACCCATCTGAAGCTGTATGCAGAGGCAAAAAAGGTGCTCAAAGACAAGGAGATGGCCAGAAAGGCAGCAGATTGCTTCATGGATGTGGTGGCAGACACCTTTTGCATGAGCAAAAAAGACTCCCCCATTTCTTCCATATATCGGCATTCCGAGCGGGGAACGCTTGAGGAGGCCATCCACGCCTTGCTCCAAAGGATCTGGGGCAAAGACTTGGGAGTGAGGGGCCACGAGGAGCTCTCAAGAAAATTATCACGCCTCCCATATCTCGACCGAACCAAGTGGAGGGAGAGCATGAGGCGCTTTGCCAGGGCCATCCAGACCCTACTTGAGGAGGAAAAACAAAAGGGCGGAATCAATAGTGCCGCCTCTATGGGCAACCACTCCCTTGATCAATATTCGCTTCAGGAGATAGAACGGGGGCTCCAGGACCTGGCCCAGGATTCTGCCAGGCCCTCTGAATTCAGGCAGATCGTAAAAGACTTTGAACAAGAGCTTGAGGAGGCCATGAATTCAGCCAAGGGCATGATGGGCCTTGGTGCTGGCCGATCCCTTGATGCAGACATCCTCTTTTATATGAAGCTTGCCGAGAACTATTCCCTCCCTGTTCGAAAGACCCCCATGGAAAAGAGCGGTGCCCTTTATCCCCATCACCATACTCCTTGGGAGGTAGGAAGCCCGTACCAGGACATTGATCCCTGGACCAGCTTTGGAAAGATAATGCCTGGCATCACCCAGACATGGAAACGCACCGAAGGCCGGGTCTTTGGAAGGGACGAGGGTGTGCCCGATTGTGTGGTGATGATCGATTCTTCGGCCAGCATGGCAGATCCCAAGGAACACATCTCTTACGCAGTGCTTGGAGCTGCTTGTGCATGTGACGCCTACCTGAGGAATCATGCCAGGGTGGCAGTGTACAACTTCAGTGATGCCAGCTCCGGGGGCAGAAGGCTTCTTGCCTTCAGCCGGGAGCGGGAAAAGATCTATCAGGCAATTTGCCACTATTTTGGAGGGGGCACCAGGATACTGATAGATGATATCCAGGAGATCCAATCATCCCATGGGTCAAGTTCGCCAAGGACCTCACCTGACATATTCTTGATAACCGACATGCAGATCACCAATCTTCGAGAACTTATTCAGTACTTCAATGGGCTCACTAATCGGGTAACAGCGGTCCACATAGGGAGCAATGACCATGTCCGCCAATTCAAGCGCTCCATGGAGGTGAGTAAGAATGTGTGGATCTACGGGGTGGAAAAAAAAGAGGACATACCCAACATAGTGCTCGGCCGAATACGGGAATACATGGGGTTTGAGCCCCCATGACCCTGACCGCTCACGCAAGGAGCCTCTCTTTTACATCCTACAATTTTGTGCTTTATTTGCCCTTTCTTCTACATAACTGTATGTTATAATTTTTGGGTTGTTTTTGTAATCATTGAGTAATGTCTTGAAAATATGGCGAAAATACAACAACAGCCCTAAAGGCATGGGCCTTGCTTATTGTTAATCTCTATTAGCTAAATTGAACAACCCCTCTTGGGGCCAAGTGGGCTCAGCGGGTGGGTTGTTGCCTCAGCCCTGATGAGCTCCAGGGCATCCCTGCTGAGGGGCCAGTAAGATAAAAAATTAAATCAAAGGAGGGAAAACTGGGGAAATGGAAGCAATCAAGACAGCAAAAGACGTATTAGAACTTGTGGCCAAGGAAGGTGTGGAAGTGGTTGACCTTCGCTTCATGGACTTCCCAGGGCTATGGCAGCACTTCTCCATACCTGCAAGGGAACTGGAAGAGGCCACCTTTGAAGAGGGCATAGGCTTTGATGGGTCCAGCATCAGGGGTTGGCAGGCAATCAATGAATCGGACATGCTGGTAAAACCCGTGCCCGAGACTGCCTTTATCGACCCTTTCTTCACCCATAAGACCCTTGTGTTGATATGCAACATCTGCGATCCTGTGACCGGGGAGGACTACACCAGGGACCCCAGAAATATCGCAAGAAAGGCCGAAAACTATCTCAAGAGCATCGGCCTGGGTGATACTGCCTATTTCGGGCCCGAGGCCGAGTTCTTTATCTTTGACGATATCCGCTTTGATCAGAACGAACACGAGGGATACTATTTCATTGACTCTATGGAGGGCAGGTGGAACACGGGAAGGGAGGAAAACCCGAATCTTGGCTACAAGCCCAGATACAAAGAGGGATATTTCCCTGTCCCGCCTACTGACAGCATGCAAGACTTGCGAAGCGAGATGATGCTCACCCTGGAAAAGATCGGGGTACCCATTGAGGCCCAGCACCACGAGGTGGCAACAGGCGGCCAGGCAGAGATAGACATGCGCTTCGCCCCGCTGGTGAAGATGGCCGACAACCTCTTGAAGTACAAGTATGTCATAAAAAATACTGCCCGCAAGTACAACAAGACCGTAACATTCATGCCAAAGCCCCTGTTCAATGACAACGGCACAGGCATGCATGTCCATGTGTCCATCTGGAAAGAGGGTGAGAACCTGTTTGCAGGGGATGGTTACGCAGGGCTCTCAGAGGTGGCCATGTGGGCCATAGGCGGGC
>JALVMN010000304.1:615-1093 GCA_027027005.1 Desulfobacterales bacterium | reverse complement strand
CACCCTTATCTCAAAAGGGACGGTCTCAGGTGCAAGGCAGAGGCTCTCAGAGCAGGGCTGGTATTTCAATATCCCTTTGAGGGACTTCATATCAGGTGCTACTCCTGACTCCACGCGGATACTGGCCCTCACCACAATGGTGCCGGAGTAAACCTCCACCGGCTCATCGGTATATGGAAATTTCTTTGAACTGGTGGGGGGAAATGCAATGTCCTGAATGGAGACGCCCTCAGCGGATTGGATCTCCAAAGTGGTTGGGATAAGGCCTGCTTCTGGCTCCTTGGCCGGGCCGTGGAGATACCACTGCTTTTTTATCCTGACCTTGAAGGCTATGGGATAGAGTCCGCCTGCAGGGTACTTGTCCTGGGAATGAATCACCTCCACTTGGGCCACTGAAGCCCAAAGCGGCTCAACTCCTCCAATGCAAATGAAAACAAAAAAGAAAAAAAAAGCTACCCTTAAGGATCTCATTAAGACG
>JALVMN010000304.1:0-605 GCA_027027005.1 Desulfobacterales bacterium | reverse complement strand
CCCCTCTTAAACATCCTTCCGGGAACCATAGGCCCTTTAATGAGACTATCGCCCTGCCTCCCTGCATGTCAAATTAATCTTACAGGGGACTTGACGAAACACGGCACTGCAAGTAAGCTCGGGCAGCGTTTCGGCACAGTTCCTTCAACCTACCCTTGAAAGGAGGAATAGATGAGCGCAGTCCAGTTACATTCAGGGATCCGTCCCAATCCAAATGGTGACCATCCTGAAATAGATCCCACGGCCTTTGTTGACCCTTCGGCCCAGGTGATCGGCAACGTAAAGATAGGCCCCAAGGTTTATGTGGGCCCGGGTGCCGTGATCCGCGCTGACGAAGTGGATCAAGAAGGCAGGGTGCATCCCATCATACTCGAGGAAGAATGTAACATCCAGGACGGAGTGATTATCCATGCCGTCAGGGGCTCAGAGGTGCGCATAGGTAAACGCGCCTTCATATCCCATGGCTGTATAATACACGGCCCTTGCACCATAGGAAGAGAGTCCTTTTTGGGCTTTCGGGTGGTGGTTTACAGTGCCATCCTCAAGGAGGCGGTCTGGGTAGGGGCCCGTGCCACCATACTGGAGTCACAGATAGAATCTCATAC
>JALVMN010000303.1 GCA_027027005.1 Desulfobacterales bacterium | reverse complement strand
GTGGAGAATGTGCAAAGGTCTGCCCTATTGATGTGCCAAACCTGTTTGATGAAGGACTCCGCGACAGGCAAGCGGCTTACAAGCTTTACCCCCAGGCCATGCCAAGCGCCTATGCCATTGAAAAGCGGGGCACTGCACCGTGCAAGGCCACTTGTCCGGCCCACGTGAGCATCCAGGGCTATATCGCCCTGATGAACAAGGGTAAATACAGAGAAGCCCTGGAGCTTTTCAAGGAAGCCCATCCTTTCCCCGGAATATGCGGCAGAGTATGTCATCACCCCTGCGAAGGAGTCTGCACCAGAGGGGATGCCGACGAGCCCATTGCCATTCAATATCTCCACAGATTCCTGGCCGACCACGATGCAGCATCTGGGGATCCGTACATACCTGAGGTAAAAGAGCAGAGGGAAGAAAAGGTGGCCATCATTGGAGCAGGCCCTGCCGGGCTTTCGGCAGCATATTTCTTGGCACAAGAGGGCTATCAGGTCACTGTCTTTGAAAAACTCCCCGTGGTGGGAGGCATGATGGCCGTTGGTATCCCGGAATACAGGTTACCCCGGGACATAATCTCCCAGGAAGTGGAAATAATCCAGAAGATGGGGGTCCAGATAAAAACAGGGGTGGAATTTGGAAAGGATGTCACCCTTGAGGGCCTCAAGGCAGATGGTTTCAAGGCAGTCTTTGTGGCCACAGGCCTCCACCTGAGCCGAAAACTGAACGTAGAGGGAGAGGACTTACCCCAGGTGCTCAAAGGGGTGGACTTTCTCCGTGCCTCAGCCCTTAAAGAGGAGATTTCCATCGGCAAAAAAGTGGTGGTTATTGGGGGTGGAAATGTGGCCATAGATGTGGCCCTGACGGCAAAACGCCTGGGGGCTGAAAACGTCACCCTGGTCTGCCTGGAGAAGCGCCAAGAGATGCCCGCATGGGAATACGAGATAGAAGAGGCACTGGAAGAAGGCGTAAAAATCGTAAACAGTTGGGGCCCTAAGCGTTTCCTGGAAAGTGGTGGCAAGCTTACGGGTATAGAGTTCAAGCGGTGCACCTCGGTGTTCGACGAAAGCGGGGCCTTTAACCCCTCATATGATGAAACAGACCTCATGACCATTGACTGTGATACCTCAATCGTGGCCATAGGCCAGGCCGCGGACCTGTCCTTTGTGGAGGCCCAGGGTCTCAAGGTGAGCCCCAAGGGAGGGATCGAGGCGGATCCTGTTACATTGGAGACACCGGTCGCTGGCGTGTTTGCTGGCGGTGACGTGTTTTACGGACCCCGAAGTGTGGTGGAGGCGGTTGCCTGTGGAAAAGAGGCGGCTGAGAGCATCCATCGTTTCCTGAACGGCCTTGACTTGAGGGAGGGCAGGGAAAAAGACTGGTCTTACGAAAAGCCCCCGTTGGAAAATGTGCGCCCTGCCCCCAGAAGGCCCATGAAAAAACTGCCACTGGAAGAGAGGGCCGGGAATTTCAAGGAAATCGCACTTGGTTACTCTGAAGAGGACTGCAAAGAAGAGGTTGCCAGATGTCTCAAGTGCGGGATCTGCTCCGAGTGTTACCAGTGCGTCAAGGCGTGTCTGGCCGAGGCCGTGGACCACGAAATGGCACCCCAAGAGATCACCCTTGATGTGGGAGCCGTTGTGCTTGCCCCCGGTTTTACCCCATTTGACCCCAGTGTTTATGACACCTACAACTACATGTCTCACCCCAATGTGGTCACCAGCATGGAATTTGAGAGGATCCTATCGGCCTCAGGCCCGTTTGAAGGGCATCTGGTGCGCCCTTCTGACCACAAAGAGCCTCGAAAGATTGCCTGGCTACAGTGCGTGGGCTCCAGGGACATAAACCGCTGCGACCATGCGTACTGCTCTGCAGTGTGCTGCATGTATGCCATAAAGGAGGCGGTGATCGCCAAGGAGCACAGTGAGCATGAGCTGGAGACAGCCATATTCTACATGGACATGCGCACCTATGGAAAAGACTTTGAGAAATACTATGTCCGGGCTGAACAGGAAAGAGGAGTCCGTTTTGTCCGCTCAAGAGTCCACTCGGTGGAGCCTGTGGAAGGAGGAGACCTCAAGATCACCTATGCCACGGAATCAGGCGAAATCCACGAAGAGGTCTTTGACATGGTGGTCCTCTCGGTGGGCCTTGCCCCTAACCCAAATATCGTGGAGCTGGCAGACAAACTTGGTGTTGACCTTAACCAGCACCAGTATGCCGAGACCACAAGCTTTCACCCGGTGAGCACCAACAAGGAAGGGATCTATGTATGTGGCGTGTTCCAGGGTCCCAAAGATATCCCACAATCCGTCATGGAGGCATCTGCTGCGGCGGCTGCCTCTGGCAAGATCCTGGCAGAGGCCCGAGATACCATGACCCGGTCCAAAGAGCTTCCCCCTGAAAAGGATGTGACAGGAGAGGAGCCTCGCGTGGGGGTGTTCGTATGCAATTGTGGCATCAACATAGGTGGAATAGCCGATGTGGCAGCAGTGAGAGACTATGCCAAGACCCTCCCCAACGTGGTGCACGTGGAAGACAACCTCTTTACCTGCTCCCAGGACACCCAGGACAAGATGAAGGAGGTCATCAAGGAGAAGGGGATCAACAGGGTGGTGGTTGCTTCCTGCTCTCCCAGGACCCATGAACCCCTTTTCCAGGAGACCATCAGAGAGGCAGGGCTGAACAAGTACCTGTTCGAGATGGCCAACATCCGTGACCAAAACACCTGGGTCCACATGGACGACCCTGAAAAGGCCACGGAAAAGGCAAAGGACCTGGTGAGGATGGCCGTTGCCAAGGCATCACTGATCGAGCCCCTCCAGCAGGTCCACCTTGACATAAAGCGCTCAGTGCTCGTGGTGGGAGGCGGTGTGGCAGGAATGGAGGCAGCCCTGGGAGTGGCTGAGCAGGGATACAAGGCCTACCTGGTGGAAAAGACCTCCGAGCTTGGAGGAGTAGCAAGGAGGCTGCGGGTCACCTGGAAAGGTGAGCCTGTGGCCGATTACCTGGACTCCCTGACTAAAAGGGTCAAAGAGCATCCAAACATAGAACTGCTCCTTGAAACAGAGGTGGAATCCACCACCGGAATTGTTGGAAACTTCGTAACTACACTGGCCTCTTCCAACGGAAAGCAGGAAAAGAGGGTCATAGAACACGGTGCCGCCATCCTTGCAACGGGTGGGAAAGAATACAGGCCCACTGAGTACCTGTATGGCGAGCACCCGGGAGTGCTCACACACCTGGAACTGGACGAGGCCCTGAGCAAAGGTGAGGAAAAGGTAAAGACGGCTGGTTGTGCGGTCTTCATCCAGTGCGTGGGCTCCAGGATACCTGAAAGACCCTATTGCAGCAGGACATGCTGCACCCATAGCCTTGAAAGCGCGCTGGAATTAAAAGCCCTGAATCCTGAGATGGATGTTTACATCCTGTATAGAGACATGCGCTCCTATGGCTTCAGGGAGGACCTTTACCGCAAGGCCAGGGAAAAGGGTGTGGTGTTTATCCGTTATGACTTGGAGAATCCCCCCCAGGTAGCCAAAGAGGATGGAGACTCTTTAACCCTCAAGGTGGTGGATCATGTTTTGGGCAGGCCAATTCAGCTCAACCCTGATCTGGTGATACTTGCAACTGCAATCCTGCCCAATGAAAACAAGGAATTGTTCGAGCTTTTCAAGGTCCCCACCAACGATGAGGGTTTCTTGATCGAGGCACA
>JALVMN010000302.1 GCA_027027005.1 Desulfobacterales bacterium | reverse complement strand
CAGAGCAAGCGTTACAGGGTGCTTGAAAGGCAGAACCTGGATGCCCTTCAGCAAGAGATGGCTTTATCAAGACAAGGTTACACCGATAAAAGCGGTATCAAGAAGGGAGGTATCAAGGGTGCCGATCTTCTCATCATGGCGGCTGTCACCGGCTGGGAGCCCGGCGCCTCGGGGGCCGGTGGAGGCCTTGGAGGCGGAATCCTCGGAAAGGCCAGCGCTATTTTTGGGGCCATCAGGGGGGCCTACAAGAAATCCTATATGGCCATGGACATTAGGATCGTTGATACCCATACCTCTGAAGTGCTGGCTGCCACCAGGGTGGAAGGTGTTGCAAAGGATGTCAACATCGGTGGTGCCCTAGGCGTTTTAACAGGCAGCGGGGGCATGGGAGGAGGCCTTGGCGCCTTTGCCAAGACCCCCATGGAAAAGGCCATCCGTACTTGTATTTACGAGGCCGTCAAGTACATAGTGGCCAATACCCCGAAAAAATATTTCAAGTATTAAAACCCTCCATCAAGCAAAATCTTGACCTTGTCTGACCGAGACCAGAGGCGGGCCGGAAAGGCCCGCTTTTTTATTGACAAGGCCTTGCCACCAGGTGGTATTTTAGGGGCAAAAAAAGGAGGCCAACCAACATCATGACCAATACCCAATTTGCCTCTGCAAGAAGGCTCCTCGGAAAAACTCAAAAAGAACTCTCCTATCTCCTTGCAACCTCGCTCAAGGCCATCCACAGCTACGAGCAGGGCTGGCGCAGAATCCCTGCCCACGTGGAAAGACAGATCTACTTCCTGCTCTCCAAAAAGCCTGGTGCCATAAAAAATACCAAGGCGTGCTGGACAATAAAGCAGTGCCCGCCTGAAAAAAAGTCTGCCTGCCCTGCCTGGGAATTTAGGTCTGGAAAGATGTGCTGGTTTATAAATGGCACCATTTGCCATGGAGAGCCCATCCCCTCCTGGAAGGAAAAGATGAAGCTCTGCAGGCGCTGTGAGGTCTTCTCCCAGGTTGCGTCCCAGTTGGGCAGGTAACAGCCTCTCATATGAAGAGGTCAAGGACAGTAGCTGTTGGACTTAGTGGGGGGGTTGATTCCTCTGTTGCTGCCCACCTTCTCACCAAGGAGGGTTACAATGTATTGGGCCTTAGCATGAAGATATACGACCCTTCCATGGCGCACCTGCCTTCCTTGAAAGACGCCTGCTTCGGACCACACGAGGAAAAAGATATAGAAAGTGCCCGAGAAATCTGCCGCCTGCTCGGCATCCCTTTTTACTCCATCAATCTCGCAAAGGAATACCGCTCAATAGTGCTGGACTATTTCCGCCGCGAATACCTGAGTGGTAGAACCCCCAATCCGTGTATCATTTGCAATAAAAGGATAAAATTCGAGTTGTTGATTGAAAAGGCCTGGCAGTCCGGCATTTCCTTTGACTACTTTGCAACCGGTCATTACGCAAGAATTGACAAGCTCGGGACGCGGCTCGTGCTGAAAAGGGCTGCCGATCCTCAGAAAGATCAGACATATTTCCTTTACACACTCTCGCAAAAACAGCTTTCAAGAACCATATTTCCCCTGGGCCATTTGACAAAAGCCCGGGTCAGGGAACTAGCCACGGCTATGGGGCTGCCCACTGCGGACAGGCCTGAAAGTCAAGACTTCATAAGCAATGGTAATTATCAGGTACTCTTCGCTCCTCAAGAAATCGTCCCGGGTGAAATAGTTGACGATGATGGAAACGTTCTGGGCAAGCATAAAGGACTCATTTTTTACACCGTGGGCCAGAGAAAGGGGTTGGGGATCGCCCACAAAAAACCGCTATACGTACTCAGGATTGATCCATCAAAAAATCGTTTAATAGTGGGGGAAGAGAATCGCCTTTACCAGAGACGGGCACTCATTCATGAGGTGAACTTCATCAGCATCAACAGGCTGGTGGAACCAATGGAGGTAACCGCAAAGATCAGGTACCAGCACCAGGAGGCCCCCGCCATTATCAAACCAGGGCCTGGCCCCAGAGAGGTGATACTGGAATTCCATACCCCTCAAAAGGCGGTTACCCCTGGGCAATCAGCGGTTTTTTATTCAGGCGATGTGGTGGTGGGCGGGGGTATTATTCAGTTGATTTATTCCGAGTCTTGACGTATAGTTACAAGCTTTCAAAACCCGCTCAGGAGAGTAAGGAGATGAATGAAAAGGATATTGCCCTGGTTGACTTTGATCCCGACAAAAACCAGATCACCGAGCTCTGGTTTAACGACAGTATTGAGTTTGGCCACGGCTGCAGGATAAGTATCAGGATTAAGAATGTATTATGCCATTACAGGTCCAAGTACCAGGAGATCGCCATATTTGAGACCGAAAAATTGGGCAGGATGCTGGTCCTTGACGGCATCACCATGCTCACGGAGTTTGACGAGTTCGCCTACCATGAGATGATAGTTCATGTGCCCCTGCTGGTTCATCCCAATCCAGCCAAGGTGCTGGTAATTGGGGGTGGAGACGGGGGCACCGTAAGGGAGCTCTTGAAGCACCCTGAGGTCCAGGAGATCCATGTGTGCGAGCTGGACGAAGAGGTGGTAAAGGCCTGCAAGAAATACCTGCCCTCGCTTGCCTCCTCCTTTGACGACCCAAAGGTGAAACTATTTTTTGAAGATGGCGCCCGCTTTGTAACAGAGCACCCTGGTACTTATGACATTATCATAGTGGATTCCACCGACCCCATAGGCCCTGGCCAGATACTCTTTCAAAGGAAGTTTTATGAAGACATGAAAGGGGCGCTCAAGCCAGATGGCATCGCCGTGACCCAATGTGAATCCATCTGGCTCCACAAGCATGTGATAAGCGGTGTGGCCTCCTTTGCAAAGAAACTCTACCCCAAGCTGGGATATTATCTGAGCATGGTGCCGGCTTATCCAAGCGGGGTGATCGGGTTCTTCTTCTGCTCTCTCGAGTATGACCCAATAGAAGATCTCTCAGAGGAGAGGGCGGCAAGGCTTTCGGGGCTTAGGTACTACACCACCTCGCTTCACAGGGCGGCCTTCACATTGCCCCGGTTCGGGGAAGAACTTTTATAAGCTACAGAAAAGCCTAGCCAGAGGTTGACTTGGGTTGATATAACCTTGAGAGGAAAAAACCCACTGCTGCTGCAAGGATGATGCTTGCCCCTGAAGAGATGTCGAATTTATACGATATCCATAGCCCCACCAGATTGAACAATATCCCCAGGAGGCAGGCAAGGGCCATCATCTTCCCCAGCGAATCGGTGTAGCTTTCTGCGATGTAGGGCGGAATAGTCAGCAATGCAATAACCAGGATAAGCCCGACCACCCTCACCATCACCACGACACTCAAGGCCACAAGGCAGAGGAGCAGAAAATACAGGCCCTTTACAGGGACCCCCACCACCAGGGCAAACTCTTCATCATAGGCCATGGCCTGGAATTCCTTGAAAAAGCAGAGGGTCAAACCAAGTATCACCATGTCCAGCAGAAGTGCTGTCCACATCTCGGTGCGCCCCACGCTCAGGATGCTTCCAAAGAGATAGCTCATTAGATCCACATTGTATCCGGGGGTGAGATCGATCAATATAACCCCCAGGGCCATCCCCAAGGCCCATACCACCCCGATCACGGCATCGGCCCTCTGCCGTCGATTCACGCTGAACCATCCCATAATAAGTGCAGAGCCAATAGAAAACAGGGATGCCCCCAGAAG
>JALVMN010000301.1 GCA_027027005.1 Desulfobacterales bacterium | reverse complement strand
TCTCCCTGTCTGATCCCTACCAATCACACCGCATAGCAGCGGTCTTGCACCCAGCTTTGCCAGATTGTTAATCACATTTGCAGCCCCTCCCAGCATCTTGGTCTCTTTGGTCACCTCCACCACCGGCACGGGGGCCTCAGGGGATATGCGGCTTACATCTCCCCAAATATAGTGATCCAGTATAATATCGCCGATAACCAAGACCCTGGCATTCCGAAATCTATTTACAGCCCTCTTGAGGCGGCCAGGGTCCCAGGAACTGAAAAAAACTCCCATACTCATACTCACCTATAGCAATCTTAATTTCACACTAGATAACTCTGTCAGCCCTTCCCCATGATCATGAATGTGAGAGTTTATAACATCCACGCAGGGCATTGTCCATAGCCACGGCCTCTTTGTGCGTTAGAGGGGTGGCCCTTTATGGCCAAGGAACTTTTGGAGTTGCTTTTCGTAGTATTCCCTGCCAGTGGAAGGGGCCAGGGCCAGGGCCTCTCTTGCAGCCTCTATTGCCATCTCGACCATCCCGTTTGCAAAATAGGCCTCGGCCAGTGTGTCTAGAAACACCGGATCCCTCTTCAACTGAACTGCCATCTTGGCCAGGGTAAGGGCCCTTTTCTTTTCTGCCTTATCGCTTTCTCGCTCCTTTATCAAAAGCCATGCCAGATTATTCAAGGCAATAGGATTTAGTGGAGATACTTCGAGTATCCTTTCATAGGTCTCCATAGCACTTTGTATCTGGTTTCGCCTGTGTTGAACCATGGCAAGGGCCACCAAAAGCTCCACGTTATGGGGCTCCTCCACCAAGCGCTCCTCTATGATCCTGGCCAAGAATTCATCAGCAGCCCCCTGTTTGATCTCGCTGAAGTTTACAAACCATCCGGCCGCAATCAACACCACCACATATATTGATATGGTCAGAGCCACGAACAGGTTGTGCCTTTTTCTAAAGACCGGGTCACGTTCTACCCTTTCCAGCGCCTCCACCCTTTCCCTTATACTGAAGTGATGCCAGCTTGGCATGTCTCGGATCTTGCCGCTCAAGAGGGCGATCTTTTCAAGTGCACTGATTGTGTACCTTGAGGTCTTCATCACAAAGGCCGAATATAGATCGGCCTGTCTTTCAAAGTGGCGCATAAAAAAACCCATTATGAATCTGAAGTAGATGATGAGGGTGAGCAGCATGGGGATGCTGAGGGTCAGATAAAAGATGTTCATCTGCCCTGGCCTGGGGTTTGTGAGTATCTTAAGAAAGTAGGGATGGGCTGCAATGGCATAAAAAAAGAAGTCCAAGAGCCCGTATGAGATCACCACGAATCCTGCAAAAAAGAGTATATAGAACAACATATGCCTGTACTTGGCATGGGCCATCTCATGGGCCAACACGGCCTTCAGCTCTTCCAGGCTCAAAAGCTCCAACAGTGAATCGGTTACCAATATGTACCTGTACCGAGGCACTATTCCCATGATGCCCGCTGTGAGGACCTTGCCTTCAAATATGGGCCATCTCAAGATGGCGCGGTATCTCAAGCCATGGGAATGAAGGAATTCCCTAATCTCCTGGGCCTTTGGCCCGAGGGCTAAAGGCTCGCATCGCCACCAGCGCTGGATCCCTTTGGGCATGAATGTCATGAGGATCAACATGAAACATGTAAAAAACAGCAGTTGCCCTTCACTAGAGTTCAGGAAATTGCTGAGACGGCCCAAAGGAAGGCGTTCGATCAAATCGGAAAATAGAGAGAGTGCAAGCCATGGGAACAGCACTGGAAAATGGAATTGGATCTGGTAGCACACGTATGACTTTTGTGAAAAGCCGGCTCCAAACAACTGACGGTAACTGCGGTAGGACATAACCCAGATGATTGTAAGATACGCGAAAAAGAGCCCTATGGCCATCAAGCCCTGAAAAACCGAGAACCCTCCCACCAGGGGAACCATTTGGAACCAGTGCTTTAGGTTCAGGAAAAAGGCGTCAAGAAAGAAGAGGACAACGGCCATGACCGAGAGCTTGGTCACTGTGGAATGGTAGCGCCTGGTGAGCCTACCCTCAGAGACAAGGTCAGAGGCCAATTGTCTCTCAATACCCCTGAACCAGATACGAGCACATAGTGCCAATACCAAACATCCACTCAGAAAAATGGAAAAGGCATCCAGGGCAGTGACAGGAGAAGGTCTTTCAGGATAGCTCAGGTTGAAGATTAACAGGACGACTATGAAGTAGATAACGGAATTGAACATCTCTTATTTTATCCAGTGGATTGCTCTTTAGGGTGTTGTTGGCAAAGCCCATCAAGAATCTTCTTTTAGGAAATGAAGGTGTAATTGGCCTGGTGGCATGGTAGGGTCTGCCTGGATGTGGATCTCTACACCGTATCGGCTCTCCAGCCCGGCCAGTTCCCTCCTTTTTTTGTTTTGGAGGTAGGTGGCCACATCCAGGGGGAGTCTGGCCTCTACTCTGTCCACGTCCTTGCTGGAGAGCCCCACAGAGAGCCTTCTCAGCACTGAAATGGAGGCAGCCTCCACGGACTGGACCAGTCCTCTCCCCTGGCAATGGGAGCAAGTCTCATAACGCCTTAATTCAATGGAGGGCCTCAGTCGCTCCCTGGTAAGCTCCAGGAGGCCGAACTTGGAGATATGGGTCATATCAATCCTTGCCCTGTCTTTTTTAAACTCCTCGCGAAGCAGCTTTTCCACGCTCCTGATATGGGCCTTGTCTTTCATATCTATAAAGTCAATTACAATGAGCCCGCCCATATCCCTCAGCCTGATCTGCCTTGCAATCTCACGGGCCGCCTCCATATTGGTCCTGAAGGCCATTGTCTCCAGGTCCTTTCCGAGCATTCCCCTCCCAGAGTTAACATCTATGGACGTGAGGGCCTCCGTGGGGTTTATCACAATGGATCCTCCCGACTTGAGGTCTACGTGATTACTGAAGATGGTCTCGATCTGTCGCTCGATGTCGTACTTGTCAAAGATGGGAAGGGGATCTTTATAGAGTTTTACCCTCCTCTGATACCTGGGAGAGATAACCTTCATATAGGCCTTGACCTTTGAATAGGTCTCTTTGTCGTCCACCAGGACCTCGGAGATCTCAGGGGTGAAATAGTCCCTCAGCGCTCTCAGGCATACATCATGTTCTCGATGAATCAGGGTGAGGGGAGGAGATTTTTCCACCTTTTTTTTTATCTCACTCCACATCCTCAAGAGCCTGTTGAGATCCTTTGAAAGCTCTCTTTTCTTCTGTCCCAGTGCCGCGGTCCTCACTATATAGCCTATGCCCTCGGGCAATTTGAGCTGCCCCATTATGGATTTGAGGCGGTCCCTTTCCTTGTCGTCCTGGATCTTTTTTGAGATCCCGCCACTGGGCCTCCCAGGGGTTAGCACAAGGAATCTGCTGGCAAGGGAGATGTACGTGGTAAGATGGGCCCCCTTTTTTCCTGGCATCTCTTTTGTTATCTGGACAAGGACCTCCTGTCCCCTCTTTACCAGTTTCTCGATGGGAGGGGGTTTGTCTCTCTTGGATGGTTGCACGGGCCTTCCGAAATATTCGGGATGAATCTCGCCTGCTGGGAGGAATCCGTTTTTCTCAAGGCCGATATTTACAAAACAGGCCTGCAGACTAGGCTCCACCTTCTCAATAATGCCCTTGTAAATGTTACCGGTTTTGTCCTCTCCAGTGGTGGTCTCAATGAAGAACTCCTCCAGCAGACCGTCCTTTACAACAGCGACTCGAAATTCCTCAGGCTCAATGGCATTTATCAGCATCTTTGTGGCCATACGCACCCGTCCCTATTGGGCCCCTTTGTTGACGGAGACACGGTTGGCATGTGGCAATCCCCTGTTTTTCGAGTGCAGTCCACGGCCGTGGCGCTTGAAGTGTTGATAGGCCTGGTACATGAAGGTGCGAATGGCCGCCTCCCTGCCGGGCTGAGAGCTGTCATCATAGGGAGTATCAAGATAGGGAATCCCCAGCCGGTCCATCAAAGGTTTCACTATGGCGGCAGTTGCTGTGCTGGGCATACAAGTGAATGGATAGACATTTACAACTCCGTTAAACCCATGGCTTGCATACTCCAGTATCCCGGCTATGCTGAGACACGCCTCTGTCCCCACATCAAAGGTAAAGAGGTCCTCCTTCTTCAGGGTCTTTTCCAGGTGGGCCACCTTGTGGTCTTCAGGAATATTCAAAAATTTGCCTATCCTCTCATAGACTTTTTTCTGTTTGCTTTGTTGGTAGACAAGGTCCACCCCGTAGCTCAACATCCTCTTGATGTCATCTCTTATCTCCTTGAATCTCGCCTGCTTCAAGTGGAGCCTGAAGTTTATCTTGGCCTCCCGCAACCTGTCGTAGGTGGTATAATTAACCCACTCCGCAATGGAGGCATTAACCACCTCGGCCCCATGCCTTTCCAGCACCCTTATCAAGTCCTGATTTGATTGCACATGGGTCCTCAGGTATATCTCGCCCACGATACCGATGAGTGGCTTTGGCGGTATTGATGGGTCGATGATCTCTCTGGCCTGGGCCACAATCTCGTCCAACTGATCCAGGATCTTGTCAAACTCCAGACTTGCCCCATACCTCTCAAAGGCCTCCTCCATCTGTTTGGTGGCATTTTCGATAAATTCGTCTGCCATTCCCTCCTCTCTCTCGTAAGGCCTGACCCTCCAGAGCACCCTGTCCAGGATATCAGCCACTACGACCGAAAGATAGGAGGCCTTGCGCAAGTCGCCTACCCTTTCCTCATCGATAATACCTTCCAGGGAATATCCATCTTTGGTGGTGAGGGCACCTATCTTCACCCTTCTGAATTCCGGGAATGAATCCAGAACGATCCTCTGGTACTTGTTGTACACGCCGAAGCGGCAGGGGCCGTCAGATTCAGGCATAAAGTAAACATAATCTTCTGGATCAAATGAATCTCCGAGCCTTTCCTTCTCCTTTTTCAAAAAATAGAGCACATCTCCCATGGTCACCTGACATGGGTAGCACTCCTTTCCGGAGGTGTACTGCTTTCCCAAGTCCATGCCCTTGTAGGTATCCATAAGAATGGCCTGGATGCCAAAGCCACGAAATGTGCCTGCAAGCAGGCGCCCCCCGATCTTGTTCATCTGGGGGATCAAGAATTTTTTCCCCTTGATGTTGAAGCGGCCAACATTGCGGCCAAGCGAGTCAAAATCCACTATCTTTTGATTGTCCATGTCAGTTTGCCACCTTTAGGTCTAAGGTTTGTGTGCTCCTGTTCTTCTCCATTATGTTCTCTATCACGTTCTTGAAGGCCTCAAGCCTGGTCATTACCCCTGCCACTGCAGAGTGCTCGTCCAGTTCCAGGATCAGGTAGGCCTTGTCTCCCATAATGTGCTTGTAAAAGTGCTCAATGAAGGAATCCGGTCCACAAGAAAAATTGGTCAAATGAAGACCAAATAGGTTTTGCCGCGCGCGCACGTATCTTGCGGTCCTCAAGATCTGGGCCCCAAGGCCCCAATACATATTGGGGAAGTCGGATAGATCCACTTTGGTTGCATCCACGAAGTCCATGGGCAAGGCGGTCACTCCAATCTTGGCCAGATTTTGACCCAGCCTCAGATTCAGTCTATCATCATAGAGGTTATACGGCCTCCCTGTCACAATGACTATCGCCTCATCTCGGGGTGAGGCCTCCAACACCTCTGAGCCCTTTCGTCTCAACTCCTGGTAAAAGGACTGGTGTCGCTCCAGGGCGTAATAGAGGGCCTCCCTTATCCTCTTCCTACTGACCCTTAACTTCTTACCCATCTGTTCGTGTAACTCCACTGCAAGGGTGCCAGGATCGTATTTCAGATGGACCACTGGGCTAAGCAGGTTCTTCTTTTCGATGCCCAGTGCTCCCCGGGCCATATACCCTATGCCCTGGACCATGGGACAGTAAAAACCGGTTTCCCTCTCTTCCACGGTTGGCATGTTTATGAGGCTAGGCAGAAACAAAAAGGCGGTTTTTCCCAGCAATTCCTTGATGTGGCCGTGGGCCACCTTGATCGGGAAACAAGTCTCGGCCACCATGATCTCGATACCCACCTTGGCTATGTGGGTATTGGTGGGCGGGGTGAGTACCAGGCGATATCCCAAGTGGTCAAAAAAATGCGCCCACAGCACAGAGGTATGGTGGCCGTAAAGGGAGCGCTGCATGCCCACCGTGGGCCTGCCCTCTATCTCCATTACCGGCTCACTGCCCAATTCCGCGTAAACACCACTCATGTATCGTTCCCATACCTGATTACGGAACTGAAAATAATTGGGCTTCTTGCCGGTCCTGCTCTTTGTCACCTCATAGCGGCCACATTCTCCCCCCCAGATGCTCCGCCTCCCGTCAAAGTCATAGATCTTGAGTTTACACTGATTGTGGCAGTTGGGATCCACCTTGCATATCTTTTCCTTGTACTCCATCCTGTCATTGATGGCGCTCTCAAGCCCCCTGAAACTGCTCTTGTCCTTGCCTTCGGCCAACATCCTTTCCTGAACGCTTATGGCAGCCCCATATGCGCCAAGCACCTCCCTGTGCTTTGGCACGATAAGTCCTCTGCCCAAGACATTTTCAAACGCTGCCACAACCCCCTTGTTCAGGGATGGTCCTCCGAGAAACATCACTTTGTTGCCCACAGGGCGTTTCCCCACCACGCGGTTTAGATAATTGTAAACAATGGCATAGCAGAGGCCCGCTATGAGATCGGTCTTTGATGCTCCCTGCTGGAGGTATGAAACCAGGTCAGACTCCATGAACACAGTACATCTTTCAGCGAGTTTCACCGGGGCATCAGAAGAAAGAGCGATCTCCTGGAATTGTCCCACTATGTTTATTCCATATTTATTGGCCAGTTCGTGGAGAAAGCTCCCGGTACCAGCAGCACACACCTTGTTCATGTCAAAGTCCAACGGGTAGGTGTTTGCAATGTAGATGTACTTTGAGTCTTGGCCACCTATCTCAAAGATGGTATCAACAGTGGGGTCTATTTCCACTGCACCGCGGGCATGAGCTGTTATCTCGTCGATGATGAGGTCTGCGTTCAGGAAGTCCCCCACCACATTCCTGCCCGAACCTGTGGTGGCCACCCCTACGATCTGGATCTTGTCTCCCACCTCGTCCCTAAGGTGCTTCAAGAGCCTTTGGGCTACCTCAATGGGTTTGCCCTGGGTGGGGACATAACACTTGTGGATTATCTCTCTTCCCTCATTTATCAGGGCATATTTCGTAGTAGTTGACCCTATATCTATGCCAAGGTATGCCCTGGTTCCCTTTTTCAGGATCCCGGATCTGACCTGGTTTGACTCTGGAAATCGGGTCTTTTGAAGCACAAGCCTTGGAGCCACCGGGGCCTCAACAGTGATGTATTGGTGGACCTCTACCAGGCTCGACGGATCAAAGGTCCCCTTTTGATCTGTTTCCAATGCCTGGAGGGCGACACCCAAGGCGCCGATGGAGGTGTTGAAGTTGGGTATCACAAGATTTGGAAAATACTCCTTAAATGCCTTCACCTGAAGCTGGTTTTTTGACATACCACCAATGAATATGATGGGCTCAAAGAGCTTTCGGGTCCCCACGATGGTGCTCATATAGTTTCTTGCGTTTCCAAGGTGCAGTCCGTAGATGATGTCTTCGAGCTTCTCACCCTTGTTTTGCAGGTGGATCATGTCAGACTTGGTAAAGACCGTGCATCTGCATGCCACATTTGATGGCCTCGTGCTCTTTAGGCCCAACCGGATAAAATCTTCGAGGATTGCATCTATCCTGTGGGGGGAGAGATCCACATCTCCCTCGTACATGGAGGTGGCAAGCCTCTGGGCCTGCTGGTCTATGAAAGAGCCGGTGCCCGAGGCACACGGGCCGTTGGTGTTGAAGTATTCCAGATCCCATCCCCCTTCTGCGTGATGCCTTATCTGGAAGAGGGCTGTATCCTGGCCTCCCATACTTATTATGCTTTTTACATCCGGACACACATGGAGGGCACCCAGCACCTGACTTATGGTATCAAACTCATAAAAGGCACCGGTCCTATCACTTAGCTTTTTCCCGTGATTTCCGGTAAAAGAAATACAAGCTATTTTTTCCCTGCCAAAGCGCTCGTATATGTCATCTAATAATCCGGCTGCTGCTTCCTCAACTTTCCCGAGGTGCCTGGTATATGGAGCCTCCCAGAGCACCTTTCTTTCCCGATCTATTACAACGCAATTGAGGCTAACCGAGCCAGCATCAATCCCAACATATAAACCGGTTTCCATATGACCACCTCGCTAACTGCAGTGGGATAGGTCTGGTTATTTCACCGTATAATAGAGCCTGCCCTCGTGAACCCTTTCCTCGATGACACGCCTCGACAATAGCTCCTCTACCAACTGATTGATTTTTTCCAAACTCTCGCCTGTAACACTGGAGATGTCCTGCGCAGTAACTGGCCTTCGTCTCATCATCTCAACTAGATCCCTTTCAAGTACCCAGCTCTTTTTTAGAGAGTCCTTGGGTGCTGGAGATGCAATAATCTCAGCATTGTCACCAAAAAACCTCCTTATTTGCTCCAACCTCTCAGAATCCAGCCCGGTTGCATAACTCTCAGAGGGAGGCCGGACCACGGTGTTGAGCTGAATCCTGTCAGGGGCCACCTGTGTTATTGCATCCCTGAGGGCCTCTATCTCATGGTCTTGGTCATTCACCCCCTTTACCAGCATTACTTCCAATAGTATTTTTCCACTGAAGGAATTTCTCAGCCTCCCCAATCCCTCCAAAACCTTGGCAAGAGTTATTTCCGGGTGAGGCCTGTGAATCCTCCTGAAGGTCCCCTCTGTGCCTGCAGAAAGGGTGGGGAGGATGATGTCCGCGCCGAGGGCTGCATCTATCACCTCCTGTCTCCAAAAAAGAGATCCGTTGGTTAGGAGGGCCAAGGGGATATCAGTAATCTTTTTTATCCCGTTTATTATCTCCTTGAGCCCTTTGTGGAGTGTGGGCTCACCAGAACCTGCAAGGGTTATGGTGTCAGGATGGCGCTCCCCGAGCCTTTTTCTCAGTTGGGATAATATCTCTAGAGGTTCATAAAAATCCTTGTTTTCTGTTCGCTTGTCAGTGGTCTTTCCCACCTGGCAATAGATACAGTCAAAGGAGCACGTCTTACGGGGGATAAGGTCAACACCCAAAGAGAGCCCCAGCCTCCTTGATGGCACAGGCCCGAATATGTATCCAGAATCCTTTTCCATCTCAGTGAGCCTCTTCCCAGTTGAACCCCACGCCGATATCCACCTTCAGCGGGACATTAAGGGAATATACCCCTTCCATCTCCGCCTTTACCAAAGGAACCAGTCGCTCCACCTCATCTTGAGGGGACTCAAAAAGCAGTTCGTCGTGGACCTGCAACAACATCTTTGACCTCAATCCTTCCCGCTCAAGCCTTTGGTGAATATTTATCATGGCCTTCTTGATAAGGTCTGCCGCAGTCCCCTGGATTGGGGTATTGATGGCCATGCGCTCTGCCTCTGCACGGATCACGTGTTTGGAGTGATTGATCTCGGGCAGGTGCCGCTTCCTGTTAAAGAGGGTGGTCACAAACCCCTTTTCCCTTGCCATTTGGATCATCTTTTCCCTGTATTCCTTAACCCCCTGGTACCTCTCAAAGTATTTAGTAATATAAGCCTTGGCAGTGGAAAGATCAATTTCCAGTTCCTCTGCCAGTTTTTGAGGCCCCATGCCGTAAATTATCCCGAAATTGATGGCCTTTGCCACCCTCCTCATCTCCGGGGTCACTGCCTCAGGTTCTACCCCCATGATCTCTGCAGCAGTCCGGGTGTGGATGTCCTCTCCCTTGAGGAAGGCCTCTACCAGGCTCTTGTCGCCTGAATAGTGTGCAAAGACCCTGAGTTCTATCTGGCTGTAGTCGGCAGAGACAAACACATGGCCCTCTTCGGCCACAAAGCCTTTGCGAATCTCTCTGCCTTCCTGGGTCCTGATGGGGATGTTTTGCAGATTTGGATTGCTACTGCTTAGTCTGCCTGTGGCTGTTACGGTCTGGTTAAAGGAGGTGTGGAGCCTTCCTGTGTCAGGATTGACCAGCTTAATCAGTGCATCCAGGTATGTTGATTTGAGCTTGGCCAGCGAGCGGTATCTCAGCACAAGCTCTGGCACCTTACTCTCGCAGGCTGCAAGTTTTTTCAGGGTCTTGAGGTCTGTGGAGTATCTCTTGGTCTTAAGGGTCTTTTTCTGCACAGGGAGTTGGAGCTTTTCAAAAAGCACCCATCCAAGCTGCTGGGGGGAGTTGATATTAAATTCCACCCCTGCCTCCTGGAATATCTCCCTTTCAAGTTCCTTCAGTCTTTGACCAAACTGCTTGGACATCTCTTTGAAAGAGGGGATATCAACCTTAATGCCCGTAAGTTCCATATCCATGAGCACTGGGAGGAGAGGCATCTCCAGCTCATAGAAAAGCGCCTCATTGCCCTCTTCCTTTAATCTACGCTCCAAAACCCGCATGAGTCGCAGGGTGATATCGGCATCCTCACAGGAATAGTCCTTTGCCTTTTCCACAGGCACTCGGGAAAAATTGATGGCATTCTTTCCCTTCCCTGTGAGCTCCTTGTAGGTGGTCATCTTGTAGTTGAGGTACTGTTGGGCCAGCAGGTCCAGCTTGTGCTGGTGGAGGCCCGGATTGATCACATAGGATGCTATCATGGTGTCAAAATGGATGCCTTTCATCTGGATCCCATGGGTCCAGAGCACCTCGGCATCATACTTGATGTTTTGACCCACCTTCTTTATTGCCTCGTCCTCCAGCACTGGCCTGAGTATTTTTATCACTTCTTCCATGCCCAGTTGGGTGGATGCCCCTAACCCCACATGCCCCACAGGTATGTAGTATGCCCGTTTCTCTTCCCAGCAAAGTGCAAGGCCCACGATCTTTGCCCTTAGAGGATCCTGACTGGTGGTCTCTGTATCAAAAGAGACGAGCTGTTTTTCTTTTATGCTCTTTACCATACTTGTTAATTCAGACACAGAGCTACACAGACGATAGTCCACCTCTTCCTTGCTGCGCTGGGCGAACTGGTCCCACAGCTCCTTGAACTCTAGGTCGCGAAAGATCTGGGAAAGTTTCTCCCGATCAGGGTCTCCCAGTTCCAGATCCTCCAGGTCTATTTCAAGGGGGACATGGCAGTCTATCCTAACAAGCTCTTTACTCAGGATTGCAGAATCCTTGCACCTGGAGAGATTTTCCTTCAACTTCTTTCCCTTCACCTTATCCAAGTGCTCCAAGACCCCCTCAAGGGAACCGAATTGCTTGATCAGCTTTATTGCGGTCTTCTCACCCACGCCGTTTACGCCCGGGATGTTGTCGCCACTGTCGCCTGCAAGCCCCATGACATCCACGAATTGGCTTGGGTCAAGGCCATATTCCTTTTTCAGGTCTTCATGGGTGGTCACCTTATCTCGCATGGTGTCCCACATCTGGACCCTGGGCGAAAGGAGCTGCCTGAAGTCCTTGTCTCCTGTGACCAGGACCACATTATAGCCCTTACTTTCTGCCGTCTTTGCCAAAGTGCCCATCAGGTCATCGGCCTCATATCCCTCCTTTTCCAGGATCTTGATATTCAAGGCCTCCAGGATCTCTTTCACCTTGGGTATCTGAACTGCCATGTCATCGGCCATGGGGGGCCGATTGGACTTGTAGTCCTCGAACATTTCGTGTCTAAAGGTGGGGCCCTTGGCGTCAAATACCACGGCAAGATAACGCGGGGATTTCTCGGCCAGGAGCTTCAACAGCATCCTGGTAAATCCCATCACTGCATTGGTGGGAAATCCCGTTGAGGTGGATAGGGGGGCTACGGCATGATAGGCCCTGTGAAGATAGGAGGTACCGTCCACCAGGTAAATTGTCTTCTCTTCATTGACACCCACGAGTCCATGCCCCGAGATAATGGTGAGAGAGCCCTTGGAGTTTTACTCTATTTGGCGTATTCCACTGCCCTTGTTTCCCGGATTACTGTCACCTTTATCTGGCCCGGATAGGTCATGTCTTTTTCTATCTTTTTGGCAATGTCCTTGCAAAGCACAAAGGCCTTGTCATCATCAACTATCTTTCCCTCCACCATTATTCGGATCTCTCTACCAGCCTGGATGGCATAGGACTTGCTAACCCCTGGAAACGACATGGCAATTTTCTCGAGATCTTCGAGGCGTTTTACATAGGACTCCAGCATCTCCTGCCTTGCACCAGGTCTGGCCCCTGAAAGGGTGTCTGCCGCCTGGACCAGCACGGCCAGCACAGATTTGGGTGGAATCTCTTCGTGATGGGCAGCAATGGCGTGAACAACCTCCTCTGATTCACCATAACGCTTTGCCAAGTCTGCGCCTATGGCTGCATGGGGGCCCTCCACTTCATGGTCCACTGCCTTTCCGATGTCATGGAGGAGACCGGCCCGCTTGGCCTCTTTGACATCCAGGCCGAGTTCAGCGGCCATGATACCACAGAGAAACCCAACCTCTCTTGAGTGCTGCAGCACATTCTGGGCATAGCTGGATCTGTACTTTAGCCGGCCCAGGAGTTTTATGATCTCGTTATCAATGCCATGGACACCTAGGTCAAAGGCCGCCTGCTCACCAGCCTCCCTTATACTGGTCTCTATCTCTTTGTTTACCTTTGCAACCACCTCCTCGATTCTGGCAGGATGTATCCTACCGTCATCTATCAGCCGCTCCAGGGAAACCTTTGCCACCTCTCGCCTCACAGGGTTAAAGGCCGAAAGTATCACTGCCTCTGGGGTGTCATCAATTATCACGTCCACACCCGTGGCAGCCTCTATTGCCCGGATGTTCCTCCCTTCTCTACCGATAATACGGCCCTTCATCTCTTCGTTGGGAAGATTCACCACCGAGACGGTCTTTTCAGCCACATAGTCACCTGCGTACCTCTTAACCGCGAGGGCCAGAATCTCTTGGGCCCTCTTGTCCGCCTCTTCCCTGGCCTGGTTTTCTATCCTCCTTATGAGTTTTGCAGCCTCCAGCTTGGCCTCCTCTTCCATGGACTGCATCAAAATCTGCTTTGCCTCCTGGCTGGACAACCCTGCCACCTTTTCCAGCTCGCGCCTTTGCTCTTCCACAAGGTGGTGATATTCTTTCTCCTTTTCCTTCAATTGATCTTCAAGCTTTTCCAGGGCCTTCTCTTGCTCTGAAAGCCTGCTCTCCCTCTTTTCGAGTTGTTCCAGCTTCTTGTCCAGGTTTTCTTCCTTGTGAAAGAGCCTCCTTTCCTGGATTTGTAATTGCTCCTTTTTTTCCCGAGTCTCTTTCTCAAACTCCACCTTCATCTGGTAGAGCGTGTCTTTGGCCTGAAGGGCCGCCTCCTTCTTTATATTCTTGGCCTCTTTGTGGGCCTCGGCAAGGATCTTTCTGGAATAACTCTCGACCGATTCCAGTCGGGACTCCACAAGCCTCTTTCTTATCAGGAACCCCACGGCCACACCCACGGCCAATCCTAGGACTCCAATTCCAACCATATATAAGTAATCCATATTCTCCCATCTCCTAGTGATTTTGGGAAATTGGGGTCGGTCTCAGGGGAATGGAGATGTCAGGAATGAAGAGAGTGTAGGGACTGAAAAGCTTTGTTGCAAAAAACTATTTGGTAAAACATCCAACAAATTTTTTTTGCCAATCAGTATCTAGTATTACCCGAATATCTCGAGACATGGGTGACAAGGCCCATCTTTCTCTCTCTTTATACCACCGGTTCTCCACTCCAATAAGACTTCTCCCCAAAATTCACTCCACTTCTCTCTCAATCCTGAGGATAAGGGCCTTTGACCTCTCTTCCAGCATGTTGAGTAATTCTCTGTACTTTTCTTGCAATTGCAAGTAATCGCTTGCAATGTTAAAGGCCACTAAGATCGCCATCTTCTTGTCAGTAAGCCCTTTACCCTCTCTGGTTATCTCTTCAAATTTATGGTTCACATATTCCGCTATCTTATGAACTCGCTCCGAAGGGTCTTCACTTCGCAGCATGTATTCCTGATCCAGGATCTTTACTTTTATGGGGCCTTCCAAAGGACTCCCCCAAATAGTTAAATTTCCACCTGCTCAATCTTTTCCAATAGTGAAAGAATCTTCTTTTTGGCAAGATCTCTCGCTGCCCTGAGCTCCTCGAGCTGTTTGGTAAGATCCGAGAGCTTTTCCTCTTGTATCTGAACCTTTTCAGATAGCGAGTCCTTTTCCTGTCTCAACTGCTTTATTATCTCCACCAAACGCTCAATCTTCTGCTCCAGTATATCAAACTGTTCCATCTCCATTCCCATCTCCGCCAAAAGCTCCTTTTCAGTTTACCCTTGCTCCGGGGTGTTGGACCTCCTTGGCCCCGAGAGCAAACCAACTAACTAAAACTGCTATCATTTTTTTAGATATTATCCATAACCCCCTTCCAGGTCAACAAAAAAGGCAGGTCTTTGCGACCTGCCTCCTTTTGTTTCCTAATGATTCTAAGGTATTATTTTACTTTTTCTGCCACTCTTATGCGTGCAATGGCCCTTTGCAAGGCTGCCTGAGCCCTCTCAAAGTCAATGTCTGGTTCTCCCCTTTCCTTGGAGAGGCGCTGGCGAGCCCTTTCCATGGCCCTCCTGGCCCGTTCCAGATCTATATCAGTGGCCCTCTCTGCGGCATCCACAAGGACCGAAACCTTGTTTTCCGAGACCTCTGCAAATCCCGTGGTGACGGCAAAATACTCGGTCTTGCCATCAGCAGTGAATCTCAGCTCACCCGGGACAATCCCGCTCAAGAATGGGATGTGTCCAGGCAGCACACCAAATTCCCCCAATGAGCCGGGAGCCACCACGATTTCCACCTCCTGACTCACCAGTACCTTTTCGGGGGTCACAAGTTCCAGATAAAGTCCTGCCATCTCCTCACCCTTACTTGCTCGCAGCGGCCATCTTTTCGGCCTTTTCCTGGGCCTCTTCTATGGTGCCAACCATGTAGAAAGCAGCCTCAGGAAGATCGTCATGTTTTCCTTCTATGATTTCCTTGAAGCCCTTGATTGTCTCTTTGACAGGCACATATTTGCCAGGGGTGCCCGTAAATTGCTCGGCCACATGGAAGGGCTGAGAAAGAAATCTCTGGATCCTCCTGGCGCGGGCCACGGTCAATTTGTCTTCTTCAGACAGCTCATCCATACCCAAAATGGCGATAATGTCCTGGAGATCCTTGTATTTCTGAAGTATCTGTTGCACCTGTCTTGCCACAGTGTAGTGTTCCTCGCCCAGATAGTTGGGATCCAGGATCCTGGAGGTGGAGTCCAGGGGATCCACTGCAGGGTATATACCCAACTCGGCGATGGGCCTAGAGAGCACCACGGTTCCATCCAGGTGGGCAAATGTGGTGGCAGGGGCTGGGTCTGTCAAGTCGTCAGCAGGCACATAGACACACTGGACAGAGGTGATGGACCCCTTCTTGGTGGAGGTGATGCGCTCCTGCAATTCACCCAAGTCAGTACCAAGGGTGGGCTGATAACCCACTGCAGAGGGGATACGTCCAAGCAGAGCCGACACCTCGGAACCTGCCTGTGTAAATCTAAATATGTTGTCTATGAAGAGGAGCACATCCTGACCCCTCTCGTCCCTGTAATATTCGGCTGCAGTGAGGGCCGAGAGTGCCACACGGGCTCGCGCACCAGGGGGCTCGGTCATCTGCCCGTAAATTAGGGCCGCCTTTTGGATAACACCTGATTCCTTCATTTCCAGGTAAAGGTCGTTTCCTTCCCTGGTCCGCTCACCCACCCCGGCAAACACGCTGATACCACCGTGCTGCAGAGCGATATTGTGGATCATCTCCATCATCACCACGGTCTTTCCAACACCTGCTCCCCCAAACATCCCCATCTTGCCACCGCGGGGGAAAGGAACCAGCAGGTCGATGACCTTGATGCCGGTCTCCAACACCCTCACCGTAACATCCTGCTCCTCAAACGGGGGGGCATGGCGGTGGATGGGATAGAATTCCGTGGCGTTTACCGGGCCGAGGCCGTCAACCGGTCTGCCCACCACATTTAAGACTCGCCCCAGGGTGGGATCGCCCACTGGCATCATGATGGGTTTACCGGTATTTTTGACCTTCATACCCCGCACCAGACCATCGGTAATATCCATGGCGATGCACCTCACCACCCGGTCCCCCAAATGCTGGGCGACCTCTATGACTAGGTTGTCTTCGGTGTCATCGATGGCGGGGTTGGTAATGGTCAGTGCGGTCAGCAATGGTGGAAGATCTCCCTCAGGGAACTCCACATCAACCACCGGCCCGATTACTTGTAAGACTTTGCCTTCGTTCATCTCGGTACGCGCCTCCTTTTTAAGACCATTAAGCCTTCTTGAGTGCCTCGGCTCCGCCCACAATATCCATCAACTCCGCAGTAATCGCCGCTTGGCGGGCCTTGTTGTAAACCAATGTGAGATTGTCTATCATCTCGCTGCAGTTCTTGGACGCATTGTCCATTGCGGTCATGCGCGCAGCATGCTCACTTGTTTCGTTTTGCAGAAACGCGTTGTAGATTTGCACGCTCAGGTGTTTGGGCAGAAGCTCTATGAGCAGTTGCTCTGCGCTGGGTTCACAAAGGTATTCTGCACCACCCCCTTGAGCTTCACCTTCTCCTGTTGAGGGTGGCTCTATGGGGATCAACTTGACCAGAGTGGGCTGCTGCCTTACCATGCTCACAAAGCGGCTGTACAGCATGTAAACCTCGTCCACTTCCCCGCTCAGGTACCTGTCAATAAAGCCACGCGCCATGTTGTTAATAAATGAGATGTCTATCTTTCCGTAAATATTGGTAAAGACCTCTCTTACGTTGAAATCACGCTTGGTAAAATATTCCTTTCCTTTCTTCCCAACCAAGGTAAGGGTGCAACTCCTCCCCTGGGCCTCCTGCTCTCTCACCCACTTTTCCGCCTCGTTTATGAGGTTGCTGTTAAAGCTGCCGCAGAGGCCTCTGTCGGCCGTAAAATGGAGGAGTTCCACCTTTGAGACCTCCTCTCTCTTTACCAGCAGGGGATGGATGTCAGGCTCCAGGCGGCTGGCCAAATTACCCAACACTTCGGCAAACTTCGTGGCATACGGATCAAAGGCCTCCATCTTGCCCTGGGTGTTGCGTAGCTTTGCAGCAGCCACCATGTTCATGGCCTTGGTGATCTGGCGGGTCTTTTTGACCGCTGAAATCTTGCGCAATATGTCTCTGAGTGTGGCCATAACCGTCTCTCAGTCCTTTGATCTCAACTTATTTTGTAGGGGGCTGAAATACTCCCTTAAACTCGTCAAGGGCCTTCTTCATCTTGGCATCCAGCTCGTCAGAGATATCAGCCTTTTCCTTTATCTCGTTCAGGATCTCAGGATACTTGGTCTCCAAGAACTCCAGCATTTGTTTCTCGTATTCGGCCACAGCCTCCACAGGCCACTCGTCCAAATAACCGTTGGCACCTGCAAAAAGGATGGCCACCTCTTTTTCTGCCGGCATGGGCTGGTACTGGGGTTGTTTGAGTATCTCCACCAGCCTCTGGCCACGGTTTAGTTGCTGTTGTGTGGCCTTGTCCAGATCACTCCCGAACTGAGCAAATGCCTCCAATTCCCTGTACTGAGCCATGTCAAGCCGCAGCGTGCCTGCCACCTTTTTCATGGCCTTTGTCTGGGCAGCTCCACCGACCCTTGAGACCGAAAGGCCCACATTAATGGCCGGCCTTACACCCGAGAAAAACAGACCTGGCTCAAGATAAACCTGCCCGTCGGTAATGGAGATCACATTAGTGGGGATGTAGGCCGACACATCTCCTGCCTGGGTCTCGATAATGGGGAGCGCGGTCAGCGAACCCCCTCCCTTTTCGTCATTTAACTTAGCAGCGCGCTCCAGTAATCGAGAGTGGTTATAAAATATATCTCCAGGGAAGGCCTCACGGCCAGGGGGCCGCCTGAGCAGCAAGGAGACCTGCCTGTAGGCAGTCGCCTGCTTTGAGAGGTCGTCATAGATGATCAAGGCATGTCGCCCCGAATCCCTGTAATATTCGCCGATGGCACAACCCGAATACGGGGCGATGAACTGCTGGGTGGCAGGGTCGCTGGCACAAGCAGCAACCACAGTGGTATATTCCATGGCCCCATGGCGCTCCAGGATGTCCACCACTTGGGCCACCGTGGATTTCTTCTGACCAATGGCAACATATATGCAATATATGTCAGTGTCCTTTTGCCTCAGTATCGCATCCACACAGATGGCGGTCTTTCCGATCTGACGGTCACCGATTATCAACTCCCGCTGGCCCCTACCTATAGGGGTCATGGCATCAATGGCCTTTATTCCGGTGTACATGGGCTCCTTCACGGGCTGGCGCTCCACCACACCGGGGGCGATCATCTCGATGCGGCGAAACTCCGTGGCATTGATTGGGCCTTTTCCATCAAGGGGCTGACCCACGGCATCGATAACCCGGCCGAGGACCGCTTCCCCAACCGGGATCTCTGCGATCCTACCGGTCCTCTTCACCATGTCGCCTTCCTTGATCTTGGAGTCATCACCCATGATGGCAACACCCACATTGTCCTCCTCCAAGTTCAGGCATAGGCCATAAATGCCCCCCGGGAATTCCAACATCTCCATGGCCATGGCATTCTCCACGCCATAGACGCGAGCGATACCATCGCCCACAGACAGCACAGTGCCTGTCTCGCTCACCTCGATCTTTTTCTCGTAATCCTTGATCTGATCCCTAATGACCTGACTTATTTCTTCTGCTCTGATTTCCATCGGCCTTATCCACCCCTTTTCAATGATTCTTTTAGCCCATCAAGTTGGGCCCTTACACTGCCATCCAATACCATGTCACCTATCTTTACGACCACACCCCCGATAAGGGAGGGGTCTTCTGTAACCTCTGATTTGATCTTTTTGCCTGTCAAGGCCTCAAGGGCCTTTTCCAGCTTTACCATGGCATCGCTTTTGAGAGGTCTTGCCGTGATTATACTGGCCCTTGTGATGTTTGATATCTCATCTGTGAGCCTTTCGTAGATCTCACATATGTCATCAATGGCCGCAATCCTTTCCTTTTCAAGCAACACCCTCAGAAAATTCTTTACAGTAGGGTGGAGATCACTCCTCTCGAGGACAATCTCAAGGACCTGCTTCCGCTCTTCAGCTGAAAATATGCGGGTGGAAACCACCCTGAAAAAATCCTTATTCTCAGAGCAGAACTTGGCAAATGCCCTCAAGTTCTCCCCGTATAACTGGTAGTTGCCATCCTCTTGGCCAATGCTGAGCAAGGCCTTTGCGTATCTCTTGGAAATCCTTGAGCTTATCAATGTAACCTCTCCACTTTCTCAATGAATTCGTTGACCAGGCGTTCCTGATCATCGTCCTTGATCTGGCGGGAGATGATCTCCTGGGCCTTAATGGCGGCCAGCTCCACCACTTCCTGACGAGCCCTGTTCTTGGCCTCCTCTATTTCCCTCTTTATGGTGAATTCAGCCTGTTCCAATATTTGCTTCGCCCTCTCCTTGGCCTCTGCGATTATTCTCTCTTTTTCAGCAGCCCCCTCGGCCCTGAACTGCTCCAGGATCTTCTCCTTTTCCTTTTCAAAGGCCTTCAGCTTTTCTTCCAACTCGCGGTAACGACGCTCTGCAGCCTCTTTGGCTGCCTTCAGCTCTTCAAGGGTCTTTTGTATCTTTTCGCGGCGCGAAGCAAACAGTTGGCCCACATTGGCCTTTTTTAGGGCAAAGGCCAGGATGATCACCAAGAGAGCAAAATTAATAAACCTGTACAATAAGTCAGTCAAAGCAGCGCTCTTGTCAGCATGATGGGCTGCTGCCTCTCCACCTCCTCCGCTGGCCAGGGCTGCGGAAACCAAACCCAGGCCCAAGATCAACACAATGGCCATAATGGAAATGGACTTGGCAATGCGGCTCATTGGAGACTCCTTCCCAGGATCTTTTCGGCCAGTTCTTTAGAGAAAAGGGCGACCTGCTCTTCCAGGGTCTTCCTCACCTCTGCCAGGCTCGTCTCTATCTCTTTTTTTGCCTCTCCCACCTTTTTTTCAGCCTGGCCCATGGCCTCCTGTATTATGGCCTTCTCCTCTTCAATACCTTTGGCCTTGAGCTCTTCCTTTTCCCTGAATCCCTCCTTTTTGGCAAGGGCCATATTCTCTTCCAAGGCCACCTGCTCCTGTTCCACCTTGGCCTGCAGCTCCTGGACGGTTCTCTCCAAGGTACTGATCTGTCGGTTTCGTTCATTGATGATATTTCGAATTGGTCGATAGAGGATGAGATTTAGGAGGAAAAGGAGAATCAGGAAATTTGCGATCTGGAAGAAAAGGGTTATATTTACTTCGAGCATGGCTGAATATTCCCTCTTTCTCTTTAAAAGCGTTGAGTTATCTAACCGGGCCCTGATGGGTATGGCCTTTTACAAAAAAAAAATGCGCTTGTCAAAACTTTTTTGTGCATTTTTTCACCTAATCCATTTTTTCTATTCTATTTAATAACTTTGACCTTTTTTTCGTCACTTGTCTCCTGCTTTTCCTCCCCGATGGATACCTCTGTCATCTTACAATTTCCTTCAAAGATCACGCCCTCGTCTATTATCAGAACAGGGCAGACGATATCACCAAACACTCTTGCAGGGGCATGAATCTCTATCCTCTCCCCGGCCAGGATGTTTCCATTGATCTCTCCACTCACAACAAGCCTTCCGACCTTTATGTCGGCCTCCACCTTGGCAGAATCGCCCACTATCAGTGTACCCTCGGAAAAGACCTCACCCTTGAGGCGCCCGTCAATCCTCACCGTGCCTGTGAAGGAGAGCTTACCCTCAAATGAGGTATCTTCTCCCAAGAATGCATTAATTCCTTCCTTTTGCTTTTTCATGTCTTACCTCCTCTCGTTTTAATCCTGCTCATTTCTTGGGTCCTTCTTACCTACTGAAACATGAATCGTCTCATCCGGATATTCATCAATAAACCTATCGTGGCCATGGTGGTGACCAAGGAAGAGCCCCCATAGCTGAACAGTACCAGCGGGATCCCTACCACCGGAAGTAGGCCGGTTACCATACCTATATTAATAATGGTATGCCAGAATATGATGGAGGTCAGCCCTATTGCCAAAAAGGAGCCGAACCGCTCCTTGGAATTCTTGGCTATGTATATTCCCCAAATGACCAGAAGCAGATAGAGAGCAAGTAACACCAAGGAACCAATCAGTCCCCATTCCTCGGCCCAAACGGAAAAGGCAAAATCCGTGTGCTGTTCAGGGAGAAAGTGAAGGCGTGTCTGGGTGCCCTCCAGGAAACCCTTTCCCCAGAAAAGGCCGCTTCCTATGGCGATCTTCGACTGATTTATGTGGTATCCGGAACCCAACGGATCCAGGTCGGGCCTAAGAAAGGTAAGTATTCTTTTTTGCTGGTATTCCTTTAAATTAAACCAGAGCAGGGGGGCGCTGAGAATCATTGTGGAGAGCAGTATCAACAGGGAAGTGGTCCTCACCCTTGCAACAAAGATCATCCCCACCCCAATAATTACCAACAACAGTGCCGTGCCCAGATCGGGTTGCTTCATCACCAATAGGGCAGGAATGGAGATGTAGAGGAAAGGCTGCCACAAATCTCTTAGCCTGTAACCGCCAGCCTCACGTCTTTCATAGAAGAACTTGGCCAGCATCAGGACGACTGCGATCTTGGCCAACTCAGAAGGCTGAAATGAAACGCCCCCGAATACCAGCCACCTCTGTGACCCAGAACTAACCCTGCCAATCATCAATACCAGCACCAAGAGGCCCATGGACAACGAATAGAGGATAAAGGCCACCTGCTCCAATCTAAAATAGTTGAACATGGTCATAAGCATCATTACGGCAAAGCCGATAAGGTACCAATAGATCTGCTTGGTAAAGACCTCGCTCCCCCCTTCAGCCCTCAAGGCATAAGTGGCACTGTAGAGATTCAGGAGGCTCAACCCACATATCACCAGCAGGAGTAACAGTACGAACCAGTCAAAGTTTTGTATGAGCCGCCTGTCAAACATCATGCTACCGATTTCTACTATCCTCTAAGCTGTCTTAGAGAGCCATTTTCTGCTTCAACTGCCAAGCCCCAGATATTTACTGATAACCTCTCGTGCCACAGGGGCTGCAGCACTCCCACCATGGCCACCGTGTTCTATCAAGACAACCACCGCAATCCTTGGGGACTCTGCAGGGGCCACTGCGACAAACCATGCATGATCCCGCAGGTGCATGGGGACTTGATCCTCCTCCACCCCCTCCATCTTCTCAGAGCCCACCACCTGGGCCGTGCCGGTCTTGCCAGCAACCACTACACCATCTATGATTGCTTTTCTCCCTGTGCCATGGGGATCATTGACTACACCCACCAGGGCCGTCCTCACCCTTTCCAGGTGCTCGGGGCTTACGCCTGCGACACTCTTTAGCTTGGGGGTAAACTTATAATAAACTTGGTCCGCACCCACATGCTTGGTGACCTGGGGTGCATAAAGAAATCCTCCATTAAAGACGGCCGAGATCATGTTTACCAATTGAATCGGGGTGACCAGCAGATATCCCTGGCCTATGGCCAGAGTGGCGGTCTCTCCTCCCTGCCACCTGGAACCCCATCTCTTGAGCTTCCACCTCTTCGTGGGAACCAGTCCCTTTTTCTCAAATCCCAGGTCATATCCCGTGACCCTACCCAAGCCAAGCCTCCTGGCAAACTTTGCGATCTTTTCCACTCCGAGGGCCAAACCCAATTTGTAAAAATAGACATCACACGACTCCACCAGGGCCCTGTGCAGGTTTACAGCACCGTGACCATGCTTTTTCCAGCACCTAAAGACCCTGTCTCCCAACGGAAAACTCCCATTGCAGATCACGGGTTCATCTGGGTCTATAATTCCCTCCTCAAGGGCGGCCAAGGCAACGACTATCTTGAACACGGAACCAGGGGGGAAGATGCCCGAGACTGCCCTGTTCTGCAAGGGATAGTCCTTGGAGCTGACAATTGCCTTCCATGTGCTCTGATCGATCCCTCTGATAAAGATATTCGGGTCAAAGGAAGGCCTACTGGCCATTGCAAGGATTCGACCCGTGCCAGGCTCGACTGCGATCACCACCCCTTTCCTACCTGAAAGTCCGCGTTCTGCCACTGCCTGGAGCTCTGAGTCAATGTTCAAGAACACATTTGCCCCGGGCTCTGGCTCACGCCTTGATAGCACTGCAATTTTCCTGCCTTTTGCATCAACCTCTATCTGTTCCCCGCCTCTCAAGCCGCTCAGGTACTTGTCCCACTTCAATTCAGTGCCTGCCTTTCCCACCAGGTCCCCAGCCCTTTTATGAGGAAATTTATTGCTTCTCAACTGCTGCTCTGTAATCTCCCCAAGGTATCCGAGCACATGGCAAGCAAATTCACCTTTGATATAATGGCGCCTGGGGTTGACTCGGATCATTATACCTGGAAGGTCGTACCTGTAGGTCTCCACCAGGGCCAATTGATCACGGCTGATGTCTGGCTTGATGAGGATTGGCTTGAAGGGCCTTCTGCGCCCGGTTTGGTTCAATTTTTTCAATGCATCTTCGACATCCAAGCCCACCAGGGAATGGAGTTGCCCGAAGAGTTGCTCGGGGGATTCCACATCCTCCGGAGTCACGTAGAGGTCATATGAGGGGAGGTTTTGAGCGAGTCTCCGGCCTTTGCTATCGAATATCAGACCTCTCGAGGCCGGGATGTCCCTTAGTCGAATCCTGTTGTGCTCAGACCTCTGCCTGTATTCTTCCCCCCTCAGGACCTGCAGAGACCAAAGCCTCAAAACAAGCACCCCAAAGGCCACCGCCACGAAAACGATGACCTTCCGAAGCTGCCTTTCAAAGGCATCTGCAGATATGGGGTCAAAATCTGATCTTTTCAATGTCTCTCAGGTATTCTTGCTCAAAGGTCTCGGACACATCCAAAAGCTCCGTGTCTCTATTCTCTGCACAGGGCTCAATCAGGACCCGGGCCTTCACCCGGTCAAGTGCCATGAAACAAAGAGGGGCTGAGACGGCGGTAAGCAACACTGACAAGGCACCATAAATCACCAAGGACTCACTCAAGATCAAGCGATAGGAAAATGCAGACAGGAGCAGGATAAATAGCCCCTTTTTTAAAAGGACTCCATAGCCCACGATCAAACCCTGCCCCTTGGGATTAGAGAGGTCAAACAACATACTCAGCAGCACGGCCAGCCCGCATACTGAGAGATAAAGACTCAAGAAGAACCCCACGGGCCCAGCGGAAAATATGTCAACCACCAATCCCTGGACCGCGGCAAACACGGCGGCCTGAAGCCCGCCATAACAAAGGTACACATAGGCGATGAGGATGGCGATGAGGTCAATTTCAAGAAAGGAGGAGGGCTCCAGGGATATGAAATGGGCCCTTAGAAGGGTCCAGCAGATCCCCAGGGCCCAAATACAAAACAAAAACAGGGCCCTGCCTTTAACCCCGTTTTCCAATCTTCTCCTCCCTGATTATCACCAATACCTCTTCCAACTTTGAAAAATCCACTGAGGGCCTTATTTTCACATCCTTGAATAGGGCCCCGGGTACATCCGTAACCTCCACCACCTCACCCACAGGCAAACCCTTGGGGAAAACACCCCCCAAACCAGAAGTGATCACCACATCGCCCACCGCCACATCACTTGACTCGGCAATATAGTCCAGTTTACACAGCTTGGCTGAAATCCCCTTTACCATGCCCCGAGACCTCGACCTCTGCAGCAAGCAGTCAACGGCACTGTTCTGGTCTATTATAAGGAGAACCTTTGCATAGTCAGGGGATACATCCACCACGCGGCCCACTGCCCCTTGCCAGTTGACCACCGGCATGTTGACCTTCACACCGGCCTCTGAGCCCTTATCGATGATAATGGATTTGAACCAGCCCGTGGGGTCGCGGGCAATGACCTGTGCGGCCACAGTGGGCTCATTGATGGTTTCCTTGAATTTCAGGAGGGCCTTGAGCCTCTTGTGTGTGGCCAGTTGCTCGCGGAAGCGGGTGTTTTCCATCGTGAGCCTGCTCACCTCGGCCTTTAACCTCTGGTTTTCCTCTCGCAGGCCCACCAGATAAAAATAGCCAAACCATACCTCTTCAAAGACCTTTACAGTGCCCCGAAACAGCTTGTAAACAGGGGAGCATACCTCCACCACAAATCGGTCCAGGGCACCCCAGGAACGCCTCTTTCCAAAGTTGGAGGAGAGCAAGAAAAGGGCGATCCCGACACACAAAGTCCATACGAATATCTTCCTCAGCTTGTTGGTCTCTTTCAACGATCGCGCTTCATCTTCCAGGCTATGGGTTTACAGGTGCCAGCCCCTATTTGATCATCACTTCCTTTAATATGGCAAGGTTGTCCAGGGCCTTGCCAGAGCCCAACACCACTGTGGAGAGGGGATCGTCAGTAATGGTGATGGGCAATTTTGTCTCTTCTCGCAATAATATGTCCATATTCTTGAGCAATGAGCCACCACCTGTGAGCACAATACCCTTGTCCACTATATCTGCAGCAAGCTCTGGTGGAGTTTGCTCCAGAGCAATCCTTACGGTTTCCACGATGGTCTCTATCTGCTCGGATATGGCCTTGCGGACCTCTTCGGAGTCGATGGTGAGGATCTTTGGGATCCCGGTCACTAGATCCCGGCCCTTTACCTCTATGGTCTCGATGTGGTCACCAGGATAGGCATTTCCGATGGTGGTCTTGATGATCTCTGCAGTGCGAATCCCGATAAGCAGATTGTACTTTCTCTTTATGTGCTGGAGGATGGCCTCGTCCATCTTGTCGCCCCCAACCCTCACCGACTTGGAATACACAATGCCGGCAAGGGATATGACGGCCACCTCTGTGGTGCCTCCGCCTATGTCAACCACCATATTTGCAGTGGGCTCTGTTATGGGAAGCCCGGCACCAATTGCTGCGGCCATGGGCTCCTCAATCAAAAATACCTCTCTCGCCCCTGCAGACTCGGCAGATTCCCTTACGGCCCTCTTTTCCACCTGGGTGATGCCGCTGGGCACACATACGATTATCCTTGGTCTTACCAGGGTCCGCCTGTTGTGAACCTTCCTTATAAAGTGTCGCAACATGGCCTCGGTGATCTCAAAATCGGCAATAACACCATCCTTCATGGGTCTTATTGCTACGATGTTGCCAGGGGTCCGGCCAAGCATCATCTTTGCCTCTTTGCCCACGGCCAGGACCTTATTCACCCCCCTGCCATCCCTCCTCACGGCAACAACAGAAGGTTCACTCAAAACGATGCCCTTACCTTTGACATAAACCAAGGTATTTGCGGTCCCCAGATCTATGGCCAGATCATTTGAGAACCACCCCAAGATAGGATCCAGCAGCATTGTCTTCTCCTTTCTTTCCTCCCAAAGCCCTCACACATTTCCCGACAAGGAAGTGCGAAACCCGTGCCAAACAGGCAGGAAAATCGCTATAAATTTTAATTATCTTGACAAACTTCAGGCCTCATGATTATATAAAGTTTTATGCTCAAATAGACCAAGGAACTGGAGACCATGAAACGCACTTATCAACCGAGCAATCTAAAACGGGCCAGGACCCACGGCTTCAGAGCACGGATGCGCACCAAAGCTGGTAGAGATGTTTTGAAACGAAGAAGAGCAAAGGGACGGAAACGGTTAACCGTTTGATCTTGTCCTGTATCCTCCGACCACCGCTGTGTAACTATACGTGCGTCATACGTTTTCAAAACATGAGAGATTATTGAAACGAAGTGACTTTGTCAATCTAAATCGGTCGGGGAAGCGGCTGGAAACAAGGCATTTTGTGGTGCTGCTGAAGCCCAACAAGGTGGGCATCACGAGACTGGGGGTTACAGTAAGTAAGAAAGTTGGAAAAGCGGTAACTAGGAACAGGGTTAAGAGGATTATTCGGGAGTTTTTTAGACTCAACAAGCACAGGCTCCCCCAAGGCCATGACATGGTCATAATAGCAAGACCCAATGCCGGCCCATTAAACTTCTGGAAGGTTCAAGAGGAACTCGGTGAGGTCCTTTTTGACAGAAAACTTACATAACAAAATACTTTTTTTACCTCTGGCCCTAATCAGAATCTATCAGAGATTCATTTCACCGTATTTGCCGCCTTCCTGTAGATTCTACCCCACATGCTCCAGTTATGCCCACCAGGCCTTGATAAGGTACGGACTTCTAAAGGGTGGAAGGCTGGCGATTATCAGGATTTTGAAATGCCATCCCTTTCATCCTGGAGGGTATGACCCGGTCAACTGATGGAGGGAGTCCCTCGGAAACAATCCCAAGTGGTCTCCAGGGTCAAGGCCTCCAGCCGCCCTTGTGGAAGCATATTTTTCCGTCCCCGGTTCTCATATCAAGGGCCTCTGGGCTGAAAACATCAGAAGGGATCACATGGATAAACGAACACTTCTTGCTTTTGCTCTGTCTTTCTTGGTGCTTCTAGTCTGGTCGGTGTTTTTTACCCCGACCTCTCAAAAAACCACCCAACGCCCAAAACCAGAGCCGGAGGTGGAACACCAAGCCCCCGCCCCCAAGGCATTGAAACCTGCTCCTCCCTCCGTCAGCGCCCAAGTGGTGCCCCCCACCACCGGGATTGAAGGCAAGGAGATAATTGTTGAAACCAGGCTTTACAAGGCCGTGTTCACCAATAACGGGCCTTCGGTGAAAAAATTTGAACTCAAGAAATACAGAATGACCCCTGATAAGACATCTCCACCGGTAAATCTCATACCTACCAATGGCGATGGAAACTTCATGACAGTGGACTTCATCCAAAACGCAGCTGATGGCAATGGGATCCTTTACCAAGCCAATCAGGACCATTTGAATCTGGTGGACGAAGGTGGGCCACAGGAATTGGTGTTCACCTCGGTCTTGCCCACTGGATTGATGGTTGAAAAGCGTTACAAGTTCTATCCTGACCAATATAAAATCGACCTTGAGGTGGTGGTCAGGAACCAGGGGCCCCAGAGGCTTGAAGGGGCCTTTAGGGTGGGACTGAACCCTGTGATACCCAAGGAAAAAAAGAGTTATTACAGCTCATTCACGGGGCTTACGGTCCTGAATCAGGGGGAATACACAGAGCTGGATCTGGATGACCCCGGTGACAAGGTGGAACTCCAGGGACAAATCGGTTGGATAGCCTTTCAGGAGAGCTACTTTATCTCTGCAGTGGTACCAGAGGAACCCCTGGATGCAAAGATAGAGGCCACCAAGAAGGATAAGGACCGCTTGTATGCAAAACTGGTGGGGCCGTCCCTTGTGCTCGCCCCCGGAGGGCAGGCCACTGCCCGCTATGCCCTGTTTTTAGGTCCCCTGGACCTGGGGTTGCTCAAACAGTTCGGCAAGGGGTTGGACAAGGCTATAGATTTTGGTTGGACCAATGTGATTGCAAAGCCCCTGCTTTTGACCCTGCGCTTCTTCAATAATTATGTCCACAATTACGGGGTGGCCATAATTCTCCTGACCATTGTGGTAAAACTCATCTTCTGGCCCCTGACCCACAAGAGTTATAAGTCTATGAAGGAGATGCAAAAGCTCCAGCCCCTGATGGCAAAAATCAGGGAAAAGTACAAGGACAACAAGGAGCAGATGAACAAAGAGCTCATGGCCCTCTACAAGACCTACAAGGTCAATCCCATGAGTGGATGCCTTCCCATGGTAATCCAGATCCCGGTCTTTTTCGCCCTTTACAGGATCCTCGCCCAGGCCATAGAACTGAGGCACGCCCCCTTCATGCTGTGGATAAACGACCTATCTGCCCCTGACAGATTGTTCCGCTTCCCTTTCAGTATACCGCTCATGGCCCCCCCTTATGGGATTCCTGTGCTCACCCTCCTTATGGGGGCATCAATGTTCTTGCAGCAAAAGATGACGCCAACCACCGGGGATCCCACCCAGGCCAAGATGATGATGTTGTTGCCCATCGTGTTTACCTTCCTGTTCATCAACTTTCCCTCTGGCCTGGTCTTGTACTGGCTTGTGAACAATATTCTGTCCATAGCCCAACAGTATGCCATTTACAAAAAGGCTTCATAGGATTGGAGGAAAGTCATGCAAGAGTTTGAATTTGAAGGCAAAACAACAGAGGAAGCCATTGAAAAGGCCTGCCAGGAACTTCAGGTCTCCAGAGACGAGATAGAAGTGGAGGTATTGGAACCAGGATCTGCCGGAATCTTTGGAATTGTGGGGACCAGAAAGGCAAAGATCAAAGTAATATTAAAGAAAGAAGAGGAGGAGATCTTCCCTGAAGAGGACAATGGTCTGGCAGTTGCAAAGCAGGCCTTGGAAGAGATATTAGCCCTTATCCCCATGGAGACCAAGGTTGAGGGCCGA
>JALVMN010000300.1 GCA_027027005.1 Desulfobacterales bacterium | reverse complement strand
GCTGGGCGACTGGAAGGCCAAGCGGAAACGGATGAAGGCGGTTTGCCTGAACTGTCACGCCAAGGGATTCGTGGATATGTATATGCTGATCGCGGACCTTTCCAACCTCCAGTATAACGAGCTGCGACGGCAATTCACATATTGGACCAAAAAGTATACGAAGGAAGGGATCTTACACCGGACGGAACTGAACGGAAAGTTCTACTCCAACCCCGTCATCAACGGCTGGGACGAGAAGCCGGAACATATCATGTATGACTCCTGGCACCACGAAGGGCGCCGGTTCCGTCACGGCGCCGAGATGATGGGCGCGGATTACACCAACTGGCACGGAATCTGGGAACTCCAGCACAACCTGATGAAGATGCTCGAATACGGGGCGACCCATGGGGACGAAGAGGCGAAGAAACTCTTTGAAAACACCAGTCCAACCAAGTTCATGACCTACAAAATCTACGACATCCCCGGTAACGAGTGGGGGATCGGCACGGAAAAATATAAGACTCCCGTGCTCTACAAGTTGATTCCAGATTACTGGGAAAAGGTCAAAGCCAACGTGGAGGCGGCGTACAAGAAGGGCTTGCTTTCCGAAGACCAGTGGAACCTGTGGATGGAGCGTTACAAGAACAGGGATCACTACCTGGGCACCAAGTATCCGACCAACCCGGTCTTCAAGGCGTATAAGGAACGCCTGAAGAAAGACATGAAGACCCTCAAGGAAGAGGCCATCAAGCTCAACCTGCCTTCCAAAACCCCTTACGAGGAGATTCACTGATTCTCGAGAACCGCGTGGGGGAGGGGATACCCTCCCCCACGCTCTCCTTTAGCCATGAGAAAAAAATATGGTTCATCATAGAAACGCGTACCTAAGAGGGAAGAAATGTAGGAAGTAGTGTAAAAAGGAGTGGACATCGGGTAGAATTCCTCCAGGTTCAACCTGCAAATCAAACGAGGAGGATACCGATGTCCACGAGCCTATTGTACCACGGATTTGGGGTGAAAGACTATCGATATTTGAGCACTGAGTATCGTCATGGAGCATTGTACTTCCATATAGAGAAGGCCAGGGACAAACAGCGATGTGCTGTTTGTGGATCCAGGCG
>JALVMN010000299.1 GCA_027027005.1 Desulfobacterales bacterium | reverse complement strand
GTCCCCATGCTAAAGGTGGAGGGGGTGGCCAAAAGCTTTGGAGGCCTGAAGGCAGTGGATGATTGCTGCCTTGAGGTGTATCAAGGCACCATTACCGGACTTATCGGGCCAAACGGGGCCGGGAAGACCACGCTCTTCAATATAATTACCGGCCACTACAGGCCTGATAAGGGAGAAATCTACTTTGAAGGGGAGCCCATTCACGGTCTAAGGCCTCATGAGATATTCCAGAAAAGGCTTTACAGGACCTTTCAGATAACCAGAGAGTTTGCCCAAATGACGGTACTTGAAAACCTGATGCTGGTCCCGGGTGGGCAGATAGGCGAGAAGATATGGAACACTTGGCTCAGGCCATTTGCAGTCAGGGCCCAGGAAAAGGAGATCAGGGATAAGGCTTTGGAAGTGCTGGAATTTGTCGAGCTGATACACCTGAAGGACGAATATGCAGGCTCCCTTTCAGGTGGGCAAAAAAAGCTCCTGGAACTTGCCCGGAGTATGATGGCCGATCCCAAGATCGTGCTCTTGGACGAGCCCGGAGCAGGGATAAACCCCACCCTGATGCGCAAGTTGATGACCAACATTGAAACATTGTGTCGCGAAAAAGGTATCACATTCCTATTGATAGAGCATGACATGGATCTGGTAATGAATCTTTGTAATCCCATCATAGTGATGAGTGAAGGTAAAAAACTCGCCGAAGGTTGTGCCGAGGACATCAAGAGCGATCCGCGGGTGCTGGAGGCTTACTTGGGTGGACAATATCGATGATAATTCTGGAAGCGAGTAATATAACCGCAGGATATACTCCTGAACTCAACATCCTCAATAATGTAAACCTGAAAGTAAAAAAAGGCCAGATCGTCTCAATAATCGGCCCCAACGGAGCGGGGAAATCCACCCTCCTCAAGACCATCTTTGGACTTCTCAAGCCCAGGGAAGGCTCCATAACCTTTCGAGGTGATGACATCACTGGATTGAACCCCGACAAGGTGGCCCGCAAAGGTGTAAGCTATGTCCCCCAGGTAAACAATGTCTTTCCTTCTCTCACCGTCCAGGAAAACCTGGAGATGGGGGCCTTTATACGAAATGATGACTATTCCCCTCAG
>JALVMN010000298.1 GCA_027027005.1 Desulfobacterales bacterium | reverse complement strand
GGATAACCTGGAACCCCGATGACAGGCTTGCCGGAAACCACTGCCAGGATGGTGGGTTTGCCCGGCATTATGGTCACCCCGTGAACAAGTACCCGGCCCAGCTCTTCAAGGACCTGCACGGTGTAATCTGCGCTTCCGGCAGAGGAACCGGCATTTACCAGGACAACGTGCGCATTGCCCTCAACTGCCTGCTTGATGCGCTCCTTTATGACATCCCGCTCATCCGGCACTATGGCATGGACCCTTGGCTCTGCCCCGGCAGCACTGACAATGGCGGCAAGAACGGCAGAATTCGACTCCGGGGTCATGCCGGGGGCAATTTCTTCCACCCCGGCCTGGTCCAGATCCACGAGCTCGTTACCGGTGGGGATTATGTCCACCAGGGGGCGTTTCCACACCCAGACCCTGCTGTTTCCGCTGGAAATAAGAGCTCCAAGGTCAAAGGGGGCAAGGAGGTGGTTGCTTGGAAACACCTGTTCCGTTGCCACAATATCCTCGCCCACCTTCCTGACGTTCTGCCACGGAAAGACAGGGCTTCGAAGGAGAATGCCCTCTCCTCCCTCGGTTTCCACCACGTGCTCCACCATGACCACTGCATTTTTCCCTTCCGGCAGGACCATCCCGGTATTCACCGGAACTGCCTGTTCCCTGAGCCTGAGGGTCACCGGGGATTCATCCCTTGCAGGGAAGGTTTCCTCTGCCCTTACCGCGTAACCGTCCATGGCTGCAGAATGAAACCCGGGTGAAGAAAGCCTGGCAGCCACCGGCCTTGACGTGACCCTTCCGCAGGCATCCCTGGCAGCCACCTCTTCCTCGCCGACAAGCCCTCCCGGACTGAAATGCGAAACGAGAAGAGCGCGCGCCTCTGGAAGGGTCTTCATATTCAGATATATCTTTCTTTTCATGATAAAATGATTACCTCGCCATATTCTCCCTGGTGAAACCCCTCTGAATCACGGGGAATGACAAGGAGACCATGGGCCTTTACAAGGGTGGAGATAAGACCGGATTTGCCGTGGACCGGCCTGGCAACAAGCCCGATCCCTTCTTCCACATCTTGTCCGGGCCTTTCCAGGACAACGCGCACATAATCCTCCCTGCCCATGAC
>JALVMN010000297.1 GCA_027027005.1 Desulfobacterales bacterium | reverse complement strand
ACCCCCTAAGTATCAAGGTGTCACCCTGTTTTTTTTGCCTTTCAAATCCTTCAATCGTTCAGTGGAAGGCAGGTCATACCAAAGAGGTGGTCAAAAGATAATGCCGGATTTACAAAACCCTTGGAAAAACGACCTGGTGACCAGGAAACTGAAAATATCAATTGGCGAATTCAGCCGGAAAAGAGGCCTTAAGTAAAATTAATCACTTTTTTCCTTGTTCCAAGGCCAACGGGCCCCCAAAAATTCATCACACCATTGGGCGGCCCGGTTGAGGGAGGCTTCCAACTGGGAGCGGACTTGCTCCACATGGTCACTGTCCGCATCAAAAGGGATCCAGATAGGGGGTGAATATCTTGCCACCACCTTGGAGAAGGGCTTGGGGATAAGGTGTCTGTCCCAAGAGTTGAGGCACCAGCACCTCTCAGCACTCCACATTACAGGTATTAACGGCGCCTGAGTCTCTTTTGCAATGATCACGGCGCCCACCTTGGCCTTCCTGGGAGGCCCCAGGGGCCCGTCAGCGATCATGCCTGCCTTTGCACCCCCTTGAACGCACTGGATCAGCTCTTTCAGGGCCTCTGCCCCTCCCCTGGTGGAGGACCCCCTCACCGCCTTTGCGCCAAATCTCTTGGCCAAGGCCGTGCCGTATTCTCCGTCGCGGCTCTGGCTTATCATCAAGGTCACCCGAGGCGCATCCAGGAAACGGGCCAGATAGATGATTCGCTGATGCCATGTGACATAGACCGCCTTGCCCCCGGCACGAGCCATGGCCTCTTCAGCCTCGGCCTGGCCGTAGATTCCCACCAGCTTGCATGAAGAGTTTAGAGCCTTGATAAGGAAGGCGGCAAAATGGGGGAGGGTGGCAAGAAGTATGGGATCATACCACTTGAGGGGATAGGTTGATTTATCCTTGGGCACTCCAGACCTCCTATAGGTTATAGATCCTATCTGAACTTCCCCCCCATTACAAGGTGGGACATGTCATTTCGGGCCGTGTCAGAAAAGCTGGCTTGGTGCGAGAGGACTGTTTCTCACATAGACTAAGAGGATAAGGGTTATAAAACCGGAGAAAAAGTTAAAATAGGTAAATATGGTCATGTTCAATCTATTATAAAAATTTCAAGTGAAAGAATTGACAATTCTATACTCTGAAGTTATAAGGTTAACGAGATTTTGAGGGAGGGAAGATGAAAGGGGCTATTTTTTTGAAAACCTTTGTTTGTTTGATGCTCTTAGGCTTATCTGGACTGCTTTGTTCAACAGGGCTAGCAAGGGATGGCGTTATAAAGATGTCCACCACCACCAGCACTGAAAACTCCGGGCTCCTGGATGTGCTGTTGCCGGCCTTTGCCAGGGATACTGGTATTGTGGTTCGGGCATTTGCCAAGGGGACAGGAGCTGCCATCCGAGACGGCATGGACGGCAATGTGGACCTTATCTTTGTGCATGCCAAAGAGAGGGAAGAGGCCTTTGTGGCTGCAGGCTACGGGGCATACAGGCTGGAGGTGATGTATAACGACTTTGTGATCGTGGGCCCTGCCTCTGATCCTGCAGAGATAAGAGGGCTCAGGGATGTCGCAGAGGCCTTTAAGAGGATCGCTTCCAAAAAGGCCCTGTTTGTATCACGGGGGGATGAAAGCGGCACTCACCTCAAGGAACAGGAGATCTGGCAGCTCACGGGCATCTCCCTCCAGGAGAGGACCACTAAGATTTTCAAAAAAGGGAAAAGGTGGCCCATCAGTTTCAGCTATCCCGGCGGGCTTGGGCGGTGGTATCTATCCATTGGCCAGGGCATGGGAAAGGCCCTCATGTTTGCAGAAGAAAGGAAGGCCTACACCCTCACTGACAGGGGGACCTATCTAAAGTTTAAGTTTGGTCGCACAAGGGGATTAGACCTTGAGATCCTGTGTGAAGGAGACCCCAGACTTCACAATCCCTACGGTGTGATACCACTAAATCCGGTTCGTTTTCCCCATGTGCGTTATGAGTGGGCGGACCGTTTTGCCAGGTGGCTGGTCTCAAGGCGGGGCCAATCATTGATTGATTCTTACAGAATCGCAGGCAAGCAGGTCTTTTTCCCCCTGCATTTACATTAGAAGGCGGGAAGATGGGAAGACACCTGGATTGAAGAGGCAAAAGCCATGGAATTCTTTTTTGACAGTCTGATTTCCGCGCTTATGCTCTTGATATCCTTTGAGCCAGGGCTTTACAACATCATATATGTATCCCTAAAGGTAACTCTTACCTCCACGGCTATCGCGAGTATCTTGGGTATTCCTGCTGCCCTCCTGATTTCCCTTACCCGTTTTCCAGGCAGACAGTGGATTGTCACCCTGTTAAACTCCCTTATGGCGCTACCCACGGTGGTGGTGGGGCTTATGGTCTATGCCTTCATCTCTCGCAAAGGCCCCTTGGGTATGCTGGATCTCCTCTACACCCAGACGGCCATAATCATTGGGCAGGTTATCTTGATATTACCCATCGTTACCGGCCTTACCATTGCAGCCATTACAAGGGTGGATCAGCTCTACCGAAAGACCGCGCTGACCCTTGGGGCCGGCACCGTCCAGACATGGGCCGTGGTCTTGAGGGAAGCGCGATTCGGGATAATTGCAGCAATCATCGCATCGTTTGGCAGGGTGATCGCCGAGATTGGGGTAAGTATGATGCTGGGGGGCAATATCAGGGGCTATACCCGCACCATGACAACTGCAATGGCCTTGGAATACGACAAGGGGGAGTTTGTCCTGGCCGTGGCCCTGGGGATGGTGCTCCTCATGATAAGCCTCTGGGTAAACATTGGTCTGAGCAGGATCCAGGGGAGGCTGGGGGCGTGAACCTCTACGAAATAAAGGGACTTACAAAGGCCTTTGGCAACAAGGTGGTGTTGGATATCTCCCGACTGGTCCTGGAGGAAGGAATCACACATGCCCTACTGGGCCCCAACGGGTCAGGGAAAACCACCCTACTTGAGATACTGGCCTTTCTGAGCCCTCCCTCCGGCGGCCAGCTTCGGTTCAGGGGCAAGCCCTTGGATCTTTCTCGCCACAGGCTCTCTGAACTCAGGAAGCAGGTGGTCTTGGTCCACCAGCAGCCGGTCCTCTTTTCCACCTCTGTTTTCAAGAACGTGGAGTTCGGGCTGAAGGTTAGAAATGTATCCAAGGACAAAAGAGAGGCCATTGTCAAGCAATGCCTGGAAATGGTGGGGATGGACCACTTAATGGGGGCCGATGCGTGGAAGCTATCAGGCGGAGAAAAGCAAAGGGTGGCCATTGCTCGAGCCCTTGCCTGTTCGCCGAAGGTGTTGCTCCTGGATGAACCAACGGCCAGTGTGGACCCGGAACATCAATTGATCATAGAGAGGATTATATCTGAGATCAGCAACGCCCAGGGGATTTCGGTGATACTTACTACCCATGACCTGGACCAGGCGACCCGCGTTTCTCAAGAAATAATCTATCTCTACGAAGGCAAAGCGGTATCCCATTCCTTGGAAAATATTTTTACAACTGTTATCGAGGACAGCGGCTCAGGGGAAGGCTCCTGCTTGCTGAATGGCTCCATAAGGCTGATTGCTGAGACCACACATCGAGGAAGGGCCAGGATCTCGCTTGACCCTGAAAAGATATTTATTACTTTTGCCCCCCAAAGGGGACAAGATGCCCCTCGTTATAAAGGCAGGATAGTCCAGATAAGCCCTGCACCAGCTTCAGGAGAAGAGGCACGGCTCCGCATCACAGTGGATGTGGGAGTGAACTTGAACATTATCGTGCCCAAAAGTGAGGCCAAGAGGAGAGGTCTTCTTGTGGGCGACCTGGTGGGTCTTGAAATACCAAGAGATGCGGTCAGGGTCTTCTGAACATGGGAGGGAGGAGGAAGGTAGTCATGGAGGATAAGGTCTTTCTGAACACAAAAGAGGTGGCCCGGTTCCTGGATGTAAATGAAAAGGTCGTCTACACCCTGATTTCTGAAAAGGGGCTTCCTGCAACCAAGGTGACGGGCAAATGGCTCTTTCCAAGGCACCTGGTGGAGCGGTGGATAGAAAATAATACAATCAATTACCCGAGGAAGAGAGAATTGGTGCCGTTTGGCCCAGGGGTCCTGGTAATAGTGGGCAGCAACGATATCCTGCTGGATCGAGCCATATCCATGTTCAATGTCGCATTCCAGGATAATATAGCCGTATTCGGCAATCTGGGGAGTATGGGCGGGATAAGGGCGCTCAAAAAAGGCATCTGCCACATTGCAACCAGTCATTTGGTCCAGGAAGACGGTCGAGAATACAACTTCCAGTATCTTCGAGGGGAGCTGGACCAACTCCCGGCAGTGGTGAATTTTTGCCAAAGAGAGCAAGGTCTCATTGTTGCCAAGGGAAACCCGAAAGGAATTCGAAATGTTAGTGATTTAAAAAAAAGCGATGTAAAGATTGTAAACAGGCCTAGGGGCACTGGGACACGGTTGTTGTTTGATTCCAAGCTGGCACGAGCCGGGATCAAACAAGAGGAAATTAAGGGATATCACACAGAGTTGGCCCGCCACCTGGATGTGGGATTGGAGGTGCTCTCAGGAAGGGCTGATGCAGCTCCTGGCATCAGGGCAGTGGCCCATCTGCTGGGATTGGATTTTTTGCCATGGCGGTGGGAACGGTTCGATCTCTTAATTCCAAAAGAGCGTTTCTTTGACAAGAACGTCCAGTTGTTCTTAGGCCTATTGCACGAGCAGAGATTCCAAAAAGTAGCCCGCAGCCTGGAGGGCTATGACCTCACCCGGTGCGGAAGGGTAATCTATCCCCAGGAAAACTAGGAGCCTATTTTTTTAGAATTGCGTCAATGTCGATAATCTTTTCACCCTTTACATAATCAACGGTCTTATATGTGGTGATATTTTCCATCTTGCTCGTTATCTCTTTGATTCTCAGGCACTGCTCCTTTAGTTTCATTATGGTTTCCTTGGTGGGGGGATTTTCTTCCAGCTCACTAACCAGATAAAACAAGAATTGAAGGGGCTGGTTCAACTGGTGACATGTGGCCCCGGCGGTTTCCAGCAGCACCTGCATCCTTTCCCGCTCAAGCCTTTCTTGTTCTGCCTTCTTGATCTCAGTTATGTCCCGGGCCATGGCCAGAAGACACTTTTCTCCCTGATATTCAATGGGCTCTGCAGACCAGAGCATCCAACGAATCTCACCTGATTTCATCCTGAATTGAACCTCCATATTTCTGACCTGCCCCTCTTTCTCCAACAATTCTACGGCCCTTTTCCTGTCTTCTTCATTCACCCAGATACCCAGTTCCACAGAGGTTCGACCGATCACTTCATCTCTGCGGTAGCCTGTGGTCTGCAAGAAGGCCTCGTTTACTTCCAGGTAAAATCCTTCCTCCAGTGTGGAGATCACGAACCAGTCAGGGCTTGAGAAAAATGCCTTGTTGAATTTTTCCTCTGAAATGGCAAGGGCCTCTTTGGCCAGTTCGTGTTCAGTGTTATCCATGAAATAGCCCAAGGTGGCCCGCCTGCCCTTGTAACAGACAGAGGTCACACTCTCTATGATCCACTTCATATTGCCATGCTTGTCTATAACTCGATGTAGATACGGGGTGGTGCGAAGACCTTTCAACATCTCAATGGCACATTTGCGAACCATCTCCCGATCTTCGTCTATTACTATTTCCAGTGGCTTCATCTCTAAGAGTTCTTCCTCGCTATATCCTGATATTCTTACGAACTCGGGATTCACAAAGCGGAAGGTGTTATCTTGAATTATGAATATTCCTATGGGGGATACCAGGAAAACATCCTCAAATTGACTCAGGTCACGGGAGGGTTCACAGACCTGGTTTTCGTGACCTGATGTGCCTTCCTGCCTGCCGTCAGGCAGGGAGGATTGTCCGTTTTGATAGGTCTCGCTCATGGAGGTTCCTTGTATATCCCTAGCTCATGTGGGGAAAATTTTTGGCCCTTGCTTTAACATAAACCTATGGTTAATGTCCACCCTGTGAATATGCTTGTACGGGGACACAAAAAATGCTCTAAAAATCAACATTGGACAAGAAAGGGGCTGAAATTGTTTTTAAAACTGGGCCTATACGCAGTAATTGGGTACTTGATTGTCTGCACCTTGGCCTATTTGTTTCAGAGGAACATGCTCTATTATCCCGACACTGAATATCCAGATGAAAAAGAACTAAAGAGGATTGGCCTTAAGACCTGGCCCGAGACCGGTTCAGGTTACAAGGCGGTTGTGTCTTTGACCCCTTCGGGAGCGGGTAAGGGAGTAGTGGTGGTCTTTCACGGAAACGCAGGGGCTGCATGGCACCGATATTACTATGTGCAGGCGCTGGAGCCTTTGGGCTACAGAGTGGTCCTGGCTGAATACCCCGGATATGGGGGGAGGGGCGGTGAATTGGGAGAGGAGAGTTTTGTTACCGATGGCAAGCAATTGTTGGCCCAGGTAATGAAGGAATTTGGAGGGCCGCTTTTTTTGTGGGGGGAATCCCTGGGGAGCGGGGTGGCGGCAGCCATTGCGAGAGACCCTGGAGTTCCTGTCTCAGGAGTCGTCATGTTGACCCCCTGGGACTCTTTGGCCAACCTTGCACAGAAGATTTACTGGTTCTTGCCTGTCCGCTGGATGCTGCGCGATAAATATGACACTGTCAAAAACCTTCAGGAGTTCCGCGGTCCTGTGGCAGTGGTGGTGGCCGAAAGAGACGAGATAGTGCCCAAAGAGTTCGGGCTGGCCCTCTATGAGGCCCTCTGTGGCCCCAAGAGGCTCTGGGTATTTCCCGACTCAGGCCATAACGACTGGCCAAGCTCTTCCAATGAGACCTGGTGGAAGGAGGTGATGGAATTCCTGGAGGCCCATCAGGGCTAGAGGGCTTGGTCTTCTATCTTGATCCTGGTGGTGAGGCAGGCCCGACACGACCCAGATCTCACCCTTGCAGCATCTGTAAAGGAGAGCACTCCCACGATGTTTGTGGGCTGGCCTTGATAAACAAACAGCCGGTGTATGTCGGAAAAGATCATCTTCTGGATGGCCTCTGCAAGATAACTGTCGGCCTCGCACCCGTGGACGGTCCTTGACATTATCTCGCCCGCACGGGCCTTGGGGCTGACGCCGTGTTTGTAGGCCAGGATGAGATCGGTCTTTGATACCACCCCTGCAGGCGACCCTGCTTCATCTCTGATGAGAACGGCCCCGAATCGGTATTGACTCAGGCCCTCCATTAAGGTGTAGAGGTCATCACTGACCTGGTAGCTCTCCACACCAGAGTGCATTATCTCTTTTACCTTGAACCGTCTGACCCTTTCCAGTTCCTGGTCTGCGCCTTGTCTGAGTAGATAATTTCTTGAGCAGTTTCTGCAAAGTCTATAGAGCAGGCCGACTATATCAGGGTAGGCAAGGAGCCCTACAATCTGGCCCTTTTGGGCATCGCGCACGTATAGTCTGTAGATTCCGTTTTCCCGCATCATGGCCATGGCCTTTTCTAGGGCCTCTGTCTCTGTGCATGTTATGGGTGAGGCAGTGGCTATGGTGCTTACCTCTTGCTCCAGAGGAAGTCCCCCGTAGTAAGCCGTCATGATATCTGTCTTTGAGACCACGGCCCTCGGATTTCCAGCTTCGTCTTGTACCAAGGCTGCATTTATCTTGTATTTCAGGAGGGTTGATATGGCCTTTGAGATGGTATCGGAATCCTCAACTACGACGATCTGGCGCCGCATGGCATCGCGGACCTTGAGGCCAGCCAATACGCTGTGTCTCTCTACTATCCCCATGGCTCAAGTAACCTTGTCCGCCAATCTGTCATACAGGAAATAAAAAAGGTCTGAGATGTAAACTATTCCGACTATCCTATCTCCTTCCATTACGGGAAGTCTTCTAATGTGTTTCTTTATCATTATATCCAAAATGGCAAAGAGGTGTGTATCAGGGGTTATGGTGATGACATCGGTTGTCATGATGTCCCCCACCTTGACGGAGCGCGCCCTCTCACACACGGTGTCAATGATTCCTGTGATGTCAATGTCCTTCATGTCGGCCCAGATGTGGATGTGCTTTGGCCTCAGCAAAAGAAGGATGTCGTACATGGACAGCATGCCCTTGAGCCTGCCTTTCTCATCCACCACCATCATTCCGAAGATGCGTCGGCCACCGCCCATTTCACCCGCTTCCCTGAATACCCTGACCGCCTCTGCCACAGTGGCATCCGCAGAGATGGTCCTGTAATTGGAGACCATGATATTTCGGGCAACCGGTTCCATGAATCCCTCCTTTATTTCTTGACCGGCCCGGAAGCCACCAGGTAGAGCAACCTTTCATTCTCACTCAGTTCAAGGAGTTGGGCAGCTTCCACATCGTAAAATGCACCTATCCCACAACTTCCAAGTCCAAGGGCCGTGGCCACAAGGTATATGCGCTCTCCCAGCCTCCCGGCCTCAAGCATTACGTATCGATACCCACGCGGGCCGATTGTCTGGTCCAGGCGCTCCAAATCTGAGACAAAGAGAAAATGCAACGCTGCATTTGCAAGCCACATCTGGTCAAGGCAAATGCTTGCCATGGTGGGTATGAACCGGCCTTTACTAATCAGGCCATATCTGTTGCCCTGGGCATCCATTGTGTAGAGCCCGGGCTCATGTCCCTCAACCGAAGAAAGGAGGAAGCGGATCTCCATACAGTTGGAATAGTGTTTATCATCATCCAGCAACGAGGAGAGGAGTGCCAATAGAGGTTCTTTTTCAAGGGGCTGGGGTATGAAATTTCTCTTGGACCGCCTCCTTATCACCACATGGTCAATCTCCATTTGGGTGGGCCAGGGAGATGACGGATCAATCTCTTGCCATTTTATCCCAGTGGGAAAGGATTGGTCGAGTCCCTGGCAGTCGGACCCCTCAAGCCCATCTAAAGAGCCTGCCTCGTGAATTTCCAGGATTAATGGGTAATGTTTTTCAACCGCAGAGCCCCTGCTTGCCTCTTTGAACATACGGGGTAGTGCTTTAGTTTCCAGGTTGGTGGATGAGTCCCCTTCCCTTGAAGACCATACCCTGCAAGCTACCAGGGTCACCTCTCTTGATTCGTCCAGCCCCAGGAGTTCATTGACCTCTTTGTCTTTAAAGTCGTAAGAGATGTCAAACTTGAGCCCCCATGCCTTCAAGGCAAGGGCCAGATTTTCCAGCAGATGACCGGCATCCAGCAGGCAATACCGGTATGCCCTTTCGCGATACTTCCATGCACTTCGGAAAAAAATGGCGGTGATGAAAAACACCAGTGAAGGCCCTGGTTGCATAGGAGGGGCAATAAGGCCGTTTGCCAAAGAAATCACCCTTTCCTTTCTTAGAGGGTGTAGCCCGTGGTGGGCGATGGAGAAGTGATACAGGCCATCGTCCACTCCTTGAACGTCCTCACTGGCCACATATAGCTCACAAGGGTAGAGTGCACCCGCTGATGCCACTGACCTAAAGTAAAAATCCTCACCGCCGTGTCTTGCCCGGCCCGTTATACTGTAAGTCAACAAAAAGATGGATGAGAGAAGCTCGGGGTTGATTCTTAAGTCCTTGTGGGGGGCAGGAGCGGCGCTCAAAAGGTCCTGTAAATTCACCTTTGGTATTTTAGGCCTTGGAGGAAGGGGAATAGGCTCTATTGAGGGATATGCCTTGTAAACAGAGGGCTGGTTCTGCCAGTCCAGAAAGTGGGGGGACATCTTGTCTTTTCCATATGAAGTGGTGTCATGATAATTCTTGGAGGTCATGCCCATAATCTGGCCTCTGGAGGATTAGGAGTTAACCGTCTTCAAAAACCTATTTTAGGATGGAGAAATAAAATACGTCCCTTGGAATTGGGCTGATATTGGGGCGGACCACATACCTTCTCAGCACTGCCTCGCATTGCATCCCTATCTTTTCCAAGGCTCTTTTGGAGCGAGTGTTCTCCACATCGCATACCGCCCAGACCGAGTAGATTTCCTCCATGCCAAGGGCCGAATCCACCAAGGCCCGCCATGCCTCCCTGCCGTATCCCTTTCCCCAATAAGGCTTGGTTATCAGCCCTCCCACCTCCATACGGCAGCCCTTGGAAGGTTCAAGACAACTGCATCCCACAAGCTCCTGGTCAGATTTTGACACAAGGGCATACATGAAATTCTTCCCTGTATCCCAATGGTGGACCCAGTTCTGGACCAGTCTGCGGGTCTGCTCCACTGTGGTATGAACGCGCCACTCCAAATAACGCATTACCTCCACTTTGCTGAAGGCGTGGATAAAAAGGGGCTCTGCGTCTTTTTCCCCAATCGGCCTCAAATATAGGCGCTCAGTTTCTATATGAGCAGGGACCTTCATTTGTCGATAGGCTGCTATCTATTGATACATCAATGAGGTGTTCAATACAACCGCGAACTGTCTTTGGCGTTTTCTCCTTCAACACGCCCTATGTCTACTTTTTCCCAGATACTCCTGCCTCCTCAAAAGAGGCCATCTCCTTCATTATCTTGGCACTGGCCTCCACCAGGTTGATGGCAAGGGCAGCGCCTGTGCCTTCGCCCAAACGCATCTTCAGGTCCAGCAAAGGCTCGAGCCCCATGAATTCGAGGGCAGCCTTGTGGGCAGGCTCCACGGATCTGTGTCCTGCAACCAGGTATCCCTTAATGGCTGGATTTATCAAGTATGCTATGAGGCCGCCAGCAGTTGAGATGACTCCGTCCAGGACCGCCACCGTCCCCTTGGCCGCAGCAGCCAGTATGGCCCCGGCAATCCCGGCTATCTCAAGACCTCCCACCTTGTGGAGCACATCCAAGGGGACTTGTGGATCAGGGCCATGAAATTCAAGTGCCTTTGCAATAACATTGGCCTTGTGCTCCAATCCTTTGTCATCCACCCCTGTCCCCCTGCCCGTGGCAAGCTGGGGATCAAGGCCTGTTACGGCACTGATTATGGCTGCCGACGCAGTGGTGTTTCCTATGCCCATGTCGCCCAGGCCTATTATGTCGATGGGGCCTGATTCAACCTGGCTCAGAACCACATCCATTCCATGCTGAATGGCCTCCACGGCTTCTTTAGGTGTCATGGCAGGGCCAAGT
>JALVMN010000296.1 GCA_027027005.1 Desulfobacterales bacterium | reverse complement strand
GGCCTCTGACGGCTATGTGCGGATCCTGGGCCGAATCGACGATGTGATCAATGTCTCTGGCCACAGGCTTGGGACCAAGGAGATAGAGTCGGCTGCACTCCTTGTGGAAGAGGTGGCAGAGGCCGCTGTGGTACCAGTGGCCCACGAGATCAAGGGGCGCGAGCCTGACCTCTACGTGTCTCTCAAGCCCGGCTATGAGCCAAGCGAGGAGATATCCCAGAAGGTGACCCAGGCCATCGTGGACGAGATAGGAAAGATAGCCAAGCCGCGCAAGGTCTGGATCGTGAGCGACATGCCCAAGACCCGCTCCGGAAAGATCATGCGCCGGGTGCTGGCGGCGCTGTCCAACAAGCAGGACCCCGGCGATGTGACCACCTTGGCCAACCCCGAAGTGGTTGAAGAGATCAGGCAGATGATAGGGTCTTAAGGCCGGTTTTGAAAGGGATTTTTGTGGTAATAACTTGAAACCGAAAGGGGGGTGGTAGCCATGCTTGAGGAATTGTTTCCTCCATGACACGAGAAAAAATTTATTTAAACAGAAAGGGGGGGGGAGATAAATGGCAACACATATTTACTGGCTCTTTTTCTTTGTTTTGTGTTACTGGACTTACTGTATCACCATCGGGGTGAAGGGCTACCTGGCTGCCAAGTCAGGCACCGAGTACTTCATTGCAGGAAGGAAGCTTAACATCTGGGTGTTTGTGCTGGCAGCCACTGCCACATCCTTCAGCGGGTGGACCTTTGTGGGGCACCCGGCCCTCATCTGGCGTGACGGCTTGCCTTACGGCTTTGCCTCCTTTTACGTGCTCACCATTCCATTTACCGGCGTTCTGTTTCTCAAGAGGCAATGGTTGCTCGGCAAGCGCTACGGGTTCGTGACCCCGGGTGAGATGTATAATGCCTATTTCAACTCCGAGGCCATGAGGATCCTGACGGTGATCGTGGCCATCTTTTACAGCATCCCGTATCTGGGGATCCAGCTTCGGGCCTCCGGCGTGCTCTTCAACATCCTGACCGACAACCTGCTCTCAGTCAACGTGGGAATGTGGATGCTGGCCATCGTGGTGTTGCTCTATGTAGGTCTCGGTGGACGCCGCTCAGTGGCCTATGT
>JALVMN010000295.1 GCA_027027005.1 Desulfobacterales bacterium | reverse complement strand
TTTAACTGGCGACCCCGCTGGAGATCAGTGGCTTAGGGTTAGGCCACCTAGGTTTGAAGGCAGGGTCGTAATCTCAGTCTGCCAGGCTTGTGGAAGCTTGGTTACCATACCGAGGGACGGGAAACAGGACAGGTGTGTCTGTGGTGCTCCTATCCTGTACCCTTCGGATGAGCTTGACCGCTTGTGCTTCGGTATTGTTCAGGCGGTTGTGGCTCAGTTTGGGATGGTGACCTGATTGGGGTCTGGCAGATAAAGTGTTTTATTTTTGTTTGTTTGTTTTATTAACTAACGCGGCGCTGTGCCGCAGAAAGGGGCTTTGACATGATAGTCAATAAGCTCACAAATCGTATGAGATGGTTGACCTCTGACCGGTTGGGTTCCGATCAGGAGCCCGGTCTGCTCATGGATATCCCTGATCGCATGATCGCGGAGTCGAATGAGTTTTTCGACTCCAGGGATTCTGAGGGCAGGATTACTCGCTTAATTGCTAAGCGGGACCCGATTAATCAGGTGGCCACCGATGAGCTCACCAATCTCGCCAAGGAGATAGCGTCCAAGATGGAGCGTGGCACTATCTCTCAGGCCGAGGGCATGGCGGCCCTAGCGTTCCTCAGGCAACATGAGGAACTCTGGGACGCCCCGGAGCCCGAGGAGACTCTTCCTCTTGAGGAGGAAGAGGATGATGAGCTCGACGATGCCATGGACAGCAGCTTTCTCTTCCCCGAGAGCAGTGATTTCATTCGGGGCGAGGAAGAGGTGTTCGAGGTATACCTGTGGGGTCTCGAGAAGAGCCCCATCAGGATGTACCGACTAGACAAACAGACCCAGGCCAAGGCCGTAAAGGCCCTTAGGCTTGGGCCAAAGGAGGCCCAACGCCTCCGGAAGTATATCCAGCGGTATTACGAGCTGGTAGGTGAAGGGGTCAGGGAAGAGCCCCATTGGCTCGTCAAAAGGGCCAAGGTGGAGACGAGCTCCCGCTTGTGGGAATACTTGCCGGATAGGAAGGCGTTTCTCTTCGAGAACGCCAAGGTGCTGGCGAGAACGATTGAGGCCAATGGCAGCAAGGTCCGCCTCTATAGCTTAATCAAGAGGTGGACCAAGCAGTATGAAAA
>JALVMN010000294.1 GCA_027027005.1 Desulfobacterales bacterium | reverse complement strand
AGGTGGGAGATCCCCACTGGTCATTTGCAACCTTAAGAGTGTCCCCCTTGGTCTCAAGGGCCTTTTTTAGAATGGAGGTCATGAAATTCTTTCCATTTATCCCATAAAGCCATGCAGTCCGCACAATAATATAGTTGGGAGAATTCTCCCTCACCGCCACCTCGCTCTCCATCTTCTGTTTGCCATAGGCAGAGATGGGGTGAGGCGGGTCATCCTCAAAATACGGCTGTGGAAACGGCTTTGTCCCGTCAAATACGTAATCACTGGAGATCTGCACAAATTTGCAATGAAATCTGGCGCACGCTTGGGCCAGATTCCGAGGTCCTTCCACGTTTATTTTTGAAATCATCTTATCATCGCTCTCACAAGCATCTACATCAGTGAAGGCAGCACAATTTACCACTACATCGGGAGATACGGTTTGAAGCTTTTCTATGACCAGGTCCCACTTGATTATGTTGAGTTCTTTCTTGGTGGGAGCCACCACATCGTGTGATTCTGAAAACACCTTCAAGCAGTCGCTGCCCAACATCCCGCTTGCGCCCAATAACAGTATCTTCATAACCCCTCCTGTGAAGTAGAAGATGAGACTCGTCCAAGGACAAACTATAACTTATTAAATATACTAGATTTTGAGGGAAAATAAAATGAAAAAAAGCTTTAGGCAAAAAACCTGAGGGGTTTTTGGGGTCATGAAAATCGTTCAAGCAAAAGGGCCGCCCATCCTTTCTCCGCGGTTTTAGCGAGCAAACGGCAGGCGGTGAATGTCTTTATTACCTCATTTAGTTGAGTAGTTGCAAAGCCTGAGACAATCATCAGGCCTTGAGTCTTAGTCAAAGGGACAAGGGATGGGCCAAGGCTCCTTAAGGTTCCGACGGTAAGATTTGCCAACAGGAGATCAAAAATTCCTTTTTGCCGGATTGCCTCCACTGACCCACACACCAACAAGATCTTGCCTGCCACCTGGTTTAAATTTACATTTTCCAAGGCCTCCTTGCAGGCCACGTGGGAAATATCCACTCCCACCACCCTCTCAGCCCCCAGCTTTACAGCACAAAGGGCCAATACCCCACTCCCGGTACCCATGTCCAATACCATGGGGAGGGAGCGGAGGGCATAGGCCTTTTCCATTAACCTGATGCAGCAGGCCGTTGTGGGGTGATGTCCGGAGCCAAAGGAAAGATGGCTCTTAAGTAATATTTGGTCCTGGGTGGAGGCTTTACGGGCTCCACCTAGTGAGAGCCTAATGCGCGGCGTGACCTCTATCTCTGAGAAAACAGGTCCCTTGTCTGGAAGTAAGCCTGCCTCTAAGATTTCCACGCCCGAGAGGTGTCTTTCTATCCTTTTGAGAATGGAATCTATCTCTACAGGCTCAAAGACCAAGGTAAGGGAGTTCCAAAGCTCATCGAGGTAAATGGATATGGCCCCTAATCCCTCAACGTCCTCCTCCATGGCGCCTGGCCCTAGTTTTACATGGAGATATGGACGCTCAGATGGGATAAACTCCACCGCTTCCCTCTCATCCAACCACAACCCGAATATATCCCGTCCTTCCGGTCCTATGATCCAAGGCCAGGATAGTAACCCTGCTCCCTGGTCTTATTTTGTTCATTATTCCGGCCAGGTCTTCTATGCTGTTGATTGGCTTGCCGTTTATCTCCAGGATCATGTCGTCCACCTCGAATCCTGCCCTACCCAGGGGGCCATTGGAATCTATCCAGGCGATAACCACGCCGGTGCCGGGTTTCAGGCCATATCTTTCGGCCTCTGCTTCAGTAGGAGGCCTTACCTCAACACCCAGGCGATCCTTCAAGGAAGAGAGCCTCATCTTGAGTGCTTCCTCGAGGCTGCCTATCTTTGCGGACAATCTTTTCTCCTTTCCCTTTCTGATTACTACCAGCTCAACCTCCTTGCCTATGGGAGTGAGTGCCACTGAATTCCGCAGCCTGCTTGCATCGGTAACGGGCCTCCCTTCGTAGGATACAATTATGTCACCTCGTCTCAAGCCGGCCTTTTCGGCTGGGCTGTCTTTTGCCACGTCTGCCACAACTGCCCCGAGCCTGTGCTTTACCTTGAATGCCTCGGCCAGCTCAGGGGTGAGATCCTGCACGCTAACCCCCAACCACCCTCTCTTTACTTTTCCATGGGCAATGAGTTGTTTGGCAATGTAGAGGGCCATGTTGCTCGGGATGGCAAACCCGATCCCCTCGAATCCACCTGATTGGGAAACGATTGCAGCATTTACTCCTATGACCTCCCCTTTGAGGTTCAACAGAGGTCCTCCGCTGTTACCCGGGTTTATGGCTGCATCGGTCTGGAGGAAGTCCTGATATGTGCTGGGATCCATGATCCCTTGCCGATTCTTGGCACTGATTATCCCCTGGGTCACGGTCTGATCCAATCCCCTGGGGTGCCCAATGGCCACAACCCATTGACCCACTCGCACCTTGTCTGAGTCTCCAAACCTCACATGTGGAAGCGGTTCCTTTGACTTTATCTTGATTACCGCCAGGTCGGTTTTGGGGTCAGTGCCAACTAGCTTTGCAGGAAATACCCTCCGATCTGCCAAGAGGACTCGGATCTCAGTTGCCCCTGCAACCACGTGGTTGTTGGTGAGTATGTAGCCTTCACTGTCCATTATCATGCCTGTGCCAAGCCCCCTCAACTCCCGGTGGAACTTGCGAGGTGTGTCCGGCAGGCCGAAGAAGAAGCGGAAGAATGGATCGCTTTCAAAAGGGAAAAACGGATTGATAATCTCTTGGCGCCGGATTACATCAATATGAACCACTGCAGGTATGTTTTCTTCTGCAACACGGGATATGGCTGTAATAAGACTCAGATGACCCTCTTGGGGTTTGCTGGCCGACTCCTTGCTCTCAAGGCCAATAAAAAGCCCCCCTCCGAACAAGACCGCACATGTTATCATCATGATTAATATTATCCTTTTCTGCGACATGATATCCTCCATTGCTTTAAAACTCGATCAACCTAACAGTCAAATTGGTGCTGGGTATTCACTTAGATGACTTGATTGCCCTTAATTTTACTCTTTTATATGTAAAAGCATCCACGGTCAAATAAAACCAGCCTCCCTGGCATGGACTTGATTTTCCATGAAAATACCCTAACATTTACTATTAATTGAGAGATCAATCAGTAGATTTGGAGGGAAACACCATGACCAGCACCTTGAGGACATGGGTTTTAATGGGGGCATTAACCGCCCTTATCGTGTTGTTCGGCCACCTGTTGGGAGGACAGAGCGGAATGATATTTGCCTTTGTCCTTGCTGGTGCCATGAACTTCTTTTCCTACTGGTATTCGGACAAGATCGTGCTCCACATGTACAGGGCAAGGGAGGTCACCCCTTCTGAGAGTCCAGAGCTCTATCGCATTGTTGAGTATCTGGCGCAGCAGGCTGGCATTCCTATGCCGAGGGTCTATGTGATTCCTGATCAGAGTCCCAATGCATTTGCCACTGGAAGAAATCCGAAAAATGCCGTGGTGGCAGTAACCGAAGGACTCCTGAACCTCATGAACCGCGAAGAGGTAATGGGTGTAATAGCACACGAAATCGCACACATCAAAAATAGGGACATACTAATCGGCTCCCTGGCAGCCACCATGGCAGGGGCCATAATGATAATCGCCAACATGGCCCAATGGCTTGCATTCTTTGGAGGCGGAAGTTCTGATGACGAAGAGGGTGGAGGCGTATTCGGGCTTGTTGGACTCCTGATCATGGCCATTGTGGCACCCATTGCAGCCATGCTTATCC
>JALVMN010000293.1 GCA_027027005.1 Desulfobacterales bacterium | reverse complement strand
AATGTAGGGCTCAGGATATCCTTTTGGCGTTGGTTTTCTGCGGGAATAGATTATGAGTTTTCTGAAAGAGACGATGACATAGATACAGACGACTACACGGTCAACCGCGTAATGTTGATTATATCAGGGAGTCGGCTTTTCAGGCTCTAATCTTTGAAAAGATTCAAGGTGTGAACCTTAATAACCTCTTTTGGGTGAAACTCATGGACGGTCTTGACATAAGTAAATACCTGGACATGGCCCTACGCCGGAAGTGGTGGATTATTATTCCATTTCTTTTGGTCCTTCTGGCAGGGCTCACATACGCATTGAGAACACCCCGGATCTATGAGGCGAAGACCTTGATTCTGGTGCAACCTCAAAGGGTCCCGGAAGACTATGTTCGTGCCATTGTGTCTGTAAGCGTGGAGCAGAGGCTGAGGACGATCACCCAACAGGTAACCAGCAGGACGAATCTGGAAAAAATAATCAAACAGTATGGACTATACCAAGACAAGGAGGACATGCTGCTGGACGACAAGGTGGCCCTTTTGAGAGAAATGATAAAGGTGGAAGTAAGCCACAGGACGCGGCGCGACGAGGCCAATGCATTCACCATCTCTTTCAGGGACAAGGATCCTGAAAAGGCAGCAGCTGTTACCAACGCCCTTGCCTCCAACTTCATAACGGAGAACCTGAAGATGCGTGAGGCCCAGGCCCTGGGGACCTCTTCATTTCTGGCCGACGAACTGGAATCAGTAAAGAGAAAGCTGGCAGCCAAGGAAGAGGAGTTGAAGCAATATAGAATCAAGTACATGGGAGGGCTGCCTGAACAATTGGAGACTAATCTAAGCATCCTGGAGAGGCTCCAAACCCAGTTAGACCAATACCATGAGAATCTCCGGGATGCTGAAAACAGGAAGATCTTGATTCAGCAACAGATCGCAGACGCTGAGAAAACGCCTGCCGTTGAAATGGCCTCTCCCGGTGAGCAGGGCGGGACACAAAGCCTTGCGGAATTGAAGGCAGAGCTCGCCATGCTTGAAAGCAGGTACACGGAGCGTCACCCGGATGTGATCCGGCTGCGCGAGACCATTGCCAGACTCGAGGCCTCCCAGGGCAGCATGCCGGGTGACGCTCCGTG
>JALVMN010000292.1:402-1124 GCA_027027005.1 Desulfobacterales bacterium | reverse complement strand
TGACCCGAGGCCAGAGGTTCTTCCTTGGGCATACTTTTAGCTTTAAAGCCTTTAAATTTTTCAAATTCTGGTATCATTTTTCACGCACTCCAATTACTTCGTAGAGTTCACGTGGACGCTTCTTGGCAAAAGCCCGTGCCTTGTCCACTATTTCCTCGAAACGGCTCACTGTAACATCCCTTCCGCCAAGACCGGCCACAAAGCTGAATATCTTGGGGGCCCCGGGGATCTTATAGAACATGGACCTGAGTTCAGCGCCCACTGGGCCGCAGACAGCACCAGGCGGCAGGCACCTGTCAATGACTGCCAGGATCTTGGTTTTTCCAACTGCCTTGCGGAATTCCTGGGCGGGGAAGGGTCTCCACAAGCGGATCTTCAGCAGGCCCACCTTCTGACCCTGGTCTCTCATTTCGTCAACAGCAGTCATGGCCGTCTCGCAGATGCTTCCCATGCCCACCAGGAGCACTTCTGCGTCCTCGGTGCGGTAGGTCTCTACAGGCTCATATTTCCTTCCGAAAACTTCCTCGAATTCCTTCCAGGCCTTGAGGATATAGCGCTTGGAATTCTTGATTGCCTTGTCATGGGCCACCTTTGCCTCTGTATAAACTTCTGGAATGCCCACGGGCCCCATTGTAATGGGCCTTCTGGGATCCAGCTTATATCTTGGCTTGAAGGGAGGCAGATACTTGTCCACGTCTTCCTGGTCCGGCAGCTCAATGGGC
>JALVMN010000292.1:0-392 GCA_027027005.1 Desulfobacterales bacterium | reverse complement strand
TTTTCGGCCACCTTAAAGGCATGAATGGTAAGATCCACTGCCTCCTGGCCGTTTTCGGCAAATGTCTGTATCCAGCCTATATCCCTCTGGACCATGATATCCTGGTGATCATTCCAGATGCTGATTGGTGCTGAAAGCGCCCTGTTGGCCACTACCATCACCATCGGCAGCCTCATGGTAGACGGGATATACAGGATTTCACTCATGAGCGAAAGACCCTGAGAACTGGATGAAGTAAACACCCTGGCACCGGCGGCTGCAGCACCGCAGCAGCAGCTCATTGCAGCGTGTTCACTCTCTACAGGGACGAATTCCGCATCAATCTCTCCGTTTGCCACCATCTCTGACAGGTGTTCCACAATATGAGTCTGAGGCGTGATGGGATAGGCAGG
>JALVMN010000291.1 GCA_027027005.1 Desulfobacterales bacterium | reverse complement strand
GGCTGGATCAGAGTTTCTCCGTGTATATTGCAGGGCTCCTGGGCTTTACAGGCGTATTCATGCTCTATTACCACAGAAAGCTGTACGATCAAAAGACCAGTATCCTGTTGTACCTGCTTGGTCTCGTTGTCTACAGCATGGGCCCGCTGAGCATGCACTATACCCTGTGGATGCCTGCTCTTTTGTTCGTGCTTACCGTCTTTATCCTCAATGCCAGGGAAACAATACACGATATCAGCACCTCTATAAATGCCAGGGAGCTCGAAACCCTGGGGAAGATGGTGCTCCTGTCTGCTGTAATCCTCCCGCTGCTTCCAAATGAGAATGTTATCCCCATGGTCCCGCTTTCTCCCTTCAAGATCTGGCTGGCCGTGGTGGTTGTCTCCGGAATCTCATACGGCGGATACATTGCCCAGAAATATTTTTTCGGAAACAGGCAGTACCTTGTCACCGGCCTTGTAGGCGGAGTCTATTCGAGTACGGCAGTTACAGTAGTGCTTTCCAAGAAGGCAAGAGAGCTAGGCAGTTCTCCTCTCCTAACTGCTGCCGTAATAGCAGCCACATCCATGATGTATTTTCGGCTGATTGTGGTAACTGCTGTCTTTAATCTTCACATTGCCAGGACGCTCCTTATACCGCTGGGCACCCTGGGGATAGTGTGCCTGGCATTGGCCTTCGGCATTGCAAGAAACAGGGAAGAAAGGCATGAAAGGCTCCAGATGGAAGACAAGAACCCCCTGGAGCTTGGTACGGCCTTTGCCTTTGCAGCGCTTTTTGTGGCAATGATTGTGCTCACCCAGTTTGTCACAACCCATTACGGCTCCTGGGGCCTTAATGCCCTTTCATTCCTGGTAGGTTTTGCAGATATTGACCCCTTTGTGCTCTCCCTGCTCACAGGCAAGTATGCCGTGGGGATGGACAAGATAGCAACTGCCATTGTCATAGCAACCGGGAGCAATAATATACTGAAAGCCCTGTACTGCCTTTGGTTTGGAGGGATTAAAAACGGACGCTATCCCGCTTACTGGCTTATTGTCTTCGGCGCATTTACCATAGCCACGGCCTTTTTCCTGTAACCTGTGTGTTATTTCGGTCTCTCTGCGGAAGGCGCTCAGTATTCCAGGGCCA
>JALVMN010000290.1 GCA_027027005.1 Desulfobacterales bacterium | reverse complement strand
CCATTACCCAGGCGCCGGGCACAGTTTCCACCACCGCCCTCATGCGTGTCAAGTGCTCAGGTGGGCGTTGAAAGATCATGTCGGCCAAGGGCCTCCCTGATTCCAGCAGTTCCTGCCATTGTTGGAATCTCACGGCCCTGTTACTCTGTTTTACAGAAAAGCCGTGATCCTGCACTGCAATTGCCACCATGTCAGGCTTGGCTATGTGAAATTTCTTTAGCACCCACCCTATGGCCTCCATGTCCACATCTGCCATCAATATTTCCACACGAGGCTCCACCTCGGGAGGCCCTTCCACCACTTGTATCCCCATGGCCCGAACCTTGTCGAGGTCGTCATTAAAGGTGAGAGCAGGCTCGGCCAGAGAATAAACCGGATAGCCCTTCTTCAGGTGTGTCTTGACTGCTCGGGTGCTGGGGCCTCCGCCCATGGTCTTTCCAGTAAGAAAGATGGGAAGCCCCTTGGCCGTGGCTTCAAAAACCTTTCGAGCCACGATGGTGGTGGAAGAGGGAAGGATCATCTTGGGACAATTCTCTGGCGCAATACCTGGTTCCCAGACCAGGATATCCTGGGTTCCACTGCCCACATCTATTGCCAATATCCTGGAGTTATTCACCTCTCGTCCTCCTCTTGTGCTGCCACGGCCTCCAGCAGACACTCAGCAGCCATGCGGGTGGCCTCCTGGAGTCGGGGCAACGAGAAACCAGGCCTCCACTTCATTTGAAAAAGCTCGTCAGAGACCACCAGCAAGGCGGTGAGCCCCACCCCCCGAAATCTGGCCACCCTCATGAGGGCCGAGCACTCCATTTCCACCGCCTTGGCGCCCCGATCTCTGAATTTAATCACCTTTTGAGGGGTTTCCATATAGGGGGCATCAGTGGTCCAGACGCCCCCCCTTACAAATGAAATGGATTTTCTCTTAAGTTGCTGCTCCAGGAGTTTACCTAGACCGGGTGATCCGCTGATCCTTCCCTTCAATGGGTAGTGCCTTGATGTCCCTTCGTCTGAAAAGGCCACGGTGGGCAACAGGATATCCCCGATCCTCAGGGATTCGTGGATGGACCCGCACCACCCCAGCACCCAGAATCTTTTTGCCCCAAGGGCGATGAGTTTTTCAAGGCCCATCACGGCATGAGGCGCTCCAAGGAATGGGCCGCACACGGTGAGTCCCCTTGGAGGCCCATGGGTGACCATGTAAATTCGTCTTAGGCTTGCATCCTTTAGGGGCACTCTTTCGGCGTGGAGCCTGCGAGCCATTCGTGTGACCTCTGACCCAAGCATGAAAAAGAGCACATCCGGGCCAATGGAAGGGTCATGGCGCCCTTTACGTGGATAAATTATCCCCTGAGGCCTCCTTTGAGCAGGGGGTTTGCTATGTGAAGAGGGTTCCATGGTTTTCCAGCGTCGTGATCTTGTGCTTTTTCCCGTCAAAGCGAGTAACAGCCAAGCCTTGGCGTGGATAGTAGAGGGGTTGCCCAGGGATTACAACCATAAAAAGGGCCCAACGGCCACCACACTCCTTAGATCCCGGTTTCCCCAGACCAAGGGAATTTTAATGGAAAAGGGGGAAAAATGTGTTAGAATCTATACGAAATTCTAGGAGTTGCACGGCCTCGGTTGGGATCCGTTTGTTGACAAAAGGTGGCTTTTGGAGTAGTATTAAAAGCTTTTGGATTTGTATAGCCAGAGATGTTTGAGAGCCTCACAGAAAAGCTGAACTCGGTGTTCAAAAAGGTCACCGGCCGCGGAAAGCTCACCGAGGCCAACATCCAGGAGGCCTTGAAAGAGGTGCGCCTTGCCCTCCTGGAGGCTGATGTGAATTACAAGGTGGTGAAGGGCTTTGTGGAGTCGGTGCGCCAGAGGGCCGTTGGTCAGGAGGTGATGGACAGCCTCACTCCCGGTCAACAGCTCATAAAGATCGTCCACCAGGAATTGATCCATCTCATGGGAGGAGAGGTCTCGCCACTGGATCTGGGCGGGCGGCCTCCTCACATAATCATGTTGGTGGGCCTGCAGGGCTCGGGCAAGACCACAACTGCAGGAAAGCTTGCAAAACTGTTGAAAAAGAGGGGTAGGCATCCATACCTGGTCCCTGCTGATATTTACAGGCCAGCGGCCATTGATCAGCTCCATAAACTCGGTGCCCAGATAGGCATACCGGTATATCAGCCCGGCGACGGTGTGAGGCCCGAGGATATCTGTGTGGATGCAAAGGGCAGGGCAGGCAGGGAGGGCTGCGATGTCCTCTTGTTGGATACGGCCGGAAGGCTGCACATAGATGAGGATTTGATGGCAGAGCTTGAAAGGATCAAGGCCCGTGTTAGCCCACAGGAGATCCTGTTGGTGGCAGATGCCATGACCGGCCAGGATGCGGTCAATGTGGCCAAGAGCTTTGATCAACTCCTGGACCTTACCGGCGTAATCTTGACCAAGATGGAGGGGGATGCAAGGGGTGGAGCCGCCCTTTCCATCATGTCTGTGGTGGGAAAACCCATCAAGTTCGTGGGGGTGGGTGAGAAGCTGGATGCCCTGGAGCCCTTTTATCCTGACCGGATGGCCTCACGGATACTGGGCATGGGCGATGTGCTCACCCTCATAGAGAAGGCCCAGGAGGAGTTTGATCAAAAAGAGGCCCTGAAGCTCCAGAAAAAGTTACAGAAAAACCAGTTCGACTTTGAGGATTTTCTAACCCAGCTCCAGCAGGTAAGAAAGATGGGGTCACTGGAGCAGATCCTCTCCATGATACCTGGTATGGGGCAGCTCAAAAAACTTAAACAACTAAAGCCCGATGAAAGGGAACTGGTAAAGGCCGAGGCCATAATAAATTCCATGACAAAAGAAGAGAGGCGAAATTACAAGATCATCAACGGCAGTCGCAGAAGGAGGATTGCAAGGGGCAGTGGCACCACTGTCCAGGATGTCAACAGGCTCATAAAAAACTTTGTGCAGACCAAGAAGATGATGGAGCGCATTACCAAGAAGGGCCTTGGGGGCATGCCTCCCTTCCCTGTATGACGAGCCGATGAAAATTCAAGGAGAAACAGGGGGTGATAAAGGTAGATGGCAGTCAAGATCAGATTAACCAGGATGGGAGCTAAGAAAAAACCTTTTTACCGATTGGTTGCAGCAGACTCTGAGGCGCCGCGAGACGGGAGGTTTCTTGAGATTCTCGGCTACTACGATCCCATGAAGGAACCCGCCCAGGTGAAGATAGATGAGCAGAAGGTAAACTACTGGCTCGGTAAAGGGGCGATGGTTTCCGACTCTGCCAAGGCCCTGTTGAAGAAACAGGGGTTGCTTAAGGCTTCATAGGGCTGAGAAGACAAGACCGATCTGGCGGTGATCTCAACCACGGAGGTGAATCGAGATGAAGGAGTTGATCGAGTACATCGCTAAGGCTCTAGTGGACAAGCCGGAGGAAGTGGTTGTTAAGGAAATCGAAGGCGAGCAAACCTCTGTGATAGAGCTTAAGGTGGCAAAAGAGGACCTGGGAAAGGTGATCGGAAAGCAGGGCCGCACTGCGCGTGCCATGAGGACGATTCTCAGTGCAGCCTCCACAAAGATCAATAAGAGATCGGTCTTGGAGATCATAGAGTAAGCTCGGACATGGTTTCACGGCCCGAGTTGGTGATGTTGGGGGAGGTAACACGCCCCCACGGACTCAAGGGGCTTTTGCGCGTCAAGTCCTATGCTCGCTCCAAGGATTCTTTCCAGGAGGCGGGCATTGTGATCTTGAGGGACTCATCAGGAAGTCTGGCCGAGTTCAAGGTTCGCTCTGTTGTGAATCACAAGGGGGTGTTGCTTCTCTCTTTGGAAGGGCTTGAGGGCATTGACCAGGCCGAGCAATATCGAGGCTCTCCTGTTTTTGTTCGCAAGGAGGCCTTGGGCCGCCCCCAGGAGGACGAATACTTCTGGTACCAGCTTTTGGGCCTGAAGGTCTTTCTGGAGAGCGGCTATTATCTGGGAAAAATTTCCCGAATCATTCCCACGGGGGGTACCGATGTGTTTGTGATAAGCCAGGGCGGCAAAGAGGTAATGATTCCTGCTGCCCACGAGGTGGTAAGAGAGATCGATCTGGAGCAGGGAACCATGACAGTGGCCCCCCCTGAAGGATTGTTGGAACTCTATGAGGTTTGATGTCCTGACCATATTCCCGGCCCTTTTTTCCCATTACCCCAGGGAGGGTGTTCTGGGAAACGCCCTGGAAAAAGGGCTCATTGAGATTCACGCCGTCAACATAAGGGATTTTACGCTTGACCCCCACCGAACTACTGATGATAGGCCCTACGGTGGTGGCGAGGGCATGGTGATGAAACCAGAGCCCATAATCAATGCCCTGGAGTCAGTGGAAAGGCTGGAGCGCTCCACTGTGGTGCTGCTCACCCCGCAAGGGGAAAGATTTGACCAGGCCATGGCCCGCGAACTGGCAGGCCTGGAACAGATAATACTTGTCTGTGGCCGATATGAGGGGATTGACGAGAGGGTGAGGGCCCTCTGCATAGAGCGGGAGATCTCCATTGGCGACTATGTGCTTTCAGGGGGCGAGTTGGCCGCCCTGGTGGTGATTGATGCTGTGAGCAGGCTTGTCCCCGGCGTGCTGGGCGGGGAAAGATCCACAGAGGAGGAGTCCTTTAGTGACGGGCTCCTGGAATATCCCCACTATACCAGGCCCAGGGAATTTCGAGGGCTCCGGGTGCCTGAGGTCCTTCTCTCCGGCGATCACGCCAGGATAAGGAGGTGGCGCAGGGCCGAGTCGCTCAAAAGGACCTTGAAGAGAAGACCTGACTTGCTGGAAAAGGCAGACCTGAGCCCTGAAGACAAGGTCTTGCTTGAGCAGCTGAGAGACCAGATGCAGGAGAGCACCTGATAGGGGGCCATTTTATGGCACTTTATGCCGGGCTGGTGCACTATCCGGTTTACAACAAGAACAAGGAAACCATTGCATCGGCCATCACTACCCTGGACCTACACGATCTTGCCAGGGTGGCATGCACATATGGGATAAAAAGGCTCTTTGTTATAACCCCACTGGAGGACCAGCAAGAGTTGGGGAAAAGGATCCTGGATCACTGGATCAATGGGCCTGGGGCCTCGTACAACCCCCACAGAAGGCAGGCCCTGGAACTGGTAGAGATCACGAGTTCCATTGAGGAGGCCGTGTCCACGATCCGGGCCGAGCAAGGCGAGGCGCCTCTCACCATGGCCACTGATGCCTCGCCAAAGGGCAATTCAGTGATCAGCTTTGAGTATGCCCGAAAGCTCATTAATGGCCAGAGGCCAGTATTTCTCCTCTTTGGCACGGCCTGGGGATTACACCGAAAGATATTTGAGGAGATGGATTTTGTGCTGGAGCCGGTATGGGGTAAGACAGATTATAATCATTTATCGGTGAGGACAGCAGCAGCAATCATAATAGACAGGCTGGTAGGGCCCGCGGGCCTAACCTGACCGCGGACCTCGCCCAAGAAGATAGACAGGAGGTATGCAAGTGGACATAATGGAGATGCTTGAAAAGGAGCAGATGCGCACCGATGTGCCGGATTTTAAGCCTGGCGACACCATTAAAGTGCATGCCAGGATAAAGGAGGGCGACAAGGAGAGGATCCAGGTCTTCCAGGGAGTGGTGATCCGCAAGCGCAAGGGCAATACGGGTGCAACATTTACCGTAAGGAAAGTGAGCTATGGAATAGGGGTGGAGAGAATCTTTCCCCTGCATTCTCCGACCATAGAAAAGATCGAGGTGGTCAGCCGCGGAAGGGTGCGACGCTCCAGACTTTTTTACCTCCGTGGCCTGAGAGGCAAGGCTGCAAAGATAAAAGAGAAAAGGGTTTGAGAAGGCCACCTGAGAACTTAACCCTCTTTTCTGGTATTAGCGACCTTTCGCCTGAAAACCCAATTTACTTTGAGTCCCTCGCCCACCACAACGGATTTGGCCTTGTGGCCGGGGTGGACGAAGCAGGCCGGGGGCCCCTTGCAGGGCCGGTGGTGGCTGCTGCAGTGATTCTCTTTCAGCCATTTGAGTGCTCATGGGATGATAGCCAGCAGCCCAAGCTCAAGGATTCCAAGGAGATGAGTGCGTCGGCCAGGGAAGAGGCCTCCAGGTGGATAATAGATCGAGCCGTGGCCTATTCCACTGCCGTGGTCTCGGGTCAAGAAATAGACCAGGGCAATATTTTAAAGGCCTCGTTGAAGGCAATGAGGCTGGCAGTGGAGGCCCTGAGACCGAGGCCAGACATCCTGCTTGTGGATGGAATCCACGCTGTTCCCACACGGGTGGCCCAGTGGTGCATAAAGAAAGGGGATCAACGAAGTATATCCATTTCAGCAGCATCCATACTTGCAAAGGTTTATAGGGATAGGATCATGGAGGCATTTCACTCCATGTATCCCCGATATGGATTTCACAAGAATAAAGGCTACGGCACGAGGCAGCACCTGGATGCCTTGAGGCAGTGGGGGCCTTGCCCTATACACAGGCTGAGCTTTAAAGGGGTGGCACGGATTTGACCTTTGAAAGACAAGCGCTTGGAAGACGGGGCGAGGATCTTGCCCTAGAGGCCCTGAAAAAACTTGGCTATGAGACCATCTCGCGAAACTACCGCTGCAAGCTGGGCGAAGTGGACCTCATTGCCCGAGACGGCGACACCCTGGTCTTTGTTGAAATCAAGACCAGGAGGGCCAAAGACACCGGTGGTGCAAAAGAGGCAGTGAGCCAAAGAAAGAGGCGTCAACTCTCAAAGGTGGCCATGCACTACATGAAGGCGGAAAAATGTTTGGATCAGAGGGCCAGGTTCGATGTGGTGGCCGTGAGCCTGTGGGATGGCCCTCCCAAAGTAGAGGTCATAAAGGACGCCTTTGAGCTGGTGGGGTGATCTTCTCTCCACCCAAGGGGGGCTAGGGTATGTCAGATAAAGCAGAACCAGGCACCCTCTTTGTTGTTGCAACTCCCATAGGAAACTTGGAGGACATAACGCTGAGGGCCTTGCGGGTCCTCAAAGAAGCAAGCATCATTGCTGCAGAAAATGTGGAAAGGACCAGGAGGCTTTGCAGACATTACGGAATCAAGACCCGCGTATTTTCATTTAACCAGCACAACTGGAAAAGGAGGGCCCCGCATCTGTTGGAGCTTTTAAGTTCAGGAGAAGATGTGGCCCTGGTCTCGGATGCAGGCACCCCTGGGGTTTCAGACCCTGGAGGAGTGCTGGTCTCACTAGCTACAGAGCGTGGCATAAAGGCCGTGCCCATACCAGGGCCAAGTGCCGTTTCGGCCGCCCTTTCCGTGGCAGGATTGCCTTCCACCGGGTTTGTTTTCCTGGGATTCTTGCCTGTAAAGGCCGGGGCCCGCAAAAGGGAGCTTGAGAGGTGGGCCAAAGAGCCCCTGCCTTTGGTTATATTTGAGGCGCCCCACCGACTGAAACAGACCCTCCAGGCCCTGGCCGAAACAATGGGCTCCAGGAAAGTGGTGCTCCTAAGGGAGATGACCAAACTCTTTGAGGAGGTCAAGAGGGGAAGCGCCGAAGAGTTGCTCCAGGAGCAGGAACAGAAGGAGATAAAGGGGGAAATAACCCTGGTGGTCACAGGCTCTTTAAAGGGGGCTTCTAATGAGGTTGATGAGGCGTTGAGCAGCGAGATTCAACAACTCTTGATAAAGGATGGAAAGGGAGTCACAGAGGTGGCAGAACTCCTCTCTCAGAGAGAGGGTATCCCTTACAGACGGGTCTACAAAATGTGCCTTGAAACAAAGAGGAGGGTGGCGCACCGCTAGGAGGACATGGCTGGGGAATATACGAAGAGCTTGAAAGTATGCAATAATCTGGGGCTTCACGCCAGGGCCGCTGCTCGGATCGTGGACTTGGCAAAAAAGTATGATGCCAAACTTTATCTGAGGAAAGACGACCACGTAGTGGACGGCTCCTCAATCCTCTCCATATTGACCCTTTCTTGTCCCATGGGCACGGATGTGGAGATCAGGGCCGAAGGACCCGAAGCCGGGGAACTGATGGAAGAGCTCGAGAGGCTTTTTCAGGAAAGATTCGGAGAAGAGCAATGAATTCGGCTGCCAACTCGCAGACCAAGGTGTTGAGAGGCATACCGGTTTCGGCAGGCATCGTGATAGGCAGGGCCCATGTGGTGGAAACTCCCCGCCTCAAGATGGTGTATCAGTATCTGCTGGACGAAAAACAGGTGGAAAGGGAGGTTGAAAGGTTTCTGGAGGCCCTTCACAGCACAGAGCAGCAATTGGCGAATCTCAAAGAAAGCATGCCAGAGGCGATCCGCTCCCATGGGTTCATCATAGATGCCCACCTCATGATCTTGAAGGATTCCATGCTGTGCGATGCCACAGTTGAAAAGATACGAAAGGAGCAGATTAACGCAGAATGGGCCTTGAAAAAGAGCTTGCGGGAGATAAGACGGCTGTTTGAGAAAATAGAAGATCCTTACATAAGGGGCCGCATAGATGATGTGGAGGATGTAATAGACCGCATAATAAGAAACCTGGCGGGTGACGATGACCCCCCCTTGGGGGATATCACTCAACGGGTCATCGTGGTGGCCCACAAACTATCCCCCACTGATACCTCTGAGATGGATGCAAGCAAAGTCATGGGCTTTGTGACAGATGTGGGAGGGAGGACCTCTCATACCGCCATCATGGCTCAGGCCTTGAAGATACCCGCAGTGGTGGGGCTTGAGACGATTACCCAAGTCGTGGAAGACGGAGACTTGTTGATTGTTGATGGGATATCGGGCGATGTAATAATTAACCCCCAGGAACTGGACATAATTCAGTACGGGGAGCGTCAGACCCAATACCATGAAAAAGAAAGTCTCATTGCGAAGAGTTCTCACGCCCCTGCGATAACCAAAGACGGGCACCGGGTCATAGTGAGAGCTAATATCGAATTTTTGGAAGAGGTGGCCTCGGCAAAAGAAAATGGAGGCGAGGGCATAGGGCTTTATCGAACAGAATTTCTGTACTTGAAGGCAAGGGGGCTGCCCACCGAAGAGGAGCTCTTCCTTGATTACAAAGATGCCGTGGAGCGTGTTGCTCCAGAGCCTGTCACCATTAGGACCCTGGACCTAGGGGGGGAGAAGTTCCCACACTTCTCAGAGCCCCTTTCCGAGACAAACCCTGCCCTTGGTCTCAGGGGGATCAGGCTTTGCTTGAAAGAGCCAGAGGTGTTCCGCACCCAAATGAGGGCCATACTGAGGGCCAGTGCATTTGGGAGGCTGCAGGTGATGTTTCCCATGGTCTCAGGGCTTCAAGAGCTTTTGGATGCAAAGCGGTTCCTGGATGAGGTGAAGGAGGAACTGGATAGGGAGGGGATCGGGTATGATCCCAACCTGCCTGTGGGTATAATGATCGAGGTCCCATCGGCCGTCGCCATGGCAGAGGTCTTGGGCAGACACGTGGATTTTTTCAGCATCGGGACCAATGATCTCATCCAGTATGCCCTTGCCATAGACCGGGTAAACGAACATGTGGCCTATATGTATCAGCCCTTTCACCCTGCCATCTTGAGGATGATCCGAAATGTGGTGGAAGCGGGAAGGCAGTGTGAAATTCCGGTATCACTTTGCGGGGAGATGGCCTCTGATCCCCTTTGTACGGGCATACTGCTTGGCCTCGGCATTTCGGAGTTGAGCATCAACACACGCGCCATACCAGTGATTAAGGAATTGATACGGGCCCTTTCCCTGGAGGAGGCCAAGAGAGATCTTGAGCAAGTCATGGCCCTTAGCACGGCAAGCGAGGTCCAAGAGTATCTGATGGGTAGGATGAAGCCCATATTGGAGACCCTTGGCAGAGGGGAATCTTTTTTGGAACTTAGCTCTACCGGGAAATAGATGGGACAAAGACTGGTTTGCCAGAACAGAAAGGCCTCCCACGACTATCATATAGAAGATAGGCTGGAGGCAGGGATAGTGCTGCTCGGCCCTGAGGTGAAGTCCTTGAGAGAGGGTCGGGCCAGCCTGGTGGACAGTTATGCAAAGATAAAAGGGGGTGAGGTGTATCTTTATAACATGCACATATCCCCTTATACACACGCAGGCCACGAAAGGCTGGACCCCCGCAGGCCACGCAAGCTGTTGCTCACCAAGCGGGAGATAAAGCGCCTGATTGGCAAGACTGAGGAAAAGGGTTATACACTGGTCCCCACAAAGGTCTACTTTTCTCCCAGAGGGTGGGCAAAGGTTGAGTTGGCCATAGCCAAGGGCAAAAGGAAATACGACAAGCGCCGTGCCTTGAAGGAAAAGCAGTTGAGGCGGGAGATGGAGCAGGCAAGAAAGAGGGGGTTTTGAACCCCACCTTCAAAACCAAACCGCTTTCCACTTACTACTATGATGAGTCAGCGCCTTTTACATCTTCAAGGATTCAGATATATTGGACCACACTTCAAGAATCGCTTCTGTCCCTGGAGCACCACCATCAAATTCCAGGATGGTCTTCCCTTGCACCATTGCCTTTGTAAACGTGGGGTCAAAGGGGATTTTGCCAACAATGCCAACCCCCTTGTATTTTGCCAGGGCCTCTAATGCCTCCGTCTCCCCAAGGTTTAAGTCATATTTATTGATACACAGAAGACAAGGCACCCTAAAGTGGGAGGCAAGTTGAACAACTCTCTCCATATCATGCTTTCCTGATACAGTGGGCTCAGCCACGATAAGAACCGCAGTCGCCCCTCCAATAGAAGCGATGACCGGACACCCCACACCAGGAGGGCCGTCTGTTAGGATCAGATTCATTTGCTTCTTTTCCGCAAGTTTCTTGGCTTCCTGCCTGACCAAGGTGACCAATTTGCCCGAATTTTCCTCTGCGATACCGAGCCTTGCATGAACCATGGGGCCAAATCGCGTATTTGAAATGAACCACTGACCACACATATTTTCAGGAAAGTCTATGGCCTTCTCTGGGCAAAAGTAATAACATACACCACAGCCCTCGCATTCAATGGAGTCCACCACAAACCCTTCGCTGATTGCATCCCACCTGCAGAGATCCCGACAAAGCCCACATTGCGTGCATTTATCTGAATTGATAACGGCCGTATGCCCACCCGTAAAGTCATGTCGTTCTTGAACTGCAGGGTCCATGATGAGATGGAGGTCTGCTGCGTCCACATCCGCATCGCAGAGCACCTTATCCTTTGCAAGAACCGCAAACCCCGCCACAAGCGTTGTCTTACCTGTTCCGCCTTTGCCACTGATAACAACCAATTCCTTCATAACAGTTCAGTTGCCTTTTACAATCCCCTCTATACGGTTGTATAGATCCAGAAACCTTTCCCTCCACTCTGGCATCGCTTTTACAATCAGTTCA
>JALVMN010000289.1 GCA_027027005.1 Desulfobacterales bacterium | reverse complement strand
TGTGATAAGTGGATTCTTAAATCCGGATAAAAATGGCCGGATAAAATCGGATTGGGTGGCCACTTTCCTTAGGATTGGGTGGCCGGAATGAATAGGATTCAGTGGCCAGATTGAATCGGATTACGCAATGGGGTAACCTAGCTCGTTGGGGCTGTAATTTGCTTTTGAATGGCCAACTCCTGAGGGCAAGAGCGGTAACCAGGCTTCTACTGCATCCATAGCCGCATCCCCAACATCAGGCGAGTCCCCTCTCACGGTAAGCTTTTCAGGCTCAGGCAGTGAGAGTGATGGCAGCATAGCACCATATCTGTGGAACTTTGGTGGCCGCACTACTTCCACCTCCCAAAATCCAACGCACACATATCAGCGTGTCTCTTCAGACACACAGTACACTGTGACCCTTACTGTAACAGACGACGACGGTGCCACAGGCCAGGCCACCACCACTATCACTGCCAACCACGACTCCACTCCCCCCTTTACCCATTGCGTAATCTGATTGAAACCGGCTTCTGAATCCTGTTCATTTCGCGCAACAAATTGTCGCCAACAGGGAAAAAATAGTGGATGTTGATCAGAGGGGGATCTTTGATGAATCTCGTGGAACTGTGAAAACAAATGAAGTCACTTCTGGCCGATCTCAAAGATGAGTACAATCCAGGGAAAAAAGGGCAAACACGGATCTAAAAGAGACACGGAATGGAGAGTTTTCTCAGGGCAGTCTTAAGCTTGCGATCGAAAGTGGCAATGAGGGCACCTTTTTTGGCTTTACACACTGAGGCTACTATAGCGTCACCATAATCGGTTATCTTCTCTGGCCAGAATGAAAAAAGAATCTTCAGATCAATTTCATGAACAATCTTTACGCCAGGCATGAGCACGAAATCATTGAGCATTTCCTTTATTATGGCTTTTCTTACGCCATAGACTTTTTCTAGAACGTAGACAAATTCCGTGAGAACATTTTGGGGGCATAGAACGAGCGTTTCTAGGGATGCCGCCTTTTCAAAGAGCTCAGCCACCCTGGCCTGTTGAGGCGGATTCCTGTCAGTGACAAAGGAAATCATTGCATTTGTATCAATTATAACGGTTTGCCTTCTCACTGATGCCTCTTGGATCTAAGATTTCTGGCCAGTTCGATGTCGCGTCGTATATCCCCAGTTCCTGTTTTCACACTATTCCTGAAACGCAGGAAATTCTTCTTTAAAGGAGTAATTACTATTTTCCCGTTTTCTATTTTCCATTCGATGGCATCCTTTACGGACAGGTTCATGGCTTGCCTTATTGCCTTGGGTATGGTCGTCTGAAATTTAGAGGTGATGGACGTTCGCACTTTTCCCTCCTCAATAAAAAATTCTTACAAAAATAGCGTATCGTAAGGAGGTAGGGGTGTCAATTGACAACTTTGAGGGAAGGCAGGCGGAGGGTGAGCACAGAGATGGCGTATAGGCCCAGAGGCAGAGGTGAAATGCTTCTTCGGGATAAACATTTCGCCGTGATATTCCTTGAAAATCCGGATGTCAAGTCTCAATTTTCAATAACATTTTTGTAACATCCTTGTCTCTTTAGCCTGCCCTCATATGATGGCTCCCAAACGGGAAATTTAGTGGAGTGAAGGTGGCAGTTGTCAGAAAGGAGACCATATCAAGCCTTACAAACCGATAAAAAGGCTTGAGTGATAGAGGCTATTTAGGCGAAGCCTTGAAATAGTAAAGGCTAATTTTTATGAGGCCTTAAGGTGGTCGGAAATGATATAAGGCGACACGCGCCTTATCCGCCTCTAAAGCCAAAGGAGCTTGTATCCATAAGATTTCAGGGAGGTTTAATGGGAAAGGAGATGTCTTGCTGCGTTCAAGAATTGATAATGGGGTGAAAGTTTTCTATAGTGAAGATGACCGGAGGGGGCTGTTTATAGATTGATACTTGGGAGGTTGGCCACTTGGAAGTGAGGTTTGAATCGATAGATCAGGTTATGGAAAAGATGTCAGAGGCCGGATACATCGCTGACAGGCCCCTTGCCACTGTGATTTTTCTGGCCCACAGGCTGGAAAAGCCCCTGTTTCTGGAAGGCGAACCAGGTGTGGGAAAGACAGAGGTGGCCATAGTGATGGCAAGGATATTTGGGGCAGAGCTGATAAGGCTACAGTGCTATGAAGGTCTTGATGCCACAACAGCGCTATATGAGTGGAACTATCCCAAGCAGTTGCTCCACATAAGGCTTCAAGAGCTTGAAAGGGCGCCCAAGGAGCAGATGGAAAGGGCCATATTCAGCGAGAAGTTCCTGATAAAGCGCCCCCTTCTGGAGGCTATCCTTAGGAGTGACAATACCGCCCCTGTGCTCCTCATAGACGAGATTGACCGCTCTGATGAAGAATTCGAGGCTTTTTTGTTGGAGGTGCTGTCAGAGTTTCAGATAACCATACCAGAGATAGGGACTATGCGGGCAAACAAGAGACCCATGGTGGTGGTGACCTCCAACAGGACCCGCGACGTTCATGACGCTCTCAAGCGCAGGTGCCTCTATCACTGGATCGACTATCCCACCCCCCAAAAAGAATACCGAATCATCATGAAACGCCTCCCCGGCATCCCATCAGAGTTTGCTCGCCAGATTGCAGATTTTGTCCAGAAGTTAAGGCAAGAGGATTTCTTGAAGAAACCCGGCATTTCAGAAACCCTCGACTGGGCCCAGGCCCTGATGGCCATGGACACGACAAGGCTCACCCACGAGATAGTAATCCAGACCCTTGGCTGTGTGCTCAAGTATCACGAGGACATGAAAAAATTCATGGCGGAGATTTGGGAGGATGAGGAAAAGAGGGCTGCCTATCTGGGGTAGGAAGTGGACATCAATTTAAGTCACAGCCAGGACGGGGCTCTGCTGAGCAGTCGGGTACTGGGGTTTGCCAGGTTCCTCAGGGCCAAGGGATATAAGGTGATCCCGGGCTCTGTGGAGGCGGCCCTGAGGGCCCTGACCCTGGTTGACATATTTCGAAAGGCAGACTTTTTCTCTGCCGTGAGGGCCACCATGGTCACGAACGACCTGGAGTGGCACCAATTCCCCCACCACTTTGAAGAGTACTGGAACCAGTTCCTTGGGACACCCCCCCAGGAGAAAGCCTCATCCCAGGACCCTGCCCCACCCACAGCTCCGCCAGATGGCTTTGATGTGGCAGAGATGCCCGAGCCGCTGACCGAGAGCGCCGACGAAGAAGGGGAACAAGAGCAAGTCCGGTTGTGGATGGAAGGGGTGGCCTATAGCCCTGTGTCCCACATTGAGTCAAAGGACCTGGCCCACTTCGACAAACAGGACGTGAAGGCGGCCCGCCTCGCCATCAAGGGTATGCTCACCCACTTCAAGCCCGAGAGGTCAAGGCGCTTGAGGCGAACCCCCAGGCGGGATCGGAGGCTGGATTTCGGCCATATGATGCGAAAGAGCCTCAAGTTCCACGGCCTGCCCCTGGAACTCTTTTACAGGGAAAGGAGAAAGAGGTTGAGGCGCCTGGTGGTGCTGGCCGATGTGAGCGGCTCAATGGAGCGGTATGCCAGGTTCGTGATTCCTTTCCTGCTGGGGCTAAGGGGGGTGGGCGCTAGGGCAGAGGTGTTTGTGTTTTCCACCACTCTAACTCGAATCACCCACCTGATTCATCACCTGGACATTGAGCAAGTGCTGGAGAAGTTGCCCGGCGAGGTGGACCAGTGGGCAGGAGGCACCAGGATCGGCTTTTCGCTGCAGCAATTCAATCAGAGATACGGGCCCTCACTTCTCACCGGGCGGACCTTGGTGGTGATTCTGAGCGACGGCTGGGATCTGGGGGCAAAGGAACTGCTTAGAAG
>JALVMN010000288.1 GCA_027027005.1 Desulfobacterales bacterium | reverse complement strand
AATCCTCAAAGTAGGCCTCAACACGTCTCCCCAGGATCCCGCCTGATTTGTTGATCTCATCCACTGCCATGAGTGCGCCTTTCTTTGCAAACTCTCCATAAGTGGCAAACGGTCCTGAAAGGATGTAAATAAATCCCAATTTCACAGGCTCTCGAGCCATGGCCACAGGGCTCAAAAGCCCGATTAAGATGAAAATGCCCAACAACCCCACAGAAATCTTCCTCGCAATCATGACTCTCCCTCCTTGTATGAGATGGAATAATGGAATAGGACGACCTCCCGACAATGAGGCTTCTAGTTTAGAAGGAGCGCCCTGTCCTTGTCAACTGTAGGTAGGTATTGAAAATGCTTTTTCTAGCCAGCATCAGGAGGGAATAGCCGGAGGCTTTTTATTGAGAACCCCATTGACTAGCTCCACAGAGACCGACTTTCTCGCGAAAGAAACTAGATACAGTTGGGGATTTTGGAATTTTCAGGGGAAAGGCGGGGCAAAATGTTGGCAATGCAAAATAATTCATGCTATGAATAATATAATAATTTTTGAACAGGAGGGAAAAAGGAATGAGTGAGGCATCCAGGATGGACCCCGAAGTGCTTTCCATGGTGTTGGATACCATTGACAAGCTGGAGCGGGAAAAGGTCACCTTAGAGACCAAGTTGGAGATGGACAGGGAAGGGGAATTTCCTGAAGAATTGATTCGTTTCATGCTCGGCCCGGAAGTGGCCCTTCATCTTATCTTTATCCCGGAGGAGTATGGCGGGCTGGGGGCAGGAGCCCGTGAGATCGCCATTGTGTCGGAGCGCATGGCCAAGATGGACCTGGCTGTGGCCACATCCTTCCTTGCCATATGCTTGGGCATGGATCCCATCCGAGTGGGGGCAACCCAGGAGCAAAAAGAAAAGTATATCCGAAAGATCGCCGAAGAGGGGCTTGTGGTGGCCTATGGTGTTACAGAGCCCGAGGCCGGCTCCAATGTCCAGGCCTTAAAGACCAAGGCGGAACCGGTAAGAGACGAAGCCGGAAATGTAAAGGGATACAAGATAAACGGCCAGAAGCAGTTTATCACCAACGGCGGTGTGGCAGACCTCTATACAATCCTTGCCAACACCCCCGGAGGGCCATCCTTTTTCATCGTGGAAAAGGGGGCCGAGGGGCTTGTGCCGGGAAAACACGAAGACAAGCACGGTATCCGGGCCTCGGACACCTGTGCCTTGTCGCTCGAAGACCTCTACGTGCCTGTGGAAGACCTGGTGGGCGGGGTTGAGGGCCAGGGCCTCAAGCAGGCAAACAAGGTCTTTGGCTATACCAGGCTTATGGTTGCTACCTTTGGCCTTGGGGGAGGCATGGCCTCCCTTGAGAGGGCGGTGAAATATTCCAAAGAGAGGATCCAGTTCGGTTCCCCCCTTGCACAAAAGCAGGGTTATACCCACAAGCTTCTGGTGCCTCACGCTGTTCAACTGGAGGCTGCCCGCGCTTACATAGAATACGTTGCTGAAAGGCTGGACTCTGGTGAGGAAGGGTTGGAGGTGGAAGGCTCCATTGCCAAATACTTTGCTACAGAGGCTGGAGATGCCATGGCCAACGACGGTATCCAGGCCTTTGGCGGCTACGGGTACATGCGGGAATACGAGGTGGAAAAAATCAAGCGGGATGTGAAGATATTGACCATCTACGAGGGTACCAGCGAGATACAGCGAAATATCATTTCCACCTTCAGACTGCGTGAGACGGTGCGCTCCAAGGGCGGCTACTACGAAAATATGGCCTCCGGGCTGGATTCCCTTTCCCCAGAGACAGGCTCAAAGGGCCTTGCCCAGGCTATCAGGCTTACCAACAGGGCCATATTGGATGCTAGAAAACACAAGCTCACCCGTCAACAGCATGCCATGTTCCTCCTGGCCGACATGATGACCTGGTGTGAAGTGGCAGAATCGCTTTGCAAGAAGGCCTCTACCTATAATGGAGGGCAGGGCAGGTCAAGGGAATTCATGATGGCGGCAGCCCGATCTTTTGTAAGGGAGACCGCTGAAAAGGTTTATGGCAATGCCCTCAGGTTGGCTTGGGGCTTCGGCGCAGAACTGGACAGCCTGCGCAAAGAGACCGCTCGATTGGATCTCCCCGGGATCATGGAAGGGCATGTGGATGACATGGACCTCCTGGCCCGCGAGCTGATGGCATAATGCCGTTTTCCAGCTCAGAGAGGAGGCCCCCCTGATACTATGGCTCGAAAGAAATGGGGGAGAAAAAGCAGAAGACCTTTTGGCACCTCCTATGAAAAGCCGCGCATAGACCCTTCGCTCAGGCCAATTTTCAAGAGGATAGGCGTGCCAAAGCCAGAGGCCTTCAGGCCTGATCCTTTTCAACTGGAGGCCCTGGAGGCCCTCAAGGATTCGGACGTATTGGTCAGCGCCCCTACAGGGGCCGGCAAGACTTGGATAGCCATCCAGGCTATTCACCAATGTCTCCAAGAAGGTCTGAGGGTATGGTACGCCTCCCCCTTGAAGGCCCTTTCCAATTCCATCTATCAAGAATTTTGTGGTGAATTCGGTGCCTTGGTTTGTGGGATTATCACAGGCGACAGAAAGGAGAACCCTGACGCCCCCGTGATTGTTGGGACCACAGAGATCCTGCGGAATCAGCTCTATGATGCAATGTATGAGGGTGTAAGCATCAAGGCGGATCTCGTGGTAATGGACGAGGCCCACTATCTCAGCGACCCGGACAGGGGGGTGGTATGGGAAGAGGTATTGATATATCTCCCCTCCAGGGTAAAGCTGCTCCTGCTCTCTGCTACCATCTCCAATGCAGATGAGATAGCCCAATGGCTTGCCCACATCAGGGGCCAGGAGACAAAGGTGGTGAAGGCCTACGAGAGGCCAGTGCCTCTGGAGATGCTCTTCCTGTTTCCAGATGGGTTGGTGGTCCCCCTTATTGGCAAAAGGGGGCTCACGCCGAGGGTAAAAAAGTTCCTCTCTTCCCATCAGCCAAAGAGATTCCGAAGGAGTGAGCGTATTGATTTTGGCGCCATCATCAGGGTCATGAGGAAACTGGACCTGCTTCCTGCCATCTTCTTTCTCAAGTCCAGGGTGGAGTGCGACAGGGCCCTCCGGACCTGCCCACCTGTTGAGAACGCCCAAGAGCTAAAAGAGGCACTTGCCCGTGATGTGGCCGATTTTTTGAAACAGTATCCTCACCTGATGGGCCACCGCCAGATGGAGCACCTACTTAATTCCCTTGTTGCCTCACATCACGGGGGCCAGCTCCCTTACTGGAAGGTTCTCATAGAGAGGATGATGAACAAGGGGTATCTGGAGGCCATATTTTCCACTTCCACTGTGGCAGCAGGGGTCAATTTCCCTGCAAGGACAGTGGTCCTGGTCCAGAGTGACAGGTATAACGGTCGAGAGTTTGTGGAGCTCACCGCAACAGAACTCCATCAGATGACGGGGAGGGCTGGAAGGAGGGGCAAGGATCAGGTGGGTTTTGTCCTCATTATACCTGGGCTTCACCAGGATCCCGAATTGATCGCCGAACTGAAAAACTCTCCACCCGAGCCCCTGAGAAGCCAGATCCATATCAACTTCTCCATGACCCTTAACCTGCTCTTGTCCCAGAGGCCGGAGCAGATCAAAGAGCTCCTTGAGCGCTCCTTTGCAGCATTTCAGCAAAAACGGACCGGCTCTTACTTGAAAAAGCGGTGGGAGCAACTGGTGGCCTCCATCGAAGACCTCCTTCCTCAGGCCCATTGTGACACCAGCGACCCTTATGAAGTAATCCAGACCATACAGAGCCACTCCGACATACGAAAGGAAATCCGGGCCATGAAGGAAGAGCTGAGGCAGAGGA
>JALVMN010000287.1 GCA_027027005.1 Desulfobacterales bacterium | reverse complement strand
TGAGCGAAAATACCTCCTGTAGATGCTCTCTTCTGAGTGTGAATAGAAAAAGTCTTGGAGCAGGACCTCGTCAGTGGGCTTTATGGGGCGAATGGTCACCTGGGTTCCATCTGCTAGCTCAACCTTTATCTCTTCCTGTTCAGGATAGGCATGCACCTCTGTGTGGATGAAGATCTGGTCAGGATACACATATGCATGCTTCTTGGCATTGTCCAAAAGTCCTTGACGAAACTTGGGATGGGCAATGTTGATGAGTGCCATGGCCCTTTCTCTAACCGACTTTCCATGCAAGTAGGCAATGCCAAACTCCGTTACCACATATTGTACATCCCCCCTGGTGGCCACCACACCTGCCCCCTCTTGAAGGTGGGCCCTTATCCTGGACTGGGTCCCGTCCCTGGTAGTGGAAGGGAGCACCACAATGGACCTGCCCCCCTCTGACATGGCCGCCCCCCTGATGAAGTCCAGCCTCCCGCCGATCCCGCTGTAGAAATGAAACCCCTTGGACTCTGAACATATCTGACCGCTGAGGTCCACCTCCAGGGCGCTTCCTATGGATACCATGCGCCGGTTTCTGGCAATTACGAGGGGATTATAGACATATTCGGCAGGATGGAATTCTATGAGGGGATTGTCTTTTACGAAATCATATACCCTTTCAGTCCCGATACAGAAACTACACACAAGCTTTCCCTTGTGGAGGCTCTTTTTTTCACCCGTAATCACCCCTGATTCTATCAGGTCCACAAAGGCATCTGATATGACCTCTGTATGGACGCCCAAGTCTCTGTGGCCTTGGAGGAACCGGAGCACGCCATATGGAATGTGTCCATAGCCGATGTGGATGGTGTCCCCATCCCGTACCAGACGGGCTGCATTCTTGGCTATCTTTTCTCCTACCTGGTCCAGTTCAGGATAGTGGAACAGGGGTAAGGGAGTTTCGTGCTCCACAAAGTAGTCTATCTTTTCCACTGGCAAGAAAGTATCACCCAAGGTGCGGGGCATGTTAGGGTTGACCTGCGCTATTACCACCCGGGAAGATTCGGCAGCAGCCTTTACTATATCCACTGAGATTCCCAGGCTCACAAAGCCGTGCTGGTCAGGGGGGGTGGTTTGGATCAGGGCCACATCAATGGGGATGATCCCCTTTCTGAAAAGGCCCGGAAGCTCGGAGATAAATACGGGTGTGTAGTCGGCCCTTGCCTGATTTATGGCCTCTCTGGTGTTGGGCCCCACAAAGAAGGCATTGTGCCTGAAGCGGGTATCAAATCTTTTCTCTGTGTAGGGAGCATCTCCCAAGGTCACAAAATGTAATATCTGGACATCGCTTAGCCGGTCGGCCATGTCCATGAGGCCTTTTACCAGGTATTGCGGCTCACCACAGGCCGTCCCCAGGAATACCTTGGCCCCTCGCCGCACCGTGCTGATGGCCTGCTCCAGGGAAACCCTTCTCTCTTCATAGATTTCTTTCCACCTGCCCTGCATCTCCTTTTACCTCCTTAAGGCCTCCCTCGGGTTAACCCAAAACAAAAAGGCCATGGGATTTTGCCCATGGCCTTTTTGTGAAGGGAGTCAAACGGTTGCGCTAACCCCCACCTTGCCATGGGCAAGGGTCAGCGTAAAAATAGAAAAACACCTCGCTCAAAAAGACATCCTTGGCTTTATGGTCTGGCACCAACATGGGAAATGGCATTCAATTGGTGTTGATCTGTGATCAGGCCCATTTATCAGAATTCTCTGGACCTTGGCCTGGAATCATAGCTGCTCCAGTGATGAAAATCAAGGGTTTCAGACAAGCTCCTTTCATCCATCCTGCCTTTTAAGAAACTTTCCACCACCAGCTTCCCTCCAGAGACCTTCACTGTGACGGCGCCGTGGTGATCAGTCCTTAGAATCAGGCAGCCTGCATCCCTCAAGGTGGTGAGCACCCTCTTGTGGGGAAAATTACCCCTGTAATCCCTGGCCGAGATTACGGCAAGCAAAGGCCTCACTTCCCTTATAAAGGCGGAATGACTGGAGGTATCGCTTCCGTGGTGGGGGACCAGTAGTACATGAGAGGCCAGGGCGCCAGCCTTTTCCTCCACAAGCCTCTCTTCGGCCTCTCTTTCAATGTCGCCGGGGAAGAGAAATCCTACACCATTAAAGCTCAACTTCAGGACCAGGGAGGCATTATTGCTGTGCAAGGGAAACAGGCCTTCCACGGTCTCTGGCAGTGGATGAAGGGCCTGAACCAGCACACCATTCAGGGAAAAGGGGCGTAAAAGCCCTGAAGGCCCTTTGATTCTTACGCCTTGCCCTCTCAGCGTGGAGAATAACTCCTGGAAGACATGATCATCTACGTTTTGGCCGTTATACCAGAACTCCTCTGGGCTGAAGTGTCTTGCAATAAACACAAGACCCCTCATATGGTCCGCCTGAGGATGGCTTAGCACTAGGTAATGAACCTTGAGGATCTTCTGGGAGAGGAGAAATGGGGCTACAACCGAACGGCCAACATCAAAGTCACTCCCCCTAAATCCTCCGCCATCTATGAGCAGTTTCTTTCCCTTGGGGAGCTCCACCAAGGTGGCATTTCCTTGCCCTACATCCAGATAAGTCACATGGAGTCCATCCCTGAGCTTAACCCTCCACACCCAATAGCCCACATCCACGACCCAAAACCCCAGTGTGAAGGCCAGAGCAGTCAGTGCCAGCCTGTTGCGATGCTTCCACAGGCCCCAAATGGAAAAGAGCAAGAGATAAAAACCTGCTAGCTCCAGCCAGTTGGGTTTGGGCACAATAAAACTTGCATGGGGGATTTGGGAAAGCCGCTCCACGAGGGTGAGGACCAGATGGGCTCCCAAGGTTCCAAAGGCGAGCAGGTGTCCTGAAAGGGTATCTGAAAAGAGGGAAAGCGTGGCAGAAAAAAGCCCTGCCGGCAATACCCAAAGCCCGACAATGGGGATAATCACTGTATTTGCAAAGACCCCTATCAAAGAGATCTGATGAAAATAAAAGGCCACCACTGGGAAGAGGAAAATCCAGGCAATGATGGAAACACATAAAAGCCTCAGTATATAGAGCACTGTGTTCAAGCTTGCCCCTCTTGATGAGACCCTTGCTTTAATTACCCCATCAATCCATCTAATGGCGGGAATGCCAAGCCAAAGTATGCCTGAGACGGCAAGGAAGGAGAGCTGAAAAGAGGCCTGAAAGAGTGCCTGGGGATTCATGGCAAGTAGCAAAAGGGCAGCCAGTGAAAGACTTGACCAAAGGTCATTTTCTCTTCCAAGCACCATGGCTCCCAAAAAGACATATGCCATTATCATGGCCCTTACGGCAGAGGTCTGGAATCCTGAAAAACCACAATAGGCCAATATGGGCACTGCGGTGAGGATGGCCGCCACCTTGCGTATGTCAAACCTCAGGGTTAGATAAGGGAAAAAGGAGAGCACCGTCTTTGTGATAATGAAAGAAAGCCACCCAATCATCCCCATGTGAAGCCCTGATACAGCAAGCAAATGACCTACTCCGGTCTTGAGAAAAGAGTCTCGAATTTCCTGATCCAGTGCGTGTCGCTCACCCAGGGTTAAGGCCACCATGAGAGCCCCTGATTTGGCGTCCCTGCTCTCTTCCTCGATTAGTTGCCTGAACTCGCTCCTGGTCTGCTCCAGCATGGCCCTGGGCCTGGAAAAGCCGGGTTCTCCCAAAAGCAATATGTAGCGACCATCGCTTAGGTACCCACTACACGAAAACCCCTCTCTAAGCATAAAACCCACAAAGTCGTGGCCTCCAGGATTGTTGAAGTTCCTGAAAGGCGAAAGCCTCAAGGCAAGGATGAGCTTTTGGCCTGGCAAAACGGCAGGCATGTTTTTGTAGACCG
>JALVMN010000286.1 GCA_027027005.1 Desulfobacterales bacterium | reverse complement strand
TGGAAAAAAATTCCCTTACGATCTCGGGCCTGAACCAGTCATCGCGCTCTCCAAGATAGTGCTCCATCAATAGGTGTGCAACCCGAAATACCTCAAAAGCGGTTCCAAAAAGGCCAGCATGGCCTGAATATCCCCCCATAACGAAGGCATTCTCATCGTGCACCTCCCCACGCAACACCCTCTTCTGCCACCCTGCCCCCTGGATCCCTGACACATCCGCTGGTTGGCGATTGACCCTCTCTGTTGCTGCAAACCTCTCTTCAGGGTACCCAAGAGGGGCGTCTCTGCGGTAGAGGAAAAGGGAATGAAGGCCAAGAGGCCCAGAGAATTGTTCCCGGAAGCAGGCACTTAAATCCTGCCCCGTCCTTTGCTCCACCACCCACTCAAGGATCATGTAGCCCAGATCGCTGTAAAGACTTCTTGATCCCGGCTCATGTTCCAGAGGACAAGAGTATATGAGCCAGTTTCTTGCCTCCTCCTTCATTTGGCCCCCGTTGAGCAGGGGAAACATCTCATAGAAAGGTCTCCAGTGAGGAAAACCGGCGCTATGGCTCAGGAGATTACGGAGTGTGATATTTCTCTTTTCATCCGGGACCTCTCTGTCCAGCAGTTCGTCCAGGGGGAAATCCAGTCTCAATTCACCCCTATCCACCAGTTTCATTATGACAAGGGTTGTGACAAGAGGCTTGGTCAGGGAGGCAAGGTCAAAAATGGTATCCTCCTCCATATTCACCACTTCTGGTTCCATGCATGCCCGGCCCACTGCCTCGGATGCCAGACCGAAATCCTTTTGCCAGACCAGTAGCACCGCCCCGGGATACACCCCCCTTGAAACACCATCTCTCAGGAGCGAGGATATGCTGGCAGGCATTTTCATTGAATCGCCTTTGAGGTTCATGTCAACCATTCCACCTTAGGCCCTCCAGGCTTGGAAAAACAGAAAGCCTGTGATAATAGCTCGCTTTTGGCCAGACAACGCCATTATGACCAAAACCACTTCAGAGGGCAAACAGAGAATATGCCAAACAACAAGCAGATCTCCCGGATAAACCTCCACGGCAAAGAGATTGTGCTCCTGGGCACGGCACATGTATCCAAGGCAAGTGTGGAGGAGGCAAAGAAGGTCGTGGAGGAAGAATGTCCGGATACGGTTTGCGTGGAATTGTGTCAGGCCCGGTATAAGGCCCTGGTGGAAAGGGATAAATGGCAAGAGACAGATCTATTAAAAATATTGAAGGAGAAAAAGGCCCTTCTGCTGCTCTCCAACCTCGCGCTCTTTTCCTATCAAAAAAGAATAGGTGAAAAACTGGGGGTAAAACCTGGCCAGGAACTCCTTGCTGCTATTGAGGCTGCCCACGAAATCGGGGCCCGGCTTGTACTTGCCGATAGAGACGTGAAGGTGACGCTGACCAGGGCATGGCGGGCCATGGATTTCAAGAGCAAGCTCAAGCTGTTCCTGGGCCTATTTTCATCGGAAAAGGAGCTTGAAAAGATTACCAAGGAAGATGTGGAAAGGCTCAAGTCTACTGATATTCTGGAAAATCTCCTCTCCCAGATAGGAAAGGAGTTGCCTCAGCTAAGGCGCGTGTTGATAGACGAGCGGGATCAGTACCTGGCCCACAAGATTTCCACAGCCCCCGGCCAAAAGGTAGTGGCAGTGGTGGGGGCAGGACACGTGCCCGGCATCCGTAAATGGATCCATCACCAGATAGACATCCGTCCCCTGGAAGAAACTGGGCGCAAGGGGCGGCTCGCCTCTATCTTCAAATGGGCTATCCCCTTGATTATCGTGGGCTTGATCGCCTCTGGTTTTTTTGTGGCGGGCCGTTCTGTAGGGGGGCAGATGCTCAAGTGGTGGATCTTGGCAAATGCCCTGTTTTCCGGATTGGGGGCTGCAACTGCCCTTGCCCATCCCCTGACCATAGTTGCGGCAATGGTGGCCTCTCCACTCACCTCTTTGAATCCCATGGTGGCAGCAGGCTGGGTGGCAGGCCTTGTGGAGATTTTCTTGCGAAGGCCGAAGGTCAAGGACTTTGAGGCCCTCCCCAATGATATTACCACTATCAAGGGCTTTTGGAGAAACAAGATAACGCGTATCCTCCTGGTGGTTGTGCTTACAAACTTGGGAAGCTCCTTTGGCACCTTTGTGGCCATACCCCTGATGCTACGCTACTTGGCCTGAGCCCGTGCCATGGCCCTTGTATAAGCCTCTTCGATCCTGGCCCTTAGGTATTTGATCTGGCCTGCATCATAGCCATCCACATCAAAGCAATATCCGTCTTCTTCCAGCAGGCCTTTGGGTATCAGGTTGCCCATCTCCTCAGGGTCTGTGACCTCATCGCCATAAAAACAGACAGAGAGCCACCTCTCTCCTCCAGCCTCTTCCACCACATCGATGAGCGCATAATAGGGCCTGTGCCCTCTCTCGCCTTCAGGGGGATGGGCTCTCAAAGAATAACTCACCCCTCCCCTTTCGTGGAATGAAAATCTGGTCCCATCCTGGCACCCCAAGATCTCCATCAACTCCAGGAACGCCTTTTTGACCCCCTGCTGATCCTGGGCCCACTCAGACAAAAATCTACGGAGATTTTTTTCGTGTTCAGCACTTACGAACATGCCTCTACCCCTCTGTACTTGCCTTGTGAGTGTTGACTTTGAGGTGGTTTCATTCTATGCTTTTTTAAAAAATGAAAAACAATATAAGAAAATGAATGAGGAAGAATACAAAAAAAAATACATGAATCTCAGGATCCTCAAGAATGTCCAGGAGTACCTGAAGGATGACTCCAAGGCCCCCACAGCCGTCTATCCCATCAGGGTTCCCGACGAACTCCTTTATCAGATACTAAAGGTTCAAGGGCCTGAAAAGGCCGATGAAGTAATTCATCAGATCTTCAGGATGGGGCTCTCCATCTGGAGCGAGCAGTTGTACAAGGAGGCTTTCGGCTCTGAGGAGAGTTTAAAGGCGTTCATAGAACTGGTCAAGAAACGAAACAAGGAATAGGAATCCTTTTAGACTCCCTGCCTGCTCCAAAGGGCGCTCTTCAAAGTGGACTTATCAGGCCGCCTCCGCAAAAGGAGAGCCCATGGATCGCCGCAGATTTATCCAGAATCTAATTCTTTTCGTGGGAGGGGCACTGATTCCAAGGCCATCCCTTTCTGGATATCTGCCCCAGGAAATAGCTAAGGCCGCGGTAGAGCACTTTACGTCTGGCAATCCTACGGCCACTGTATTCCATAGCTCTGCTCACAAGGAGCCGCCCCCTTTGGACCTAACCCTGCGAGAGCTCACCCAAAGAAAGCTTCACCACGGAAGAGGTAGGTTTATCAATCCTTTTCTCTTGGATGACCGAGGCCGGGGCAACCCGGCTCAACCCCCTGTCAGGAGACACGGGAGTCTGTGGCGCCTGCTTTACTGGAAGCTGATTGCAAAGAACCACTTTTCTCACCTTTATAAATACGAAAGGGTGAAACCCGTGGTCATTGACTGGGAAAGGATCAAAGGTGCCTCTGGTCTTTCCATCACCTTCATAAGGCACGCCACAGTGCTCATAAAAGACAGTGGTAGATACATACTGGTTGACCCTGTATTTTTTGGCCTCTTTCCTTTTATAAAGGACTTCAGCCCCCTTCGGGATGGCATCTCATCAATGCCCCAACCCCACCATATACTCATTACCCATGGCCACTACGACCACCTGGACGGCAAATCACTTACCCTTCTTGCCCCATCTCCCCATGTTATCGCCCCTTTGGGCTATGAAGACTTGCTCCATAAATTCGGCATGAAGAGGACCACCTCTCTAGACTGGTTTGAAACATATGAACAGGGGCGACTGAGAATCACCCTTCTGCCCTGCCACCATTGGACCATGCGGAATCCTTTCGAAGGG
>JALVMN010000285.1 GCA_027027005.1 Desulfobacterales bacterium | reverse complement strand
TGGCAGATAATGCCATCAGGCTCGGTCAATCCAGTAATGCCCTGGTGGTGGGGGTGGAACGCCTCTCATCCATAATCAACTGGAAAGACAGGGGTACGTGCGTTCTCCTGGGAGATGGGGCAGGAGCAGTGGTACTAGGGACGGCCCAAGATGGGGCCGGCATTCTTTCCACCCATATCAGGTCTGATGGTTCCTTTGGGGATTTACTTTACTCTGCTGAAGGAAGGGCCTATGTGCCCCCACTTCTCAAAGGGGTCGGAAGAAAAAGCTTCTTCTTGAAGATGGAAGGAAACAGGCTTTTCAAAAAGGCCGTGGAATGCCTGGCAGGGATTGCCGAGGAGGCACTGAAACACAATGGGCTTTCATCCGCACAAATCCACCACGTCATTCCCCACCAGGCCAACATTAGAATCATTCAGGCCTTTGCAAAAAAGCTGAACATTCCCATAAAGAAGGTCTATACCAATCTTCAAAAGTACGGAAATACCTCCTCTGCCTCCATCCCCATAGCCCTCGACGAGGCCAACAGAGGCGGCCTTCTAAAGAAAAACAATCACTTACTCTTGGTAAGCTTTGGAGCGGGCCTAACATGGGGCGCCTCACTCCTCAAGTGGGCTATGTAGCGGCATAAAGCTCTTTGACCTTGTCCCTGTCTGGTGAGCCATCTTCTTTTACAGGGATTTCAGAGACGAATTCCACATACTTGGGCTTCTTGTATCTTGCGATGCGCTCACCCACAAAGTCTATCAACTCCTGGGCCTCCAGAGTTGCGCCCTGCTTAAGTTGACAAACCGCCTTTATGGCTTCCTTCCATTTGGGGTCAGGCACTCCAAAGACCACCACCTTTTCCACAGAGGGATGCTGCAGGATCACCTTTTCAACCTCTGCTGGATATACATTCTCACCACCTGGTTTTATAAGCTCTTTTTCGGCCTTTCTACCTGCATACCAGAGAAACCCGTCTTCATCAAACCGGCCCAGGTCTCCTGTGTGGTGCCATCCATCCCTGAAGGTGTATTGATTATCCTCGGGAAGATTCCAGTACCCCTTGAAGACCATTGGGCCCCTCATGGTTATCTCGCCCACCTGCCCTACCTCCACAGGCCGGTCATAATCATCCACAAGCCTAACCTCGGCTAGGGGCAGGGGCCTCCCTGCCGAG
>JALVMN010000284.1 GCA_027027005.1 Desulfobacterales bacterium | reverse complement strand
AGTGTGAAGAGGCCTGCAGCCTGGAGATAGAAAACCCGTTCAATTACGGCATGGATAAGATAAAGGCAGCATATCTGCCCCATGTCCTGGCCTTTCCCATGCGCTATGTCCTGGACCCTTCCTTGGTGAGCAGTGACGAGGCCCAGAAGGTGAAAGAGGCATGTCCTTATGACGCCATTGACCTGGAAGATCAGCCCAAGACCCTCAACCTAAAAGTGGGGGCCATAATATGGGCCACTGGATGGAAGCCTTATGATGCAAACAACCTGGAAACCTACGGGTTTGGACAGTATCCTGATGTAATTACCAATGTGATGATGGAGAGGTTGGCTTCCTGGTCAGGACCTACCCAGGGGAAGATTCTGAGGCCATCCAATGGCGAGCCTCCCAAGAGTGTGGCCTTTGTCCAGTGTGCGGGCTCAAGGGATGAGAACCATCTTCCCTTTTGCTCTGGCATATGTTGCCTAGCCTCCATGAAACACGCAAATTATGTCCTGGATCAAATTCCTGATGCTAAGGTCTATATCTTTTATATAGACATAAGGGCCACTGACAGGATGGAAGACTTTTACAACATGACAAAGGAAAGGGAGAATGTGGAGTTCTTCAAGGGCAAGGTGGCAAAGGTGGAGAGGGCCCCTGAAGGTGACCAACTCCTCTTGACCGTGGAGGATACCACTGCCCAGTCCCTTCAGGAAGTTTCCGTGGACATGGTGGTGCTTGCCACTGGCATGCAGCCCAATACCTCAGAGGTAAAACTGCCCCTGGAGGTCCCTTACGATGATTACGGGTTTATTGCCTCCCAGAGGGCATATCCTGGAATCTATGCGGCCGGATGCACCAGGACGCCGGTTGGGGTGCAAGAGTCGGTCCAGGATGGTACGGCAGCAGCCCTAAAAGCCATTCAATCCATCGCCAGGAGGTAGTCAATGGAAAAGAAACTCGCAGCCTACATTTGCACGGGATGTGGCATTGGAGATGCCCTGGACATAGATCAGCTCAGCAATGTGGTAACTGAAGAGAACAGTATCCCCATATGCAAGACCCATTCTATGCTGTGCAGCCAGGAAGGGGTGGAGCTGATCAAGCAGGATATTTCATCAGAAGGGGTCAACACCATAATTATAGCCGCTTGTTCACCCAGGGTGATGTATGACGTATTTAATTTTGAGGGCTGTATAGTTGACAGGGTGAACTTGAGGGAGCAGGTGGTCTGGACTCATCCCCCAGGGGACGAGGATACTCAGATGATGGCAGAGGACTACATACGGATGAGTGCCTCCAAGGTGAACGACATGGAGTTGCCCGAGCCCTTTAAACCAGAAGAAGAGCTCTCCGGAGACATCCTGGTGGTGGGAGGGGGAATAACTGGGCTCACCAGTGCCCTGGAGGCTGCCAAGGCCGGGCGCAATGTGGTCCTGGTGGAAAAGGCCCCCCAACTTGGTGGATTCCAGGCAAAGGTGGGCAAGATTGCCACATTTCCCTATAAGGGTCTCCAAGACAATGACATCCAGCAGCTCATCGATGAGGTCCAAAACAATGACAAGATCACGGTTTACACAGGGGCCCAGGTGGAAAAGACATCAGGAGGTCCCTGTGTATTCAGTGTGACCATCAAGCAAAATGGCTCCACTTCGGAACACAGGATAGGAGCCATAGTGGTTGCCGCGGGTTGGAAGCCTTATGATCCTGAAAAACTGGACGAAAAACTGGGGTTCGGGGCCTCTCCCAATGTGATAACAAATTATATGTTTGAGGAGAAGTTCGGCAGCGGCCAGATCACCAGGCCCAGTGACGGTGGGGCGGTAAAGAATGTGGCCTTTTTGCAGTGCGCAGGTCAAAGGGATCCAAACCACCTCCCTTATTGCTCCACCGTGTGCTGCGTTGCCTCTCTGAAGCAGGCCCTCCAGATAAAGGCCCAGGACCCTGAAGCTGGGGTCTATGTGGTCTTTAAAGAGATGAGGACCCCTGGGCAGGCCGAAGACCTTTACAGGAAAGCTCAAGAAGAAGGCGTCATATTCATTAGGTGCCAGGACCCGGAGGTGGTGGCTTCTGACGGCAGGCTTACTGTTGAGGCTGAGGACGAGGTCCTGGGTGAGAAGGTTATCCTTGAAGACCTAGACCTTGTGGTGCTTGCCACGGGCATGGTCCCTGTAACCGCTTTTGGCCCGGACATCACCCAGGAAGAAAAGGAAGAGGAAGAGGAGAAAAAGGAAGAAGAGATCGAAGTTCCTCTGGATGTGATCAGGAGGTCCAACATCCTCAACCTGGAGTACAGGCAGGGGCCTGAGGTGCCTGCGCTCAAGTATGATTTTCCGGACTCACATTTCATCTGTTTTCCATATGAATCCAGGAGGACCGGGATTTACATGGCAGGATGCGTGAGGAGGCCCATGGGAGTGGCCTCTGCGGCCGAGGATGCGGCCGGTGCCGTTATGAAGGCCATCCAGTGTATTGAGCTCACATCAAGGGGGGCTGCGGTTCACCCAAGGGCAGGGGACCTGACATACCCCGAGTTTGCAATGCAGCGCTGCACCCAGTGCAAACGCTGCACCGTTGAGTGTCCGTTTGGCGCCATAAATGAAGATGAGAAGTTCAATCCTTTGCCCCAGCCCACACGATGCAGGCGCTGCGGTGTGTGTATGGGGGCTTGCCCTGAAAGGATAATTTCATTCAAGAATTACTCGGTTGCAATGATCGGCAACATGCTGAAGGCCATAGAGGTGCCTGAAGAAGACGAGGAAAAGCCTCGAATAGTTGTGCTGGCCTGTGAGAATGACGCATACCCGGCCCTTGACATGGCGGGCATCAACCGCATGAAGTACAATGCCTGGGTCCGGGTCGTACCCATGAGGTGCCTGGGTTCCATGAACCTGATCTGGATTGCTGACGCTCTTTCCAGGGGTATCGACGGCATCCTCCTTCTGGGGTGCCAGCACGGCGATGACTACCAGTGCCACTTTATCAAGGGCAGTGAGCTGGCCAGCATAAGGCTTGGAAAGGTCTCTGAGACACTTGACCGATTGGCCCTTGAGTCAGACAGGGTCAGGTTTGAGACGGTTTCCATTATCGATTACCACAGGATCCCAGAAATCCTGGACGATTTTGCAAAGAAGATAGACGAGGTAGGCCCCAACCCATTCAAGGGTTGGTAGGATGTTGGGAGCCTTATGGTTGGTATTGCGAGCAATCCACGTGACCGGGGAGGAAGAGCATGAGCGTCAAAATCGATCCTAGTCTTATGCAGGAGCTGAAAAAGTACGGGCTCAAGGATGCCAGCAAGTGTTTTCACTGTGGAAACTGTACTGCCATCTGCCCGCTTTCGGAGCAGGGGAATGAATTCCCACGCAAATTGGTCAAGTATGCCCAGATGGGAATGAGGGACAAAATTCTCACCAGTTCTGAGCCATGGCTTTGCTATTACTGCGGTGATTGCTCAGACAAGTGCCCTAGGGGGGCTGACCCTGGCGAGACCATGATGGTGATGCGCCGCTACCTTACCTCCATGTATGACTGGACCGGTTTTTCCAAGAAATTCTATACCTCCAAGGCGTTTGAAGTGATCTCAGTCGTGGTCTTGGGAGTGCTAATTGGGTTGGCCATGTGGATCTTCTATGCAGACAACCCCAACATGGAACACGCCCACCTGAACTCAGTATGGCCTGCTCCGGCCCTTGAGATCGCTGACCTTATCATGGCCTCCATTCTCTCGTTTTTCCTACTCACCAACACCTGGCGTTGCTTCAGTTTCGTTATGGGAGACCTCAAGAACAAGATTCCTCTACAGATGTATGTCAGCGAGTTTAAGACCTTTGTAATTCATTTCTTGACCCAAAAAAGATTTGGAGAGTGCACCGACAGGATGCAGTGGGTGGTCCACCTGCTCCTCATGACCGG
>JALVMN010000283.1 GCA_027027005.1 Desulfobacterales bacterium | reverse complement strand
AGCCGGATGCAGGAGTTGGCCCTTTCCATCTATGAGGTGGGTCGGGAGCAGGTGGTGGACCTGAGCCAGGTACTGCGCAGGCGTTTTGAAATAAACAAGGAGGCCATAAGGGAACAGCTCAAGCAGAATGTTACCTTGGAGGAAGGGCCTTTTGAGACAGGCCTCATGGTGTGCTGTTACAGGATCCATCTGGAGCGCGTCTTTGATAACCTCCTGAACAACGCCACCAAGGCCATTCCCAACAGGGGAGGGCGCTTGAGTATCAGGACCTTTCGCCAAGGCCAGTGGGCCTGCGCAGAAATAAAAAACACTGGCCAGATCTCAGAAGAGGACAAGGCCAAATTGCTGGAAGGAGAAGGTGAAGGAAGAGGCCTTTATATCACCCACAGGATCATCCGCCTCCTCAACGGGAAGATAGATATGGAGACGACGCCAAAGAGCACCACATTCATAGTGAGGCTCCCAATACACCAAGAACACAAGGACGAATGTGCTCTGGCATAATTATTGCTTATGATTCTTAGTGTTCTTGCCTGAGCAGACTTAAAAATAGCATCTATTTAACCCGGCAAGAAGGATTCCATGTCTGATCTGAATAAGATCTTGGAGAGATTGAAAGAGAATGAAGAGGTGGCTCGCAAGTTCTTTGAGGTGGAAGTGAGCATCCTCTCCATTCTCAATTTCAAAGACCTCTTTGAGAGGTTGCTCACAGAGATCAGGGAGAAGTTTGCCATCCCCTATGTATGGATGACCTTTATCCAGGACAACGAGATTGGTGACATGCTCGAAGAGCTCGAAAACTCTGAGCTGCTTCGCCAGCGACTGAACGTGATTTCCAGGGATACCCTCCTTGCACTAATCGGCAGCCAGGCAAGACCCATCTTGATAAACCAGGATCTCACCCCATATTTCAAGTTGTTCCCCAAGGGAGAAAGTTACCTGATTCGCTCGCTTGCCATAGTGCCCATAACCCATGACGGCGAGATAATAGGCACATTGAATCACGGGGACGGCTCTCCCCACCGCTATGTGCCGGGCATGGACACCACATTACTGGAAAGGCTCGCGGTAAAGGTTTCTATCTGTATCTCCAATGTGGTGGCCCATGAAAAGATCAGGCTTGCAGCCAGCAAGGATCCTCTTACCGGGCTCTTGAACCGCCGAGTCATGGAAAAGGTGCTGGAAAGGGAGGTGGAAAGGGCCTTGCGGTATAATACCCCTCTGAGCGTAGTGTTTCTGGATCTAGACGATTTCAAGAAAATAAACGATTCCTATGGCCATGATGCAGGTGATCAACTCCTCCTCACAGCGGCCACCTACCTCTCAACCCTATGCCGCAAGAGTGATATTGTGGCCCGTTATGCTGGTGATGAATTCGTGATAATATTACCATCTACAGAACTGGCTCACGCCAAAAAGCTGGTGGACAGGCTCAGGACCCATTTCCGAGAAAATCCTGTGGGCCTAAATGGCCAAACGGTGCCTTTAAGTGCCAGTTTCGGGGTTGCATCACTCCAAGAACCTGAGGTCAGGGACCATAAGTCCGTCCTCAGGCTGGCAGACCAAAGGTTGCTTGCTGCAAAAAGAGAAAGGAGACAGACCTCCAAGGTGCTTCCCCTGGAGGGCAGGGGAGCAGGTTAGATTTACCCCCCTCCAATGTGAGGGACGAATGCGACCCTGTCGTCGGGATTGAGGGGGTGGTCAAAAGAGGTGATCTTTTCGTTTACTGTGACCGAGATATTTTTGAGGGAAAGTCCTGGAAACTCTTTTCGGACATATTCCACTACTTCCATTACCCGTGCTCTCTCGCTTACGGCCAGCCGGAGCTCCCTCTTCTGAGTGATGGAGCGTTGTGCGCCAAGAAAGTGTACTGATATCACCATAGTGATGGGCACCTCCACTGCTTAGTTGGAAAGCATCCTCTCCCTTACTTCCATTCCATATTCTTCAAGGAGTTCCATTGCCTGCTCATCCAACAGCCCCAGTCGCTCCACCTCCTGGGGCAGCGGTATGCCTTCAGGGGAATACCCCTTTTCCCGATAGACCACATCACACAGTCTGGAGTAATCCTTTCTGCGCAATTCAATAACGAGCTTCTGGCGCTCTTCGATGGATGAAGGTAGATTCTGATGGTCCAGGCGCTCCTTGAGCCACTGGTCGTAATATTCCTCCCTTGCGAGATATTCGTTTGGAAAGGCAGGCCCCAGGGCCCTGGTAGGAATTTGGTCGTGTTCCCGAGTGCCCTTTCCATGGCGAAGATTTATCAACTTTTGGAGCATGTAGAGGCGCTCAGAGTCTTCCAGTATGTCTTCCAATGTCTTACTGGTACCGACGGTAGCGTTCAGATAATCCACATAGTAGCCCAGGGAAGGAGAATTTTGGCTAGGATTTTCTGTGGAAGCGGCCTCAGGGTGTCTCACATCTATCCAGGGAAGTTTGCAAAGTCCCACAGCATTGAACCAGGTCCGAACCAATGGAAACCATTTCAGGGCTTGTGCCTTCATCTCAAAGGTTGGAAGTTCCCTGTGAATCTGGTCAATGAATATGAGCCAGGCCTCGTCATGCTGGGGTCCCTTGAGGGCAAAGCCGTATCCTCCCTGTTGGGCAAGAGACTCCTTGGGGATGTACATGGAAAATTCCAGCCCTTTGACCTCCATGGCAAATTTGGCAATTTCGCTTGTGACACTCTCAAGAGGGATGCCGGTGCGCTCCGAATATCTTTTGGCCACCCACACTCTGGCCCTCTGGACTCCCAAAGCACAGACCTTGCCAAAGCCTTTTCCCAGGGCTGTCTCATGAAGCAATCTGTCGGCGGCATCTATGTTTCCCCACTCCAGGGGATAGCCCACATCCTGTTGGGTGAGAAAACCGCGCTGATAACATTCCATGAGAAAAGAGGCCGTAACTCCCATGGAGATGGTGTCAAGGCCGTAATTGTCGCAATACCAGTTGTATTCCATCACGAATTGGGGATCAAAAACTCCCATGGCGGTAACCGCGGCCGCTGTCTCATATTCAGGACCATCAATCCCCACCCTATTTCCTGCCATGGGGCCCCTGGTGAGGGTCACCTCTTCGGCCCCTTTGGAACAAGCCAGATTGCATCCCAGGTAACAACCGTCAGGGACTTTCTTGGTGAAGTATTTGCGAAGAAACACATCTGCAAAGACCTTGGGAGCATCAGGGTGTTGGCCGTACTGGTGGTTATTTACCGGCAGGAGGTGGTATTTGTCCATGTATTCCACCAGAACAGGGGTGCCCCAGGCCGACAGGCGAAGCTGATGGGGGTCCATCTGGCTTATCACCTTCTTTAGTTTTGCACCAGCCTGTTTTACACCCTTGCTGTCAGCCGGGTTGTTTGCTCCTATGCGGGGCAAAGATGAGCGAACCACCACCCCCCTCACCCCCTTCAGACGCATGACAGTGCCTGTGCCTCCTCTGCCAGCTTGCTTTGCCCTCAATCTCCCCCGCCTTGGGTCATAGTAGAGACTGTTTATGATGCCGAAGCGGGTGTTGACTCCACCTATGCCTGCTGTAACTGCAGCAATGTTTTCATTGAGCTCCCCCCCGTGAATCAATTCCATGACCCGCTGGCCGTAAGAGAGAGCCCCCAACTCTATCTCTTGCTCAAGGCGAGGCGCCTCCAAGATCTCTATCAGACCTTTGTCCCCGTCGATCAGGATCACCACATCGCGGCAGGAGATTCCACTTATGGCAATTGCATCAAAACCACACAGCTTCATGAGGGGTGCAAAATGCCCCCCAACATTGGAGTCCACAAAGGTCTCGGTAAGAGGGGATATGGTTCCAACTATAAATTTGCCGGTACCAGGGAATCTCGGCTCGCTGCAAAGTGGCCCCCCAGAAAACACCAGGACGTTTTCCGGGCTGTGATGGCGGGTTTTCGCGCTGGTTCGGTCCCATATGAGCTTCAGGGCGTAACCACGGCCTCCTATAAACTTTTCCCTAAATTCAGGCGGCACTCTAAAGATATTGACAGACAGGCTACCAAGATCAATTTCCAGGATTCTGTCAGTGTAACCTCCTCTAATGGTGGCTGGTCTGTAAGGGATAGATTTTATGGTGTTCATACGATTTTTCCTGTGCTTTATACTCAGATTATCCTGCAAAAATAAGGGGCTCGGAGACGTATCCGGCCCAAAAAAATTATAATTAGTCCAAGTTGGTAGGTTTGTCAAGGCAGTGCTCAAGGAACCAACAGCAGCGTGTGAGCTGCAGAGCTTTCCACTGCGCCCCTGGTGAAGGGCAGGGGATGGTGACCCACCCTGAGCCAGGTATCCATCTGGTCTGAATAGTGGGGGCTTGCACGGTGAGCTGACTGGCCCGGGACAATACAGCCAATGGAGCGGTCCCAATCGGCCAGGTCGTAGATATGGCGGTTGCTCACATCCCATGCCTTTAACTTGAAATCCATGCCGGGTGAAATGGCCGACTGTTTGATGGTATGAAAGTTCCCGCTGCCCTCAAAGGGACCTAGGTTGAATATTTTTCCGAGTATGGCCACCTTGCCCAAGGGGTGCTCCAGGGTCATGGTGTGCAATCTCCCCCACCTCCATTCCCCCTGGTCTTGCCCAAGTTCTTTGGAAAGAAATTCTGCTGTCTCTTCAAGGCTCTTTTGGAGCACATGGGACAGTGTTTCCCGCTGAGGTGTGCTGACATCGTCGAACCAGGGAGAATCAGGGGTGTTTACGAGCCGATGAAGTGCGCTCCAGGAGTGGTTTGCAAAACGATTCATGTGAGCCAGGAGGGTAAGGCCCTTTCCAAAAAACAGGGGGCTCAGGCCTTGAAGTTCATCGGCAAAGGTGTTGAAAAGCATCCTCTGGAACAGGACGTTGTAAATGGCGGCCCCCATGCTCCCCGAATCCATTGCCCCGTCCCATCCCACGAGGTGGCGCATTAGTCCTTGGGAGGATGAGGCAAGTTGGGCTACTCTTTTTATTGCCTGGACGAACTCCAGGGCGGGGAGGGATTTAAGGTCGCCTTGCATCTTTGCGCAATCCTGGATGGAGACAGGTACAGTCCTGGAGATGAGCTCCCTTATCCTTGCCACCCTGTGGCCAGGAGCATAATCCACACCGAGATAGTGGGGGTAACTGTTCAGTGCAGTGCAGTTATTGGCCGTGGCAATGAAGCCTTGAGGAGGGTCAAGCAGGCCAGGTTTTTCCTCCGGCATCACCCAACCCTGCCAGTCAAAACCGGGGTCCTCTCCTGCCGACGGCACAGGCCCCTGTCCCTCGTGGCGCAGGGGGATCCTGGAACCTGTTACATACCCGATGTGCCCGGCCCTGTCTGCAAATACCAGGTTGATGGCAGGCTCGCACCATATGCGGGCAGCTTGTGAGAATTCTCGGGCCGAGGAAGCTGAGTTCATCTTTATAAGGGATCTCACATTGATTCCAGGGTCGTGGGCACTCCACCTGAGAGAGACATTGAGCTTCAGTCCTTTCAGTAGGGGCACCACCCGTGAGATGAGAGGGCCGTGATGAGTCTTCCAAACCCAAAAGTCCACAGGCCTTTCCCGCCCCTTCACTTTTATAGGTGTTAGATGCTTCTGGGCCTTGACCCATCTGCCGTCATGGAGAAAGTGGTCAGGCTTTTGGGGGTGGGCCTTTTCAAGGTAGAGGTCTTGAACATCCACATAGGCGTATGTGATTCCCCAAGCCACCTCCTGGTTATGGCCGGCAATGATGAGGGGGATCCCGGGCAGGGAGAGCCCCATCACATTGTATCTCCCCCCTACCAAATGCATTTCGTACCAGATGGAAGGTATCCGCAAAGGAAGGTGCATGTCATTGGCAAGGATCGGGGAACCTGTCTCAGTAAGTCTTCCCGCCACCACCCAGTTGTTGCTCCCACCCTCAGCAGGAAAAACGGGCATGAAGAGGGATGAGATGGGGTTCCATGAAGATATAGAGGAGAGTTTGTGAGAAAAGTCCAGTGTGCAAGGAATCTTCTTTCTAAAGCCCCGGCACAAGGTAGCTGCCCGCTCCGGGCCCAGTTTCTGGGAGATTAGCATCCTTACCACTTCCTCTTCCCAGTTCCTGCCCCCTGAGAGGGCCATCATCTTGGCCCAGCCCAGGGAATCCACGGGCGACCAAGGCTCAGGTGTATAACCCAATAGTTTGAATTCCACAGGAAGACGATTCTCGTGGAGACTGATGAATGCGTTAACGCCCTTTGCAAACCACAATAGCGCTTGCAATTCTTCCTCCTTACAAACTTCCAGGTCGCGGCTTGCAGCTTCGCGGATGCCAAAGGTGCGCAGCAGCTTGTCGGCATCCAGGGTCAGTGGGCCAAAGATCTCACTGAGCCTTCCCTGGGCCATTCTCCTGTTGAGGTCCATCTGCCACAGTCTATCCTGGGCCTGAACAAATCCCTGGGCCACGAGGAGATCGTGCTCGTTGGTGGCATATATGTGCGGTATACCCCATTTGTCGCGGATGATTTCCACCCGGGCTCTCAGCCCTGGTATCTTCAATTCTCCGTCCAACATGGGAAGGGGCCGAACAAGGAAGTAGTAATATCCGCCCAAAAGGAGCAACACCACCGATATGACAAGGCCCATCACAAAAAGGTTAAATCTTTTCATCTCGTCTGTCCTTGTTGAAGGAATGTGGAGTGTTCAAGCGCCCTGAAATTTATCAGCAGGCCGAGGGTCATTACAAGAATTTTATTGTCATTGGGAAGAGAGTGCCGGGCTTCTAATATTTTGTACGAATGACAGGGGAAATTTTTTGCTTTTTCTCGAAGGCCTGGCAAGGCAGTCCCGAACAATCAAGCACCACGCGGAAGGGCAGCCTGGAGGACTTGAACCCCATGGCCCTGCATCCATAAGGATGCGGTGGAGTGTGAGTGATGAAAAAGTACCTGCAATTCCTGCAAGTAACACCCAAACTATTTGACCATTTTGGCATGAAGGGAGCTCTCCAAGATTCCCACTCTACAGGTCGTGGGCACTATCCTATAACATGAAATCGGAAGACCAAACAAAACTCTTTAGCTGATTCGTGTTGACAATCTGACGAAAATACGTAACATCTTCAATAGGTTGGTCTTATTTTTCACCCGAATTGGGAGGTGTGCCATGCCCACATACGAGTTCACGTGCCAGAAGTGTAACAAGGAATTTACATTGATAATCCCCATCTCAGAATATGAAAAGGGGAATTTCCGTTGCCCCAAGTGCAAGAGCAAACGGGTCAAACAGCAGATAACATCTTTCCAGGTGGTAACCTCTAAGAAGAGCTAAGGGTCTGCGGCCAAGGACAGGTTGTCAGGGTGCTGGAAGGGAGGGGGCAGGCTTTTTGCTTTCCTGCACGGACCTTGGCATGTTTCAAGGGACCATCTCCTGATTTGACAAATCACCTCTAATCCACTACATGAAATACCTGAAACACATCAGCGCCACTCCCCTACTGAGGAAGAAGTCTTTTTTGTAATCAGAGCGGAAAGGAGCATGGATCAAAATGAGATGCCCCCATTGCGGTGAAGAAATCCAAGGGATAATGTGCAATGCTTGCCGAACCGTTACCCCCGAGGAAGCCAAGTTCTGCATGGAATGTGGAAGGCCTCTGGATATCCCCACAGAGGCAAGCCCGGAAGAAGTGGACGAATATGACTTGGAGCACAGGGTCCTGTGCCCTGACGGGACCTGCACGGGAATCATTGTGAAGGGGAAATGCATAGAGTGTGGCAGGCCTTATGAGCCTGGCCAATAGGGGGATCTTGGCTATCTTATGAAAAAAAGGAAGTCTTTGGCATGTTTGAGGTAAAGATAACCACTCAGTTTGCAGCGGCCCATCAACTAAGGAATTTCAAGGGGAGCTGCGAGCAGCTTCACGGACATAACTGGAAGGTGGAGGTGTTTGTAAGGGGGGATACATTGGCCGAGGACGGCACCCTGATCGACTTTCGTGATGTAAAGGAGGCCACCAGGGAGGTATTGGAAAGACTTGACCACAAGTTTCTGAACGACCTAGCCCCTTTTCAGAATGAAAATCCCTCATCAGAAAACATTGCCCGCTTCATCTTCAAGGCCCTTTCAGAGCAGTTAAACAACGAACGAATCAGGATAAGCAGGGTGACTGCCTGGGAGTCTGATACGGCCTGTGCCAGTTATTTTGAAGGGGAGTAAAAGGGTTGCTGGAGAGGCATGACAAAAATAGCGCGGGATGAGATGAAGGTCTTTGCCATAATCCCTGCCAGGTATGGATCAGAGAGGTTTCCAGGGAAGCCTCTGGCCAAGATTGCCGATATCCCCATGATCCAACATGTCTACGAGAGGGCCAGGGCCTGTCCTGAGCTAGAGCAGATATGGGTTGCCACCGATGACCAGAGGATAGTGGATTGCGTTGAAGGCTTTGGTGGAAAGGCCATAATGACCAATAAGGATCACCCTTCGGGCACTGATAGGATTAGGGAGGCAGCTCTCCTTCTGGGCCTGTCAAAAGAGGATCTGGTGGTAAATATCCAGGGTGACCAGCCCCTGTTTCCACCCGAGCTCGTAAGCCAGCTCGTGGAGCCATTCTCAGCGAACGACTCAATTGCCATGACCACCCTTGCGCGACCCTTAACCTCTCTAGAGGACGCCCAGAACCCGAACCATGTAAAGGTGGTGGTGGATGCCAAAGGTTTTGCCATCTACTTCTCCAGGGCCCCCATTCCCTATTACAGGGACCATAGGGTTCAAAAGAATTATCTCAAGCACATTGGCATGTATTCGTACAAGGTCTGGTTCTTGGAAGAGTTTTCCTGCCTCCCCAGGGGAGAGCTTGAGAGGGCAGAGATGCTGGAGCAGCTCAGGGCCCTGGAGAATGGTTACAAGATCAAGGTGGTGGAGACCCAGTACAATTCACTGGATGTTGATGTGCCTCATGACATAAAGCTGGTCCAGGAGGCCCTTGCTAATCCTTGAAGATACGGGCTGCAAGCTCGATGTCTTCGGGGCAAAAGACAAAAAGAGACTTTTTGCCCCTAGGGAGGGCTGAACCATAGACGTAATTGATGTTGATGCCCTCCTCACCGAATTTTTTTGCCATCTTGGCGAGGGTCCCGGGTTTATTGTCTATCTCAATGGCGATCACCGGCATGATGTCAAATACATATTCTTCCCGCGAGAGTATGTCTATGGCCTTGTCTGTGTCATCCACGAGGAGGCGAATGAGGGCATACTCCACAGAGTCCTTTTGCATGGAGCCGTAACTGGCAGCCGGTGCGATGCGCTTAAGCGACTTGCCTCGGGCCTTGAACAGTTGTTGAACATACTCGGATGCGTCCTGGATGGTGAGGGCGTCGATATTCACCTTGGCGCTGCCCAGGAGTTCTGCAAGCTTGCCCAATTCGCCGGGCCTGTTCTTAAGGAAAAGGGAAATCTCTGTCCTTACCATTTTAATCCCCCCTCTGACATATGCACATTACTGCTGTTGACCCTCTTGCTCAAAGAACCTGTAACCCTTTAAATATTTTAAAAAGTCAGAGTCAGTGGAAAAGACCAGCGCGGTGTCCTTGTCCATGGTCTTCTGGTAAACCTCTAAGCTCTTGAGGAAGCTGTAAAATTCAGGATCCTTTCCAAAGGCCTCTGCAAATATGCGGGTGGCCTCGGCATCGGCCTTTCCCTTTATCTCCTGGGCCTTCATGTATGCCTCTGAAGTGATGCGCTTGAGTTCCTTTTCCTTGTCTCCTTCGATCTTTCTGGCCTCTCCTTGCCCCTCGGAGCGGAACTTCTCAGCCATCTGTTTTCGTTCCGCAATCATTCTCGCATAGACCGACTTTCGAACCTGCTCCACATAGTTGACCCGTTTCAGCTTCACATCCACCAGCATTATGCCGAATTGTTCCACCTTGGGCTCTGCTTGCCTCTTGATCTCCTCCATTATTTTTGCCCGGCCTATCTTGACATTGGTGAGCATCTCATCGCGTTCAGAACTGGCCTGGGAAGAATAATATTCCTCTGTGGCAAGAGGGCGGTTGGAGTTTCTCACAGTCTCTATCAATGGATGAGAAGTTATAAGGTTACGCACCGCCGCGTCCAGGATGTCGTCGAGTCTTGCCTGGGCCCCCATGACATTGTTCACCGTCTGGAAAAACCTCAATGGGTCCACGATCTTCCAGCGAGCAAATGTATCCACCCATATGTATGTCTTGTCAAGGGTGGGTATCTGGCCAGGGTCGCCATCCCATTCCAGCAGGTTCTTGGGAAAGTAATTCGCCCTCTGAATTATGGGGATCTTGAAGTAAAGCCCCGGTTCTGTCTTGGGTTTGCCTACGGCCTTGCCGAACTGGGTTATAACCACCTGCTCGGTCTCGTCAATCACATATGCCGATGAAAACAGGGCAACGGCCACAATAACAGCTATTATACCTATTAGCTTGAATTTCATCTCTTGCCTCCTTCTGCCTTTTCCAGTTGTAGCAAGGGCAGGAGGTTTTTCTGTTCTGCGTCTATGATGTATTTTTTGCCAAGTTTTGGAAATATCTCGGCTATTGCCTCCAGATATATGCGCCTCCGCGTTACGTCCTTGGCCTTTACATACTCTTTGTAAAGGGCCAGGAAACGGGCTGCATCTCCCTTGGCCCTGTTGACCCTGTCCAGGGCGTATCCCTCGGCCGCCTTAATGGTCTTTTCAGCATTGCCCTTGGCTGCAGGGATCACCTTGTTGTACTGCTCTCTGGCCTGGTAGATGAGCTTTTCCTTTTCCTGGATAGCCTGGTTCACCTCGTTGAAAGAGGGCTGAACCGGTTCAGGCACGTTGGTTTTTTTGAGCTCAATGTTGACCACCTTGATCCCTGTTTCTGCCTCGTCCAGCTCTTTTTGCAGGGCGATCTCTGCTTCTGCGGCTATCTCTTCGCGCTTGCTGATAACCTCGTTGATGCTCCTGTCGCCCACCACAAGGCGCATGGTGGACTCTGAGAGATCCCGTAATGTGCCGCGCACATCCCTTACCTTGAAAAGGAATTTATACGGGTCTTTTACGCGGTATTGGACGATCCAGGGCACCACGGCCACATTTAGATCCCCTGTGAGCATCAAGGCCTCGTTAAGATAAGCTGAGGCCCTGGCATACTGGGTCCTGACCCCTGCCCGGATGGTCCTGAAGCCGAACTCCTCCTTGAAGATAAACCTCACCTTTACCTTGGTCACCTTTTCTATGCCGGCAGGAAGCTTGAAGTTGAGCCCTGGTTGGGTGATACGGACAAATTTTCCAAACCTTTGCACCACCCCCACTTCATCCACTGCCACTGTGTAAAAGGAGCTGTAGCCAATGATCAGGAGGATAAGAATGGCAATGATCAGGGCCCCGCCTTTGGGTATCTTCCCTCCGGCAGATCTTATCCTTTGAAACACCTCCTCCATGTTAGGTGGCTTTGGCCCGGCCGCCCTTTGTTTCTGCTGCAGCTTGTCCCAGTCCCAATTCATCTGATTCTCCATCCTGATGGATTTTACTAAATATCCTGTCAACATATAGAGAAATCCCTTGGCAGTCAAGTTATATCGCCCACAATGGGCCTTGACACCCGGAGGGACAGGCCATAAGGTCTAAGACATGAAACAGAAGCGAAAAGCTATATCCTCTCAAGACAATCAACTCCCCAAAGAAACCCTCACACCCCTGGGGGAGATAATCTCATGCCTTTTTTCGGGCCAGCACCTACCCTTTTGTCTGGAAGATGCGCGTATCCTCGAGGTATGGCCAGATGTAATGGGGGAATTGGTTCAATATGCCCGCCCTGTGGTGCTGACCAGGGGCAAGCTTCGGGTAGAAGTGTCCGACCCCATATGGATCCAGGAACTGAAATTTTTGGAAAAAGAAATAATGGAGAAACTCAATCAGGCCCTGGGTAAAAGGGCGGTGAAAGGCATAGAGTTTCGTCTCAGGAGGGGATAGTGTAATTGCCCTGTCCCACCAACGGGGGCAATACCTTGAGGCCCGGCCTGGCCCCGAGGGTTGCCTCCACCAGGACCAGTTTACCAGGTGCATCGGAGTTGGGATATTGGATTTGGAGCCTCTTGGGCTCCAACTGGTAGCGCCTCATCTTGGTCAATAGGTCGGCCAGCCTCTCCACCGGGTAGATCAACCCCAGCCTGCCTCTGGATTTCAGCAAGAAGGCGGCGGCTTTCAGGATGTCGTCCAGGGTGGCGAGGATCTCGTGTCGGGCAATGGCCCTTTCCTGGTCTGGATTTATCCTGCCGCTTCTGGCCTTCCTGTATGGAGGATTGCATATTAAGAGATCGGCCATTTTTCTCTTCATGGGACTATTTCTGAGGTCACCAACGATTACGTGCATTCGCCCAGAAAAACCGTTCAGTATGGCATTTCTTGCCGCTTGGCTGGCCAGCTCAGGTTGGACCTCCAGGCCATAGCAATGACCAACTTTCCTGGCGGCAAGGAGTATCAAAAGCATTATGCCACAGCCAGTACCCAAGTCCACCACTGTGTCGCCTGCCTTTACCGTGACAAACTCGGCTAGGAAGACCGCATCAATGGAGAACCTGTATCCGTGCCTGGACTGGATGAGCCTCAGGCGTCCATCCAAGAAGGTGTCAATGGTTTCGCCTTGCTTAAGCTCAATGTCCCGGTATCTCGATGAGTTCATAAGGGTCTATCTTATTGAACACCAGACCGGTCAATACCTTGGGATAGAAAAATGTGGACTTTCTTGGCATTACCAGCAAGTTGGCCGCCACTTCCTTGACATGTTCCATACTGGTGGGATTGAGAAAAAAGGCCATGTCATACCCCCCAGTCATGACCGCCTCCAGTGCCCGGGTCAGGCTGCTCTGGTAGTGGAAATTCTCGTCGTCATCCAATTCTTCCCGGGTAAAGCCGAGCCCTTTTTGGAGCAGAAAGCGGGAAAGCACCAGCACATCCAGTTTTTTGAGTGCAGGATGAAGGTCATCGCCCATTTGATCCCTGGCACCCTCCTTTAACTCCATTGCGTAACACCTGTGATCCCCTTTGGGATAGAACACGATCATGGTGGTAGCCTGCCCATGGCCCGTTAGTGCTGACCTGATGAGGGAAGCATCCGAAGAGATGTGGTTACCTGAAAGCCGGAGTTCTTCCACATTGAACCAGGCCCGGGCTTTCTCGATAAAGTCTTGCAAATTGAAGCCTGTCACTCGCCTTATCAATCTGTGGGAGGGGAGGATGGTAAGCCCGGGGTCAGCCATGTTGGTCAGATACATCATCACGTATTCATAGGACCTGTTGGGTGGCTTCTTACCATATCTTGCCCTCATGAGATTCCGGTAATTGCGCGCGGTTTCATAGCGATGATGGCCGTCAGCAATAAAGATCACTTTCTTTTCCATCACGCGGGCCACCAGCTCAAAGAACTCGGGGTCATGCACAACCCACATCTTGTGTTCTGTACCGTCCCTGAAGGTAAAGGAACAAAGAGGTTCTTCAGCCACAAACTGAGAAAACGCCTTTATTATTCTTCGGTCATCGTCTTCATAGAGTCCGAAGATCTGGCTGAAGTGTGCATGGCAGGCACGCATGAGCTTCAGGCGGTCCTCCTTGTGGGCGGAGAAGGTCCTTTCGTGGGGGAGGATGACCTTGGAGTCTTGGTCTTCGATTCGTACCAGGGCTATGAATCCCCACCTGGTCTTTTTACCCAATCCGTTGCCCGCATCATAAGTAAGGGATGTGATGTAGATGGCAGGCTCCTGGTCTCTGACCAGGATCCCCTCTCTTTCCCACCTGGCAAAATACTCGGCAGCCCTGGTGTAACGGTTGTCCCAGTCAGAGTCGCCCATCTTTTTTTTCCCAAGGATGAGCCTGATCACATTGTTAGGGTGTTCCTGGTAATAAAATTCCTGCTCTTCTGGGCTTATTACATCGTATGGCGGGGTTACCAGCCGGGAAATATCTTGCATAAATATTGGATTATAAGTAATACCTTTGAAAGGCGCCACTATGGCCATGAGGGTTTGTGCCTCCTTTTGAACCACGCAAATTATAAATTATCTTTGACCGTTAAAACATATGTCAAGGGAAAATACCCGGACACCGGATCTCATCATAAAGGCAGGGATTCTCCTTACCATGAACCATGGTTTGGAGGTGCTACGGGATACCGTGGTGGTGGTATCTAAAGGCAGGATAGTGGATATTTTGCCTGAAGACAGGGACCAAGTGTCATATGAACCTGCCAAAGAGGTCTTGGATGCCTCAGGGCACATGGTCCTCCCTGGCTTGGTGAATGCCCATACCCATGCAGCCATGACCCTTTTTAGAGGTTATGCCGACGACCTCCCCCTCAAGCAGTGGCTTTTCGACAAGATATTCCCTGCAGAGGCCCGCCTCCTTTCGCCTGAGAGCGTATTTTGGGGGGCCATGCTGGGTTTTGCCGAGATGATATCCACAGGCACCACCTGCTTTATGGATGGGTATTTTTTCCAGGACCAGACATTGCTGGCAGCAATGGAAGTGGGAATAAGGGGACTTGCTGCCCAGGGAGTGATAGACTTTCCAGCCCCTGGTGTCCCAGATCCTGCCAAGAACCTGGAGGTGGGAGAGGCCTTTTTGAAGGAGTGGGCAGGGGCGTCTCAGTTGGTGAGACCAGGGCTCTTTTGCCATAGTCCGGTTACATGCTCTGAGGAGACCCTAGGAGAAGCCATGGAGATATGTGAGCGCTATGAAGTGCCCCTGCAGATCCATCTTTCTGAGACCCAAGATGAGGTCAATGAAATAGAGGCCAAGACTGGAAAGAGACCTGTGTTTTACCTGGATGAGCTAGGGTTGCTCAAGTCCACCTTGGTTGCAGCCCACGCCGTGCACCTTGACGAGAACGAGATAGAAAGGATTGCCGAGACGGGTGTAAGATTGGTACATGTGCCTGAAAGCAACATGAAACTGGCCTCTGGGGCGGCAAGGGTGTGGTGGATGACACAGGCTGGAGTGTTGGTGGGGTTGGGGACCGACGGATCTGCTTCCAACAACAATCTGGACCTTTTTCAAGAGATGGACATGGCCGCCAAACTTGCCAAGGTCTCTTCAGGAAACCCCGAAGCGCTTGATGCAAGGACGACCCTGAGAATGGCCACAATCTGGGGGAGCTACCTTCTGGGGCTCCAGGATGAGATAGGTAGTATAGAAGTTGGAAAAAAGGCAGACCTGGTGGTGCTGGACCTGGACGCACCCCATCTGCAGCCTGTCTATGATCCTTTTTCCCTGGTGGTCTATTCTGCATCAGGTGGAGACGTAAGGGATGTGGTGGTGGAGGGAAGGATTCTTTACAAGAACAGGGAGTTTGTGGACCTGGATCTGGAAGAGATCAAGGCCAAGGTAAGGGAGTTCACCCGCCCCCTTAAAACAGGGGAATGAGCAGATCAGCCCACCAATGTGCGGGCCGTTTCTATGGCCTCAGAAGGAGATTGGACATATTTGATCCCTTCTATGTCCTTCCAGGTGTCAATGCCGATCACCGGTTTTCCTGTTTTCAGGGCAAGGGCTATCTCAGAAAGCGTCCCATAGCCACCAGATACGGCCACCAGGACATCAGAGGCCCTTACCACCAACACATTTCTGCCCTCCCCGAGACCGGTGGGAATTGGGATGGTCACCCAGGGGTTTGCAGCCTCTTTTTCAAGGCCCGGAAGGATGCCCACCGTGGTCCCACCCCTTTCTGAGCACCCCCTGCATGATGCCTCCATGACTCCTCCCAGCCCACCGCAGATAAGGATCCATCCGCATGATGCTATCTCCCTGCCCAAGGCCATGGCCAGTTCATATGTGGCCTCATTGCAGGTGCCGGCCCCGATTACCCCTATATGCACTCTCCTCTTCATGGCTCTCTCCCTTTGGATCAATTGGTGTCTCTCATGTTGAAATCATTTGCCATATGGGAAATTCCCTGTTAAATAGAGCCCTTGATCTTCAAGTGTCACCATGATTGTCATGCAAGATTAACCCAAATCCATTTACAAGGAAATGCCCCATGAAAAAAGGGAAAAAAATAGGTTTTTTTCTTGCATCTGTATTTACCATATCGCTGCTCCTGGCTCTGGCTTGGTTCGTGGCAGCCATATTTGAGGGGGACCCACCCACTGTTAAACTAGAACCCCTGCCAGAATACATCTCGTCGGCCCAGAACTTCCGGGTGACAATAAAGGACAAGGGTAGGGGGCTCAAGAGCCTGGTGGTAACAGTGGAGCAGACCGGGCGCAAGGTAACACTCCTTGAGAAGCGGTTTCCCTTCAAAGGGCTGCTCAATCGACAGGGCCTGCGAGAGCAGACCATTGAGTTTGTGCTGGACCCCGGGGCCTTGAATCTCGGCCAAGGTAGGGCTGACGTGAAGGTATTTGCACGGGATTACTCCAGGCGGAACGGAGGGGATGGAAATTTGGGGCTTGTGGAGCACAAGCTGGTGGTGGATACCATCCCTCCCGCTCTCAGGCCTGTGAGCAGGATGAACTATGTTACGGTGGGGGGCACGGGCTTGTTGGTCTATATGGCATCCTCTGATACGAGGAAGAGCGGGATATATGTGGGAGAACTCTTTTTCCCAGGCTACCGGGCCGGCCCCTCTTATCCTGAGGATGCCCATGTGTGCTATTTTACCATACCCTATAATCTGAGGCGGGGGTATCAATTGTTCCTTTGGGCCGAAGACAGGGCCGGGAACACCTCCAAGGTGGGATTCTATTACAGGGTGAAGCGAAAGAGATTCAGGAAAGAGAGGATAAACATCACCGATACCTTTCTAGAAAAGGTGCTCCCATATTTCTCGGACTATCTCCAAGGCCACCAAGGGAGTGACATTGAAAAGTTTCTCTGGATAAACCGTAACCTGAGGAAGAAGAATGCCCAGACCTTTAGGGAACTCGGCCAAAAGAGCACAAACCAACAACTCTGGGAGGGACGCTGGCTGAGGCTAAAGAACGCCGCCACAATGGCCCATTTTGGCGATCAGCGCCTCTATTACTATAAGGGCCGGAAGGTGGATCAGCAGGTGCACCTGGGTGTAGACCTGGCCTCGTTGGCCCATTCCAAGGTGCCTGCCGCCAATCACGGAACAGTTATTTTTGCAGGTCCCTTGGGAATTTACGGTATCACAGTGGTGCTGGACCACGGCCAGGGGCTGGCCTCGGTCTATTCTCATCTGAGCCAGGCCATGGTGGAAGTGGGCCAAGAAGTGAAAAAAGGCCAGGTAATTGGAATAACGGGCCAGACCGGCCTTGCCGGAGGCGACCATCTCCACTTTGGGGTGATGGTCAACGGCATATTTGTAAATCCCATCGAGTGGTGGGACCCTCATTGGATAAGGGACAATGTTACCAGAAAGTTGAAATTGCTGGCCTCTCAGTAACCGGTCTTGCTTCAAGCCCCTCTTCACAGATTGCATGTCTGAAATAGCCAACAGTATCCTTGCCCTTTTTCTGGTCATCTCAACAGGCTGGGTGGCAAAACGCATTGGGCTGTTGCCTGATACGATAATCGGTCCCCTCAACAGGCTGGTCTTCTATCTGGCGCTGCCTGCCCTCATATTTGAAAAGATTTCCAGGGCCTCTTTTCATCACTATTTTGACCTCTTACTCATTGTGGGGGCCCTTGTTGCCGCGGTCATGGCATTTTTCTTGGCATGGGCCATTGGGAGGATACTTGGGGCAGAGGGAGGGCGGCTCGGGACCTTTATCCAGTCCTGTATTCACGGAAACCTTGGTTACATGGGATTGGCGGTCTCTTACTACTTTCTGGGCGAAGAGGGATTCACCAGGGCCTCTCTCCTTGCAAGCTTCTTGATACTCCTTCAAAACCTCCTTGCCATAGCCGCCCTCCAGTTATGTTCGAGCGCCAAGGGGAAGGGGGCCAGATTGTTGACTATGGCAGGACACCTGTTAGTCAATCCCATTATACTGGGAGCAGTGGCAGGGCTCTTGGTCTCAGCGTGGGAGCTAGAAATACCTAAAGTTGTACAAGGGGGCCTGGGGATACTAAGCCACATGGCCCTGCCCACGGGTCTATTGTTAATAGGGGCCTCTCTTTCGCTGAGCCTTTCGCGGTCTCACCTTAAGTTGATACTTGGGGTGAGTCTAGTGAAATTGATCATGCTCCCAGGCCTTGGGTTCTTGTTATATACGGGGCTATCGGTTGGAAGACAAGAGATGGCCCCGGGGATAATACTTCTTGCAGCGCCCACAGCCACGGTTACCTATGTAATGTCACGGGAGATGGGAGGTTCAGCCAGCCTGGCCTCAAGCACCATATCGGCCACCACCCTGCTATCCGGCCTTGGGTATCTGGTGTGGCTCTCCTTTCTCAGTTGAGGAGTCCGCTGACCGCAAAAGCCTTACCACAGTGTCCACCACTTCTGATGCCTCAGGGCTTTTTATAATCACTTCGTCGGCCCCTGCCTCCAGTGCTCGCTTTTTGGTCTCCGGCTGATCATCTGATGTAAAGAGGATCAGTTTTGTGTGTCGGCAAGCAGGGTCCTTTCGGACCATTTCACATACCTCGATACCGGAAAGCACAGGTAGCATAAAGTCTATCACTGCGGCAGAGGGGCGCTCCTTTGTTATGATTTCCACGCCTTCCCGGCCGTTTTTGGCAGTTATTGGAAGGAAACCAGCCCGCTTAAAGAGGCGGGTGTAGAGGCTCAATATCACAGGGTTGTCGTCAACTATCACCAGGCGCTCCTCAGTATTCGCTGATGGACCTTTTTCTCCCGCAGGCCTTTCGCCTGCCAACACCAGGAGTTTGTCCTCAGTGCTGAGAGCCATTTCTTTTGGGGGATCCAGCTTGTCTTCCCCGTTTCGCCTGAATCCTATCACGCGCAAGCCCAATTGGCGCTCAAGGTCGAAAATGCTCTTGCCGACCATTGGACTGTTGTCTTCCATGTTGATCCACTTTAGTGTTTGAGTGCTCGAGGCTGAATTATCAGTAGTGCATTTGCTAACATGGCGTTCAGAGAGAATATTTGATGCAATAAGCTTCCCTGCCGTCAGAAAAGGGGAGACCACACTGTCTGCACCTGCCCGCATTATCTTTGCCTCAGAGGAAGGGTCCTCGGCCCTTGAAATTATGTGCAAGGTAGGGTTGAGCTCCCTTGCACTTAGCACTATGAAGAGATTTTGTGGATCCGAGCCCAAAAGGGCCAGAAGCCCTTTGGCCCGCTTGATGCCTGCCTCTTCCAGGGTATGTTCAACGGTTGCATCTCCTTCCACAAATAGATATTTTTTCTCCTGGATATCCTTTTTCTGATGGGCCTTTTCATCCACGATCACGAATGGAACACCTCTTTTATGGAAGTGTTCTGATGCGGCCGCCCCCATCCTACCATATCCACAGATTATGTAGTGGCCACGAAGTTTCTGGATCTCTTTTTCCATCTTCTTCCTCTCCCTTTTTCCTCCCCAGACATTGTCCAGCAATGACTCCACTGCTGTATGACCAGCAAAGGCGAGGACACCAAAGCCGAACAGGATAAGAAATGAAGTGAATATCCTCCCTTCCTCAGAAAGGGGCCTTATTTCTCCAAAGCCCACAGTGGTTATGGTTATAAGGGTCATGTAAAAACCGTCTAGGAAAGGATAGTCGTCTATTAGCATATAGCCCATAGTACCCCCTGAAAGGATTAGGGAGCAGAGAGCCAAGGCAATCTTGAATCTTGATTTAGAGGTCATCTCCATGATCTGCGAACAGACTCCTTGATACACCCAGGAATTCTATCCTGTGAAATGCAGAAACTATGCCAAATATCGAGTGTTTGAAAATGAAGTGGACTTGGAAGTGCTGGAGACCAATTACGCGGATATCTAGGTAACAGGCATCTCCGATGGAATAGGGGCTTTTTTTCGATAGACCAGTGCCATGCAGGTGCAGATCTTCTCTCCTTGGGAGTTTTCAACATGTATCTGATAGGTGGCAGTTCGGGGCGTCCTGTTTAGCTCTGTGGCCTCGGCCACTAATGTGTCGCCCGGCCTTGTGGGGGCAAAGAAGCTTATATTCATGTTAAGGGCCACGGCCATCTGGCCGTGTGAGTTGGATGCCAGCTCGAAGGCTTCGTCCACCAGGGCAAAGAGGGCTCCACCGTGGGTTATGCCGTGGATATTGAGTTTGGAGAAATCCACCTTCATCTGGACACGGGCCGAGCCAGGCCGGATTTCAATCACATCAAGTTTCAGCAGGCGTGCAAAAGGCTCTTGCGAGGCCAGTCGCCTTAGTGTTGAGATGGGATTAGGGGCATTGTGGTCCATAGGGGATATCTCCTTCAAAAGGTAATACGAAAACCACTTTTTATCTTGGCAAAAAATACAATACATGGAATAAGGGAAAGTGACAAGGGGCCTGTTGGAATAGCCCTCAGGAAGTAAGCTCCCTTCTTGAACAATGGGTGAAAAGGATCTATTATTGCGCATCGATTACAGTCGACTGTAGGCCCCGCTCAGGCGTCTAAGGGTTAGAGGACTTGGCAGGGCTCATGTAGGACTTATGGCTCATTCTGGCTGAAAAGGGGGTATGGGATGAAACAGGTAAAGCGAATTATGGCAGCCATTGCCTTTTCAAGGTATGCAAAAGACATACTTGAGTTTTCTTGGCAGCTTGCCGAACGGCTTGGTTGTGAACTGGTAGTGGTAAATGTGATCAACATAAGAGATGTTCAGGCAGTGGGCGAGATCCACGCCATGGGCTACCAGGTTGATCCCCAAGATTATGTCAAGGGACTGGAGGAGGAGCGGCGCTCTCAGCTTCAAAAAATGATTGGTGAGATCGGCATTGATCCTGGCAGAGTAAAGATAGTATTTCATGTAGGCCATCCCCTTGATATGCTTCTCAAGACCGTTGAGGAAGAAGAGATCGACATGGTGGTCATGGGGACAAAGGGGCGGACAGATATAGAGTACGTATTCGTGGGCTCGGTTGCAGAAAAGATGTTCAGGCGCTGCCCGGTTCCTCTGATTTCATACAGGATGAAGTCCGCTTGATATTACAGTTCCAATGAAAAAGAAAGGGACCTGTGCCGTCTTTTGGAAAGAAGCTGGCACAGGTTTTTTTTAAGAAACCTGGGGAGGGAAGGTATGAAATTTGAATGCATCAATCTTGAAAAACAGGCGCCTGTGGCCATCATAACCCTTTCAAGGCCAAAGGTACTCAATGCCATGAACAAGCAGATGTGGGAGGAACTGGCCCGTGCCTTGGACCTAATTGAAGAGGACCAGGAAATCAAGGTGGTGGTCTTCACAGGCGAGGGAAGGGCCTTTTCCACTGGTGCGGACCTGAAGGAATCCAAGACAAGGACCCCTGAACAATACAGGGACTACTTGGCTGGACTCCAGGAGATCTCAAGGCGTATAATAAGATTTGACAAGCCGACCATTGCTGCAATAAACGGATGGGCACTGGGATCCGGTTACGAGCTTGCCCTGGCATGTGACATAAGGCTCGCCGCCATTGATGCACAGATAGGCTCTCCTGAGGCAAGAGTTACCTCCTCGGTCACAGGAGGGGCATTCAGGCTGTTACAGCAGTTGGTGGGACCCGGCAAGGCAAAGGAGCTTCTCTTTACAGCGGAGAACATCGACGGGAAAGAGGCTGAAAGAATCGGCCTCGTAAATAAGGCGGTACCCCTTGATCGCCTCATGGATGAGGCCATGGAGATGGCCCAAAAGATAGCCGCCAACTCAGCATTTTCCATCAAGATGATAAAGAAGGGACTATTCATGGCCCAGGGCGAGTGCTCCCTTGAGGCCTTGATGGATTTTGAGGTGGAGGCCTGTCTGGCATGCGTATTCACCAAAGAGCGGGAAAGATCGCTCCAAGAATTTGAAGACAGGAAAAAGAAAGATTAGAGGTGAAAGCAATGAACCTGGATAGAGTCTTAAACGCAGAGTCTGTTGCCATTGTTGGTGCATCCAGAAATCCCACCAAGAGGGGATATCAGGCCATCAAGACCTTATTGGATGAAAAGTTTGAAGGAAAGATCTATCCGGTAAATCCCAAGGAGACCTCGGTGTTGGGCCTCAAGTGTTATCCAAAGGTCTCTGACATCCCTGATCCGGTGGACTTGGCCCTCATCACCACGCCTGCTCGCACCATTCCTTCCATATTGGAGGATTGCGGAAAAAAGGGAGTCAAGGGGGCGGTGATAATAGCAGGGGGATTTCGTGAACTGGGCCCTGAAGGCAAGGCCCTGGAACAAGAGATGCTGGAAAAGGCGAAAGAATATGGCATCAGGCTGATTGGTCCCAACACATCAGGTATGATGAACCTCAAGACTAATCTCAATCTGGTGGGAATACATGATGCCCCCAAAGGGGAAATCGCCCTTGTTTCCCAGAGTGGGAACATGGCCCTCTCCCTCATCACCGAGGCCATGGTCAAGAGCAACAAGGGGTTTTCCTATTATGTGGGAGTAGGCAACGAGGCAGACATAAAGTTCCACGAGTACCTGGAGTTTTTCGGTAACGACCCAGACACAAAGGCCATCCTGATGTATGTGGAAGGGATGAGCCAGGGCAGGGAGTTCCTCCAGCAAGCTTACAAGACCACCCTTGAAAAACCCATTATCTTGCTCAAGAGTGGCCGGTCCGCAACGGGCAAGAAATCTGCCGGGTCACATACAGGTTCACTGGCAGGGATGTCAGAGGTGGCCCACACCGCCTTCAAGAGGGCGGGCATCATTGTGGTGGAAGACCCTGACGAGCTTTTCCCCATTGCAGAGACCCTATCCAGCCTGCCCCCCTTGAGGCACAATAGTGTCGCAATCCTTGCAGACGGTGGGGGGCATGCAACCATTGCAGCGGACATACTTTCGGATCTCGGGGTCCAGATTCCAACCCTTCATCACAAGACACAGGCCAAACTAAAGGAGATCCTGCCTTTCACGGCCTCGGTGAGCAATCCCGTGGATGTGGCAGGAGGGGCAGACGCCGATCCTTCCATATTTGCGGAATGTGCGAGGATCATATTAAAGGATCACGAAATCGGTGGGCTTCTCATAGTAGGACTTTTCGGGGGCTATGGGATTAGGTTCGCCGAGTCGTTGACCCTGATGGAGGAAGACGCGGCCCACCAAATGGGACGCATAGTGAAAAAGCGCAAGAAGCCGATAGTGGTCCACAGCCTCTATGCCTCCCGAAACACCCATCCCATTGAGCTTCTTCGCTACTACAGTATCCCTGTCTATGATTCCCTTGATGTGGCTTGCAAGTGTATCGGTGCCCTGGCCGAGCGGGGAAGCTATTTGAAGGAATATCACGCAAAGGTCAATTTTGTTATCCATTGGCGTGAAAAGGCCAAGCGAAAGGGACAAAAAATCATAAAACAGGCCCTGAACGAGGGCAGGAGGTTCCTGCTGGAGCCGGAGGCAAAGTCGCTCCTTGGCTGTCATGGGGCCCCTGTGCCCAAGGACGTGCTTGTAACATCTGCCAAGGAGGCGGTGGAGGCTGCCATAGAGATGGGGGGAGCGGTTGCCCTCAAAATAGTCTCTCCTGATATCCTGCACAAGAGCGATGCAGGCGGAGTAAGGCTGAACCTTCAAGGGGAGCGGGAGATTAGGGCAGCCTTTCGTGAGATTATGGAGAGTGCAAGGCAATACAGGCCTGATGCCGACATCCGCGGGGTGCTGGTTTCTCCCATGGTGGAAGCAGGCCTTGAGGTCATAATAGGGACCAAGATAGATGACCAGTTTGGTCCCATAATAATGTTCGGTATAGGCGGGGTGATGGTGGAGGTCTTGAAGGATGTCTCCTTCAGGGTGCTACCCATATCCTCCACCTCTGCAAAAAAGATGATGACAGAGATCAGATCTGCCCCTATGCTGGACGGATTCAGGGGACTACCTCCGGCCGACAAAAAGGCGCTCAGGAAAATCCTTGTAACCTGCTCTGATATCATGGAGGCCTATCCAGAGATTCAGGAAATGGATCTGAACCCTGTTATGGCCTATCCAAAGGGGGCCATGATCGTGGATGCAAGGATAATCTTGAAAGAAGAGGCTCGGGACATGGTGCCGGTTGAAACCTCCCGTGCAGCCGCCTGCCAGAAGTGAGAAGACAGTCTTCAATGGGATTGCTGAGGGATGTATATGATGTCTTCGGCTAATTGGTTGAGCTTTTCGGCCCCATTTTCGCCGATGAGATAATTATCCTCCAGCCCCACCACACCTAGACCTGGAAAGGTCAGCTTTGGCTCCAGGGCCAGGACCATTCCTGGTTCCAGCGGTGTGGTAAAGCCCTTGCCTATCACAGGCCATTCGTCTATCTCCAGACCGATTCCATGCCCGATAAATTTGGCCTTTCTGGGCCCAAAACCCATGAAGTTATCTGAAATGCCAAGGCGCTCAGCGATTTGGAGCGCCTTTGCATACACCTCAGAGGGGATGGCTCCTGGCCGAAGCATTTCCCCCACCTCTACTTTGAGATCCAGTAGAAGTTTGTATGCCTTTTCCATCTCAGGGGGCAGCGATCCCATGACCGCAGTTCGGGTCTGGTCAGAGAGATAACCTGATATGCCAAAGCAGAGATCGATTATTATGGGGGTGTCGGGCTCTATGGGATGGAAACTTGCTCCCTGACCAAATGCCGGGCAGGGACCCATTCCCCCGGTGGGCGACATTAGATAGGATGGGGCCGCAGCCCTAGGGCCAGAAATGACATGACCATAATACATTTCCTGGTTGAACGCCCTCACTCTTACGTACCCGAAGTGGGAGCGTTTTCTACCGAGTAAAACCAGTTCAGACTCCAGAGCTATTTCGCTCATCCCCGGCCGAAGTACACGCTCCAGTTGGGATATCACCTCGGGGTAGATGGTCGCAGATTCTCTTATGAGTTCCACCTCGTAAGGGCTCTTTATCATTCGCAGTGCTCTTATAAGGGTTGAGACATCCTTGAGGTGTGCCCCTTCAAACAAGAAGGCCATCTTCTTGTATAGGGCTGCTGGTATCACATCCTCCTCCACACCAATGACCGCTCCTTCAAGCCCATTCACTAGTGCGGCTATTATTGACACCAGGTCCTCGATCCCCCTTATGGGGTCAATCTTGGAAAGGGGTGATTCTTGCCTGATTCGCTCTGGATCTCCGGTTGCAGCAAATACCGGCTCCCCTTTCGAAGGGATTATCAGGTAACCCCTCTGCACGGTCCCTGAAAAGTAGAACAGGTCGGCGCTTTGAACTATTATGGCAACATCTATTCCTGTGCCTGAGAGTGCCTCCTGGAATGCCGCAGTCCTGGAGTCGATTTCCTTGCGAGGTGTGTTTGTCTCCATTTTTAGATCCTTGCCCTTGCCCTGTTTCTTTGAACGGGATGAAGCTCAGCAACCCCTCCATTCTCTGCCGGATTGTTTTTTGAGATCACCCAATGGCCTCTCTTTTTCAAAGGATATCATGCCTGTCCAAAATCGGTTGTTTGGCAACAGCAGGGGGACGGGATGTTCCCGGAGCGGCGTCATTACAGCCCTGGAGCAGGACAGCGGAAGGGCTGGAATCCGCAGTGAGCGGAGCCATGGACGGCGCAGCGAGCGTAGCACCTGCCTGCCGAAGCCTCGGCGCAGGCAGGAAGGGAATGTGCCGTTCCCCTGCCAAAGTAGCTTCAAATTGACAACCTGATTTCCTGAATTACCGTCTTAAGCTCATAACCTAAAATTGCTGGGTCCAATTCTATTTTGGGCACCTATGAAAGGATATAAAGTTAAAAATCATAATTTGGCTTAGGCCTGCTCGTCAATCTCCAGCTCAGATTTTTTGCATAATGGGACAAAAAAGGTAGGGTATTGCCAAGAGTTATGTTAAGGAATGAGATTGAAACTCCATTACCCTACTTATAGAGAAAAGGCATGGAGCACTTCAGGTCTGATGCCATAATCATGAGAGTAAGGGATCACAGGGAATCAGATCTCATTGTGTCGTTTATGACCAGGGACCGCGGCCTCATCAGGGGCATTGCCAAAGGGGCCAGGAAAAGTCGAAAGCGCTTTGTAAACTGCCTGGAGCCCCTTACCTTGGTGCTGATGGACTATCATCTCAAGGGAGAGAGGGGATTGTATCTCCTGGATGGGTGCAGGCTGGTGGATGCGTTTCCAGGCATCAGGGAGGGGTTTGCCCCCCTCTCCCTTGCAAGCTACGTGTTGGAGTTACTGGAGGTGCTGTTCCCCGCCAATGTTGTAGAACCCAGGGCATTTGACCTGGCAAAGGCAACCCTTGGATTTATCTCTAGGGGAGCGGATCTGGAAAAGGTAAGGGTGCTGTTTGAGGGAAGGGCCATGGCCCTGGGAGGCTATGCCATAGATCTCAGCAAATGCTGCTTGTGTAACAGGAAGTACACGGGAAAGGGGGGAGGAGTGTTCCTCCCTCAAAAGGGAAAGCTTTCCTGCTTGAATTGTTCGGCTCCTGATGAAAGACAGCCCCCCCTCACTGCCCAGGCCATCTCCGGGCTGAGGGCGGTTCAGGGAGGGGCTTGGGAGTCGTTGAGGCATCTAGATTTGGGGCCGGAGGACCTCAAACAAATAGCCCATGCACTGAAGCTGCATGTGGCCTATCGGATAGGTAAGAGGCTCAAGAGCACCAGATACCTGTGATGAACTACAGTATCTCCAGGGCGCATGCCATCGACACCCCGCCGCCTCCGCAAAGGGTGGCAAGCCCTAGTGTCTTGCCGCGCTTTTTCATGGCGTAGATCAGTGTTACCATGATGCGGCAACCCGTAGAGCCCACTGGATGGCCCAGCCCGATGCCTGAACCGTTTACATTGGTGATCTCACGATTCAGCCCCAGTTCTTTTTCAACCCCAAGGTATTGGGCTGCAAAGGCCTCGTTCACCTCAATGAGCTCAAAATCGGCAAGCTTCAGGCCGCTCCTATTCAGGAGATCCTTTACAGCGGGCACAGGGCTGAGGCCCATCACAGATGGATGGCATGCTCCTTTGCCGACCGCCTTTATCCTTGCAAGGGGCTGGAGGCCCAGTTGGTGGGCCTTTTCAGCAGACATGATGACCATGGCACTGGCCCCGTCATTTATGCCTGAAGAATTCCCAGCGGTCACCTTGCCTATTTTGGGCACAAAGGCGGGAGGGAGCTTTGCTAGATCTTCCATGGTGAGCCCTGGTCGGAAGTGCTCGTCCTTGTCAAATATCTTGGGAGGTTTTTTCTTCTGTGGCACCTCAACCGGCACTATTTCATCCTTGAAGTCTCCCTCAAGGGTGGCTCGCTCGGCATTATTGTGGCTTCGCAGCGCCACCTCATCCATTTCCTCCCTGGAGATGTTGTGCATCTGGGCCACGAACTCGGCCGTGTGCCCCATGATGTAAGGTTTGCCCTTGAACATTTCAAGCGGCATCCCCTCCTTGAGGGGCCCTTTTTCAGGCCCTGGCAGCATGTGGGAGCCGCAGTGGAGGGCATGGATCATCCAGTCCACAAAAGTCTGGTCCTGCAGCCTGCAGCCCCACCTGGCCCCGGGCACCACATACGGCACACCTGACATGTGTTCAACTCCACCGGCAAGGATGATCTCAGCCATGCCTGCCTGGATCATCCACATCCCTGATACCACTGCCTCCATTCCTGATATGCATACGCGATTGATGGTTACAGCAGTCACCTCTTCAGGGATTTCTGCCATCAGGGCCGCAACCCTGGTCACATTCAGGGCATCCACTGGCTCAAGACAGCACCCGAAACGCACATCATCGATCATTGAGGCCTTAATACCAGCCCTGTTTATGGCCTCTTTCATGACCACCGAGGCCAATTGGGCCCCATTCATATCCTTCAAGGTCCCACCAAAGGCACCTATGGCGGTCCTGCACGCCGACACTATCACCACATCCTTCACTGCCTGCCTCCTTTCACAAAAAGTGCCCCCTGAAAGTGTGAATCAGGCTGATGCCTGTTCCAATTCTTTGAGAATCTGGGCGTTTTTCTGGATACGCCTGAAATCAGTCTTCAGGTTCTTGAGATTTGGCCTCCTTTTAAGCTTTCTCCGGGTCCTTGTCTTTCTGGTCTTAGAAGCCATAATACTTTCCTCCACGTACAAAATATTTAAAGTAAAAACTTTTACTTACATCTGTTTTGGAAGTCAAGGTATTTCAATCTTAACCTTCACTGCCCAGATAGGCTTCACCAAGGTTTGCAGGGGCTGCAGCCCGTGCCCTGTCCTTTCCCATCACCGCAAACACCAGCACCGTCAAGGTTATCAGATAGGGGAGCATGCCCAGGAGGTTGGGGGGAACACCCAAGGGTTGAAGTAGATACTGGAGCACGAATATGCCGCCGAACAAAAATGCCCCTAGATAAGCACGAAGGGGATTCCATAGGGCAAAGATGGTAAGTGCTATCACTATCCATCCCCTCCCTCCTGTCATGCCCTCAGCCCATACCCTGTTGTATGAGAGTGAGAGATGAGCGCCCGCAAGGCCGGCCATCGCCCCTCCCACCATTACCGAGATATATTGGACAATGGAGATGTTTATACCCTGAGCCTCAGAGGCTCCAGGGCTCTCCCCTACAGAGCGGACCACTAGGCCCCACCGGGTGTGGGTCAGGCCAAACCAAAAGACCAAGCCAAGGACTATAGCTGCATAAAAAAAGGGGTCCTGGCAGAACAACATCTTTCCCAGGTAAGGAATGTCGCCAAGGACAGGGAGCTCGATGTCAAGGACCTTTAAGGGCAGAGGTTTACCGATGAAGGGCTTGCCCCAAAGGCCGCTGGCCCCAAGGCCCAACATCACAAGGGCAAGCCCTGAAACCACCTGGTTGCCCTTCAAGGTCACGCAAACAAATGCGTGTATGGTGGCAAGCAGTGTTCCGGCAACAATGGCAACAGTGATCCCCACCAGGATACTACCTGTAAGCAACGAGGCGATAAATGCGCTCACCGCTCCAGCGGCCATCATTCCCTCCACCCCGAGGTTCAATATCCCTGCCCTCTCGGTGACGATCTCGCCCAGGGTGGCGAGCAGCAGCGGTGTGCCCGCAACCAAGGCGCGATGGATCACTGTCACGATCAGGTCTTCCACTATGCGCGCTCCTTTGGGACTATTTTTACCTGATGGTTTAGGAAATAATCACCGGTGATGAGGGAAAGAAGAAGCATCCCGTTGAATATTTGAACCGTGGCAACCGGAAGCCCCAGGGAAATCTGGATGGCGTCTCCGCCAACGAGTATGCAGGCAAAAAATAGCCCTGAAAATACGGTCCACAGGGGATTTAGTTTTGAAAGCCAGGCCACAATTATGGCGGTATAGCCATACCCTGAGGAGATGGAGGAGGGATAGCTCAAGTGATGATGAACGCCAGCCACCTCCCCCACTCCTGCAATGCCAGCCAATCCACCACTTATCAACATCATGGTCAAGGTGATTTTTGAAATATCAATACCGGCATATCGGGCGGCATGGGGATTGTCACCCACCACCCTGAGCTCATACCCGAACTTGGTGTGATAGACCATCACATAGAGTATGGCGGCTGAGGCAAGCCCCAAAAAGAGGGTTGACGTGTGAATTCGAGTTCCGGGGATAAAGCTAAGGATTGCTGAGGGTGGAAGGTCGTCGGTATAAGGAAAGCCCATTTGGCTCTTTCCTTTCCACGGCCCAGTGATGAGGAAGTTCAAGATCTCTGCAACGATGTAGTTGAGCATCAAGGTGGATATCACTTCGTTTACATTGAATCTAAGCCTCAGGATGACCGGGGGAAGGGCCCACAAGGCACCTCCTGCAAATCCTGCTGCAAACATCAAGGGGATAAGGAGAAAGGAAGGAAGTGATGCCCCCAGATTTAGACCAACGTATCCTCCAAAAATGGCCCCCATGAGAAGCTGCCCCTCTGCCCCGATATTCCAGAATTTTGCTCGAAACACCAGGGTCAGCCCTGTCCCAATGAGGACCAGGGGTATTGCCTTGGTAATGGTTTCGACAATGCCGTAGAGGCTGCCCAATGAGCCTGAAAAGATCTCCCATATGGCCTGTAAAGGATTTAGGCCGTAAAAGAAGAATAGGAGGGCTATGAGGGCAAAGCCACCGGCAAGTGAGGCCAGCATAATCAGAAAAGAAAAGAGGGTGGAACATGAAGACCTTCGCTCAATCTTTATGGACCAGCCCATCCTCAACTCCTGGCCTTGTTGTGGTCTTGGTCCCTGTCATCATCATGCCGATTTGGTGAAGGTCAAAGTCATTCCTAGAAACTACACCCATTAGCCTACCCCTGAACATCACGCCGATTCGGTCAGACAACTGAAACAATTCTTCAAGGTCTTCTGAGACCAGCAGTATCCCTACTCCTTTCTTTTTCAACTCCTGGATCTTCCTCCTAATATAATGGGCAGATTCCACATCAAGACCATAGGTGGGGTGAGAAGCCACCAGAAGGGATGGCTCGGCCGTTATCTCCCGCCCCAAGATCAGCTTCTGGATATTTCCACCAGAGAGGGTTTTGATGGGGAGATCAATGGACTTAACCCTAACCCTGAAGCCTTCCACGATGCGTTTGGCATGCTCTTTGACCGAGGGGAGGTGCATGAAAAATCTTTTGCTGAACCACCCCTTTTTGTGCTGTTTGAGGATGCTGTTTTCATAGAGGGGAAGGCCTGGGGCAGTGCCATATTTAATCCTTTCCTCAGGGATATGGGATACCCCCAGGGAATTTATGGTGCAGGGAGAGGCCTGACGGATCTCTTGACCGCTCAAAGTAATGCTGCCCTTCTCAATCCTTCGAAGCCCTGTTACAGCCTCTACCAATTCCTGCTGTCCGTTGCCAGAGACGCCTGCAATACCGAAGACCTCACCTGCACAAACCTCAAAGCTAACCCCATCAACAGATGCTTGTCCCCT
>JALVMN010000282.1 GCA_027027005.1 Desulfobacterales bacterium | reverse complement strand
AGAGACCCCGTTTTCCTTTTCCCATTCATCGTTGATGATATGCGCAATGGAGATCCTGTGCTTGTCCTGGAGTGTATCAAGGAATTCCCTTACCTTTTCCCCCTGAAATCCTGTTACTACATAGAATTCTCTTATACCACTGGCCCGGGCCGTGAGGATGGCCCTTTCCACCAGTGGGAGGCCCAGAAATGAGACAAGGGGCTTTGGCTGCCCCTTGTCTGAAAGTCTGCTGCCCCTCCCGGCAGCCAAAATGAGACACTTCATGACTTACATTTATGCCTCTCTAAGCCCCTGGATGAATTCCTCTGTCATCTGGTGGGCCTCTTCATCAGTGTACTGCCTCGGGGGATGTTTCATGAAATAGGCCGAAGGGGAATAAAGTATTCCGCCCTTCCCTCTGTCAATAGCCAGCTTGCAGCACCGGATGGCATCTATCACCACGCCTCCGGAGTTGGGAGAATCCTCCACTGACAGCCTCAGTTCCAGGTCCATGGGGATATCGCCGAACAGTTTTCCTTCCATGCGGATGAAGCATATCTTGTTGTCCTTTTGCCATGCCACCCAATCACTGGGGCCTATGTGGATGTTCTCATCGGGTAGGCGAAGCTCCCCAAGCTGGGACTGGACAGATTCGGTCTTGGATTTCTTCTTGGAATAAAGCCTGGATCTGTCCAGCATGTTCAGAAAGTCGGTGTTTCCGCCGGTATTGAGTTGGTAGGTGCGCTCAAGCTTTACGCCCCTGTTCTTGAACAGATGGGTGAGCACCCTGTGGACTATGGTGGCGCCCACTTGGCTCTTTATGTCATCGCCAATAATGGGGACATTTTTCTCCTCGAACCGCCTTCCCCAGTCTCTGTCGCTTGCAATGAAGACGGGCATACAATTGATGAAACCCACTCCTGCCTTGAGCGCACAGTTGGCATAAAATTTGGTGGCCTCCTCAGAGCCCACGGGGAGATAGTTGAGCAGCATATGTGCGCCGGAGCGCTTCAGGATCTCGACCACATCCTCCTCTCCTGGTTCTTCCTGGTCAGAAAGGAGAAAGGTGTATTTCTTGTCATAATTCTTCATGTGTGGGGCAAAGCCGTCCAACACCCTCCCCATGCTCACCTTTACCCCTGAAGGAGGGACATTCGGGTATATGGGTTTGGTGCAATTGGGAAGCTCGAATATGGCCTCTGAGACATCTTTACCCACCTTGCGGCGGTCAATATCAAAGGCTGCCACCACCTCTATGTCTCCGGGCTTGTAGCCCCCGATATCCCAATGCATGAATCCTATTGCATCTTCCTTGCTCTTGTGGCGATAATAATGGATGCCTTGAATGAGAGCGCTGGCGCAGTTGCCCACACCCACAATGGCAATCCTGATTCTCTCCATATGGATATCCCTCCTTTCACCTGATTTCTAAGTGCCTGCGGGAACGGGAACAATTTCACATAAGTTCCCATATGAGCACATACCCCGAAAAATAGCAATGCAATTCAGGGCTTGGCTACCTGAACCCACAAGTCCTCTGCCTATCAGGGATAGAGGTTTCATAGGGGGCGTGTGCGGTCCCTAAAAAAGGACAAAAAACGCCGAATCCAAATTAATCACGGATCTGGGGTTGTCAAGATTCGGCCAGGAGCTCTTCCAAGCCCTTTCTGGCAAACCCGATGCTCGGGTCCATCTCCAGGGCCACCATATAGAAATCCTTGGCCTTTTCCTCTTCTCCCAGCTTGTGGTAGTTAACCCCAAGATTGGCGTAATCAACGGCAGAGGTGGGATCGATCTGGACCACCCGCTCAAAGCATCGGATGGCCTCCTGGTATCGCTCCATCCTGAAATGACAAAAACCCATGAGGTTGTGGAGATCCGTGCGCTCCGGGTCAAGCTCAACAGCCGTTTCCAGGACCTTTAAGGCCTCATCATATTCACCCAACTCCTTGAGGGACACGGCCTTGTAAGAATATACAAAGGGGAGGTCTTCTGGATGAGGATTGAGCCTTAAGGCCTCCTCAAAATATTCCAATGCCTTTGCAGGCTCCATGAGCTCCAAATAACAGACCCCTAGATAGAATTTTATGTAATACTTGCCAGGAAGCCCTTGGTCCATTTCCATCAGTCTGGATATGGCCCAGGGCTTGTCTTCTGCCTGAGATATGAGCCTTGCAGTAAACATCCCCACGCTTGCAGACGAACTCCTTTCCCTGAATCGCGCCCCGGGCACGATGATATAGAATGCAGGTATTTCTAAAACAGGATGGGTTGTGTTGACCACTATCACCTGAAGTCCGGACCTTTGGAGCGCCTGGATCGCCCTTTCCACCTCCACCTTGATATTTTCATGGGAAATGTCTGGAAGGGCGGAAATATCCACCGTCTCTTGGGGACTTACCACATGGGCCACCTCCTCCAGGTGCCCGGGTTTTGGGAGACCGCTTGCCACATATCTGGATATGGTGTCAAAGTCACCGGCAAGCTGGGCTGTTTCAGTAAGCGCCCTGATCAATGCCTTGTGCGGGCTTGAGGCAGTCCCTGCTGTCCACACTATTTCGCTTCGCTCTGGATATGTGGAAGGGTCATAGGCAAGGATCGAGATAGAGGGAATTCCCAGTCCCAGGGTAAAGTCAGAGGAAAAAAGCCTAACACCTGCTCTTTTGTATTTTTCAATTAATTCCCTGGCAATACCATCTGTCACGGAATTCAAGTCTATCCCGGGTACTGCCCTATTGTCTCTTGCCACAATGGCTGAGACATGCCTTTCAACCACCTCGCAGATGCCCTGCAATATGGCCTCTTCATTACAGTTCCCGGCACAGGTGCCATTGAATTCATTCAGGGCGTAAAACCAGTCAATGGGTATTATTACCTCACTATTTGTGCTCAAGTTCCATGCCCAGCACCACCGTTGAGGGAGTGCGGCAAAAAACTCGAGGGCCCGGTCCAGGTCTGGGGACTCATCATCCACAGAAGCAGCAATGAGATCCAGGGAGATGCGAGGCCCTGGCAGCCCGGTATACTCCTTGCGCATAAAATTTTCCCCTGTCTTGTAAAAACTGAAAAAGCTGTAGCGCTCGGCAAGCTCCATCACGGCACTGGCCTCTGCTTGGGCAGGAGTGCCCCCCTTTCCCATCTGCTTGCGGGTGCCGATGACACTGCGGGCCTCCTCACCACACATGCTGAAATAGACAGGGATTCCCAGCCTTCCCCGGTCAATTCTAACGGTCTCCTCCAATATGCCAAGCCCGGTACGGGCCAGCCTTTCCCTAAAATTTCTTACTGTATCTTCAGGGGTTACCACCTTGTCCTGATCCAAGGTGTAGCCCTTGTAAGCATCCTCAAGTCGTATAATATGTCCGCCTCTTTTCATCTCACCCTTCCCTTCCTGTTACTATTACCCGTTTCATTCACGTCAAACGCCACGTGGGTAATTGTTGTGTAACATTTATGTATTGTGGAGGGATCTATTCATCTTGCCAGACGAAAAACCTTCCAGATCCAAACTTATGTACAAAAACCCCAACCCCTGCAAGAAGTCCACCACTTCCTTTCGGAATGAGGTCTCAATCAGCCTCGGCATCTCTTCTGTTGAAACCTCTATCCTGGCCACCTCTCCATGGTGACGCACCCTCACCCCTCTGAGGCCTTTTGAAAGTAAGAAGTCTTCTGCCTTCTCTATCATGGAGAGTCTTTCCAGGGTAATCTCTTCACCATACGGGATCCTGGTGGCCAGGCACCCTGAGGCAGGCATGTCCCAGTTCTCAAGGCCCATGGCCCTTGCAAAGGCCCTTATCTCTTTCTTCCCCAATCCTGCCTCCACAAGGGGGGCCCTTACCCCCAGCTCTTCTGCCGCCTTTGACCCTGGCCTGTAATCCAAGAGGTCATCCTGGTTTGCCCCGTGCACCACTATATCCAGGCCCTCCGTGGAGGCCACCTCTGTTAGCTGCACCAACTTAGCCCTCTTGCACCAGTAACACCTCTGGGAACTGTTTTTTAGGAACCGCTCCTGGCCCATTTCTTGAGATTCAAACACAATGTGGCGTATCCCCCTCTTGGCACAAAACTCTTTTGCACCTTCGAGCTCACGGCGAGGATGAATGGGGGAGGAGGCAGTGGCCGCCACAACCCTCTCACCCAGCACCTGGCTTGCAACTGCCAGCAAAAAGCTGGAGTCAAGCCCCCCTGAAAAGGCAACCAGCACGCTGCCGAATCCCTTGAGGATGGCGACAAGTTTGTCTCTCTTGGCCTCCAATTCCTCAGGGTCTGTGGGCTGCCTTGGATTCTCCATGGCCCTTCTTCTTTTGCTTTGATTGGGTAAGCTTTTTCGGGTCCAGCAAAAAGGCCTTATGTGCCCACTGGGAGACCTGGAAGATCCATCCTTCCTTGGAAACATTGACCGGCTCTGCCTCAAAGCTCAGAAAATATCCTGAGTCTTTGGAAGATGGACTGGAAACAAATATCTTGTAAACATCACCGTCAAAGAGCCGGTATTGGATCCAGGCCTTCCTGTTTATGCCAACAGAGCCTGGAGAGGTGGAGGGAGGTAGGACATCCTCCATCCACAGGTTGGTCAGGGCACGGGCCAGCTTATTTATGGCGGTTTTGTCTAGAGTTTTGTCCTTGAGAGGGCCTGCACCCAGGAATTGATCTTTTTGGCTCTTTTTTTCCAGGGCATAAAGCAGTCTTTTGCCTCCCTGAAAAAAGGCCTTTATCTCCTTAATGTCCCTTTCATTGATGGATAGGATCTTTTTGTCAAGCCAGGCCTTGGGGTCTGTTTCAATGGAGGGAAAGTGTGAGCCCACCAGGTAAACCATGTCGGACCCTTTCATTTTTATGTACTGCCCGCTTGGAAAGGGCTGCTCCCCTCCCCCCTGCCAGACCTTTCCAATCAAGAGATGTGCCAAAATCTTGCCCTCGGCGCCTTTCAGCAAAACCTCTGTTGTATCGGGGGGCAGGAGAGAGAGCCTGGTGAGAACCTCTTTATCAGCCTCAAAGGCCCTTCCCATCTTTAGATCTTTCAGTTGCGACACAAGGCGGCGCAACTTTGCCAAATCTGCGGGGTAACCGTATTTTTCCTCCACTCCCCACTGGTCATCTTTCAATGAGATGGTGACATGGCCTTTTCGGTCCTTAATCTCTACAACGCTCACCTGATCAAAGGCCACGGACTCCAGAAGCTTTTTACCCATGGGTTCTGCTCCTGGAAGCTTTTCGCTCTTGTCATGAAGCAGGACGAACCAGAGCCCTCCCAATACCAAAAGCACCACCACCAGGACTGTAAAGGTTTTGGCCTTCATGAGCCCTTCATCCTCCTGTGCCTGTAAATGGCAAAGGCAAGGCCGGCCAAGGCAACGCAAAAGGGCATTAGGAATATGTTGATGAGTTTCAGTTTCAGCCCTAGGGCCTCGATTTCTGCCCGAAGGTTCTTTCTCACCTGCTTCAACTCCCTCTGGATCTTCAGTTTCTTTTCCCTGAAGGCGGCTATCTCCTTTTCCTGCTCCGGGCTCAAGATCAGCCTCTGGGATGAGTCCTTTTGCCGCTCCAGTTCCCTGAGCCGCCGGTTTGTTTCTTCCACCTTTTTTACCAACTCCTGCTCTTTTGCGAGCCACTTCTCCTGTGCCTTTCTCTGCAACTCCAGGACCTTCTTGAAAGGCCTTTCAAAACGGCCGCGGGTCCGTATTCCAATGAGGTCTTGGCCACCAGTTAGCACCTCGCAGGCATTGGCCACAAAGTTCAAGTTATCATTGAACAACCTCTTTATCACCACACCCATGATATTGCGCTTTTGCACATAAAAGGGGTCAGCCAATAGATCTGCATCTGCCACCACCATTATGGTGGCCTCCTGGGTGGCCTCTTTCAAATGGGAGGCTTTCTTCTCATGCTTCTCATCCTTGTCCTTTTTATCCCCTTTTGCCCCAGGAGGCCCTGAGGGAAAGGCGCTCTTGAACTTTCCCCGAACTAGGGCTGCAAGATAGAGGGGTCGGTCTGCCTTCTTGAAATTCCGCCTGATGGAGGAGGCCCCGAACTGGGCCTGGAACGAGTCAAGCAGGCCTGAATTTTCGCCTGCCCTGATGATTGGCCTGAATTCGTATCCGCCCTTGATCGGCTCTTTAACGGCACCTGCAACAGGGAATAGCATCCTTTCAAGCCCTGCCACCACCACAGAATCCTTGACAAATAGGTCCTCCCGGGCACTGATCCAGACAGGATTCCTCTCCACCCGATTGTCCCTGGCCCTCAAGGCAGTGGGGTGATCAAGGTCAGCCACCACCTTTGTCTTGTCCATGCTGATGCCCCATTGCCTGAAGAGTCTCGGCAAGGAGGAAGAGGATGGATTGACGAACCGCCCGGCACCGGTATCTGAGAGGCAAAAGGGGTCCACAAAAAGAATGGCGTTTCCACCTGAGAGCACATACTGGTCAATGGTATAGAGCAATTGGTCATTGAGATCTTTGGGGTGGATCACCACCAGGAGATCCAAGTCGGAATCCAGCTTCTTTGAAGTGGTGGGGATCTGTTTCACCTCATAGCTCTTTTTCAACTCAGAGACAAAGAGCCACTCCTCTGCCATACCAGGTTGTGCCATGGCAGGGGAGCCGAAAACCGGGAGAGTGCTCAGTATTCCTATGACCTTTTTCTCAGGTGACTGGACCTTCACTATTATCCTGGTTATATCATACTCCAACAATTCCTCGCGGCCAGGGTCCAGGAACGGAATCTTGTCCTGCTGGTCCAATGAGGCAAATACCAGTCCGCAATAGATACTTTCCCCTCTGGCTCGTATGGGATGGAGGCCGTATTTTTGGGCCCACTCTTCTTCGTCAGAGTCAGGCTTGGGATCATGGACCCTAACCTTGATCTTTCCATCACTCCAGTGCTCATATTCTTCAAGAAATTCCCGCACCCTTCTCGCAAAAAGCCTGAGCTCAGGAGGTGTGGCCTTGCGGCTGGAACTGAAGAACAACTGAATCTCTACAGGTTGTTTCAACTCCTTGAGGATCTTTCTGGTCCCGTGGGAGAGGGAATATAGCTTGTCCTCGGTAGTATCCCACCTAAGGGATGCAAATGAAATCAGTATGTTCACCAGGACCAAGACCAAAAAAAGCACCACCAGCCCTGCTACAGAAAGGATCATCCTTCGTGTCTCTCTCTGGCCCTTCTTGTCCATATCAGGAGCTTCCTCCTCCTAGAGGCTCTTGCGGTTTTCCAGTATTACGGCAGTGGAAAAGAGCATGAAAAAGATCACAGAGGCGTAATAGACAAGGTCCCTGAGATCAATTATGCCCCTTTGAAAATCATGAAAGTGGGTTACGAAACTGAAGCCAGCCACCACATCCACCAGCCAGGTTGGGGCCCACTCAGCAAAGGCTCCTGTTATGGGGGGCCAACCAGCCAAGGTAAAAAACAGGCAAATGACCACGGAGACAATAAAACTGATCACCTGGTTGCGGGTAAGGGAGGATGTCATGCTTCCCACGCTGAGCAATGCGCCTGCAAGCAGCACACTTCCCAGGTATCCGCAGGCAATGGCCCCCAGGTCAGGGTCTCCAAGGTATGCAACCGTGATAACCAGCGGGAAGGTGAGGAAAATGGCAAAGCAGATGAAGAGCCAGGCGGCCAGGAACTTGCCCAGGATCAATTCAGTCATGGTGATGGGGAGGGTGAGGAGTAGCTCGAGGGTCCCTGTGCGCCTCTCTTCTGCCCACATCCTCATGGCCACTGCCGGGACCAGGAACAGGAATATCCAGGGAAGCCATTCAAAAAAGGCCCTGAGATCTGCCTGCCCCAACTCATAGAAACGGCTCACCGAAAAGGTAAAAAAACCGCAGAGCAACAAGAACATTACGATAAAGACATAGGCCACAGCAGAACCGAAATAGCCTGATAGCTCCTTCTTGACCATGGCCTTTACATGCCACAGGAACACTTCTTACCTCCCTCGGTTTTCTTCTGTCTCTGTCTGCCGGTTAGACAGGGATGTTGTAATCATGCGGAACACCTGGTCAAGCCTCCCCTGTTCACGAAAAAGGGATACCACAGCCCATCCCCTGTCGCAGCAAAACCGCCAAAGCGCTGTTTCAGCATCAGGGGGCAAAGTATCTGCCAAGATCTTGAAATCGACGATCCCTTGCCCCCCTCTTGGAGGGCCAAGGGCCTCCACCCCTTTGATCCAGGGTAATTCTTGGAGCCGGGTAACAAAGTCTACCCCTTCCTTCTGCTCAAGCCGGAGCCTCAGGGCGCCGTGATCCTTGGACATGGCCTTGAGGTTTTCCGGCGTGTCGTCGGCCACAATCTTTCCCCGAGCTATTATGATGGCCCTGGTGCAGACAGCCTCCACCTCCTCCAGGATGTGGGTGGAAATAATCATGGTCTTTTGAGCGGCCATGTCCCTGATCATGGTGCGGACCTCGTGCTTCTGGTTCGGGTCCAGGCCGTCTGTGGGCTCATCCATGATCAGGTATGGTGGGTCATGAAGGATGGCTTGGGCAAAGCAGACCCTCTGCTTGAATCCTTTGGAAAGGGTTCCAACGCTCTGGTGGCGCACCTCCTTCAAAAAACACCTCTCAATGGTATCCTCAACCCGTCTCTTTCTTTCCTTGCCAGAGTAACCCCTGACCTCTGCACAGAACTCCAAGAAACCCAGCACCGTCATATCTGGATAAACCGGGGCGTTTTCCGGGAGATACCCGATATTCTTTCTGGCCTCCAGGCTTTGGTCCATGATGTCCTTGCCACCTATGAGCGCGGTCCCGGAGCTTGGAGCCAGAAAGCCTGTAATCATCCTCATGGTGGTTGACTTTCCTGCCCCGTTGGGCCCCAGAAAGCCCAAGACCTCACCTCTTTCTACGGTAAATGAGATGTCATCAACCGCCAACACAGGACCAAAGTACTTGGTAAGCCCCTTTACCTCTATCATCATTGCAACCCCGCGCACCCATATTTTACACGGATTTCCACAAAAGGCCCCCTTCATCACCTTGGTGAAAAACACGACCCAGGGGTCGAACAATTTTTTCGCAAACAGCAGCCAAAGATAATCCAATTTGTTCAATAATGTCAAGAGGCTTTCTTATATAGGGCAGAGGAGGAAATACCTACTTTGTGGTATTAAATGAAAGTTTTGATGCCACCACATTCTTGATGCTTTTTCTAAAGGGTGGGCGCAAAACTCCTGACTCGGTGATTATGGCTGAAACATACCTGGCAGGTGTGATGTCAAATGCAGGATTCAAAGCACGCGTCTCCGGAGGTGCAAGCCTCTTGTTTCCAATCTTCAGGATCTCATCGCCATCGCGCTCTTCAATGGGTATGTAGGCCCCACTCTTTGTCAATGGATCAATGGTGGAGAGGGGGGCAGCCACATAAAACGGGATCTTGTGGGCCCTGGCAAGGACTGCAACCTGGTAAGTGCCGATCTTATTCGCCACATCTCCATTGGCAGCTATCCTGTCAGCACCGGTTATGACCAGATCAATCTTTTTCTGGCTCATCAAGAGGCCGGCTGCATTATCAGCAATCACTGTTACAGGTATCCCATCCTCCATGAGCTCGAAGGAGGTAAGCCTAAGCCCCTGGAGCCAGGGTCTGGTTTCGTCTGCCACCACCCTTATATTTTTGCCAGCCTCGTGTGCGGTCCTGATTACACCAAGGGCCGTGCCGTAACCCCCTGTGGCAAGGCCGCCTGCATTACAATGGGTGAGGATGGTTCCCCCATGAGGGATGAGGGGAAGACCAGCTTTGCCAATGGCCCGGTTTGTCTCAATATCCTCCTCAAGAATTTTTTGGGACTCTGAAAAAAGCGCTTCTTTTATCTCTTCTACGGGACTACTTTCCAAGGAGGTGGCCACGCGCAACATCCTTTGGGTGGCCCACCTCAGGTTTACCGCGGTTGGGCGGGCCTGCTCCATTTCTCCTGCAATTTCCCTGAAACGCTTGAAAAAGGTCTCTGAGTTGCGGGTCCTGATGCTCCTGGCACCAAGTGCCAGGCCCATGGCCGCGGCAATACCGATGGCTGGGGCCCCGCGGATGACCATTTCCTTGATGGCCCGGATCACATCTCTGTAACCCCTACAAACGTACCACTGCTTTTCCAAGGGTAGCTTCCTCTGGTCTATCATCCACACACGCCCTTCTTGCCACCTGATGGTTTGTATCACCTCTTTTTATCCTCCTTGAAAGTGGGGGACGTCCTTAAATAACTAAATAACTCTTTAGCTCTAGCCCTCTGCTCTCTGCCAACTCCTCCCCCCTTTTCACCGCATACCCCGCTCCCGACACGCTCATCCCAACCCGCTTCGCAATATCAGTCAGAGAATACCCCAGTTCCCGTGACGCCCAATAGCAGTAAAGGGCCCTTGCCTCGGCCTTGGCCCTCTCCCTGCTACCAGAGGAGATCTCTCCAGTACCAACCCCGCACACCTCGCACACCCTTTCCTCCAGCCAATCCAGGTCATACCCCTTGCTCTTTAAATGGTAGTGTCTCGTGAAACCCTCCTCAGCCTCCCGCAATATCTCCAGCACAAAACCACTGTCTCCCAGGATCCTCTCGTCTCCCTTGATCCGTTCACGCCCCCTTTTCTTCTTTACCTCTTCCCATCCTCCCAGGCTCCTGATCAAACCACCACCCACCAGCTCAGGTCTTCGCCCCTGCCCCATTCCTTTCTCAATATACAACAGATATTGCTTGATAGCCCCAGCCCTCCTCTTGCCAAAATACCCTAGTACATAGTCCACATCTTGCCAAGATCTCTTAAGTCGCCCAACTATAGCACTGTGTCCGGTATAGGGATATCCATTAAGCTCAGAAAGGCTCCCCACCATCCCAGCCCTCACAGGGTTTAGGTGAATATAGCGGACCAGTTCAGAAAAATACGCATCCTCTTGGCATACGATGGACTTATATCGGTTCTGGAAAAGGGGACCGTGACGGCGATATCTACGGTTAAAGCTTACCGCATAGCCGGTCAAGAGCTTTCGCATCAAAGTGGCCAAAGGTACCGTGCCTGTTCTCAGCAAAAAATGGGCGTGGTTGGGCATCAATGCCCATGCGTAGCAGCACGCCCCCGTTTCAGGGATAAGATCCTGCAGGCGGGCAAGGAAATCCTCCCTGTCCCTGTCAGAACGAAAGATTCTTCTCCGTTCTATCCCCCGGATAATCACGTGGTGCAGGACACCCGGGGCATCAAGGCGTGCTCGTCTGGGGATGGTGGCATGTATATCAAAGCCACACATCAAAGGCAAGTTATTTAGTTATTTAAGGATGTCCCCTTTTTTCCTGTGAAAAAAACAAGAAGTATCCAACCAAAAACTTACCCTTTATGAGTGAATACTCTTACTGGCCACGTCAAGGATTTTTTTCTGAGGCAGTTCATAGTCGAAAGGGGGAATTCTTGTTGTCTTTTATGTCCAAGTGCTATATATGTATAGCAATTAGGAAAAAAGGGGGTGTCAATATGCTTGCCTTACGACTGCCGGAGGACATTGAAAAAAGGCTTGATGCACTAGCCAAGAAAACGGGCCGGACTAAATCGTTTTATGCGAGAGAAGCTATCTTGAGGCATCTTG
>JALVMN010000281.1 GCA_027027005.1 Desulfobacterales bacterium | reverse complement strand
TCCACGAAGGCCCGGGGAATCCAAGACACCGTGGATATATGTCCCCATGATGAATCCATCCTCAGTGACCAGACCATCCTCCCACTCGGTCCTCCTGCCAGGGACGTGTATGCGGGCAAATGCCTGTCCATTTCGGCCCAATTTCTTTGTTCGGCCCATGTGAATCTCGTAGCCCCTGATACGCACCCCAAAAGGCACCGCTAAGCCTGTAACCTTCTGGACAACCTTTTCCCTCTCCAGGGTAGTGGCTACGGGCAACAGGGCAAGGCCCCTCACCTCCTCCCCGACCAGCGATTCCACGCCGTGGGGGTCTGAGACCTTCAGACCCAGCAATTGATAACCCCCACAAATCCCTAGGATGAATTTGCCCGGTGCAGCAAATGCCCGTATGGGCTTGTGCCAACCTCTTCGACTCAACCACAGGGCATCTGACATGACATTCTTGCTTCCAGGCAGGATCAACCAGTCATATTCAAGGGTGAGGTCCTTGGGCCGGGAGATGTAGTTTAGAACCACATCGGGTTCCCTCTCCAATACTTCAAAGTCTGTAAAGTTGGAAATGGCGGGCAGGCGGATTACAGCCACATTGATTGTGTCAAGACCTAGTGGCTTTTGAGACCTCTTGTCGGGCTGGACCACCACCGAGTCCTCTGGATCAATGTGAATATCCTCGTAAAAAGGGACCAAGCCAAGCACAGGCTTGCCTGTTTTTTCCTCGATATAGCGGATCCCAGAGGCAAAGAGCCTTGGGTCGCCCCTGAACTTGTTTATTATGAAACCCAAAATCAGCCGTCGCTCCTCTCTGGTCATGAGCTGGTATGAGCCTATGATCTGAGCAAACACCCCGCCCCTGTCAATGTCAGCCACCAGGATGGAGGGGGCCTTTGTGGCCAGGGCCATCTCAAAGTTAACAATGTCGTTGTCTTTGAGATTCATTTCGCAGCAACTCCCAGCCCCTTCCATCACTATGACATCGTATTGAGATGCCAGCTTGTCAAAGGCCTCCATTACCACCTTCCTAAGTCTTGCCTTGTAGTGGTGATATTCCATGGCACTCATCTGGTGGGCCACCTTTCCAAGCAAGACCACCTGGGTAGATTGACCTGAGGAGGGTTTGAGCAAAACGGGATTCATATATACTGAAGGTAAAAGTCCTGCGGCCTCGGCCTGAACTACCTGGGCCCTGCCGATTTCTCCTCCTTCAACGGTTACATAAGAATTGTTTGACATGTTCTGGGCCTTGAATGGGGCCACCTTGAAGCCGCGTCTCTTCAAGATCCTGCAAAAAGCAGTGGCTGCAATGGATTTGCCCACATCACTTCCGGTCCCGAGAAACATTATGGCATGGGCTTTCACACCACCGCTCCCCTATCCTGTCAGTGCCCTTTCAAACTCTTCCAGGCCTTCCAGAAAAAAAGCCTTGATATTCTCCCATTCCCATTCCTTACCTTCCACAAGCATGGAAGGTGAAGGCTCTTGGTCAGCGTCTTCAAAGAATACCAGGCTCTTCAACACATGATACAAGTTGACATCTCTCTCCTTAAAACGGTTTATAAAGAACTCGCATACTTCTGGAATAGAATGTCTCATCTTCAATATGGCATACAAGTCCACAAAATCCTTCTTAGCCCCCCTTTGAGAAACGGTCTTGAGCTTTTCAGCCGCTATATCCCTTATGTCAGCAACCAAAATGCCGCGCCACCTGAGAGGTGTGTACAACAAGGGCTGGCTATAATAAAGAAGTGAGATACGTATCCCCCCCACTATGCAATGAACGGTGCCTGCTTCCACCAATATTACTTCATCATACTGGATAGATCTCAAGATGAGGTCCTGGTTGAAAAACCTGTGTGAAAAAAAATCCAAATCATCCGATCTCCTATGGCCCAACTGGAGGGCCAGTCCTGTCCCGCCAGCCAAATAGAACTCGTTCAGTACCGGGGCAAGCTGATCAATGGCCCTCAATGCCTCTTTTGATAATACTTCTTCAAACATGCCACCTCTTGGACCGGGATCTTGAGTTTGACAGCCCAATATTTTCCTGTTTTTGGCAAAAGCCCTCGTCTGGTCCTTACCACTTTACAGATCTTTTCCTTAGGATAAATCTCCAGGAGCTTCTCAACATCTCTGTGATTGCCATAATCTAGAATTCTAGCAATCACATACTCTGCATGCCTTGAAAGGTCCACCTCATCAGCATCCCAAAAAAGGGATGACTTAAATATAGATTTAGTGTCTTTCTCTTTTGGGCTCATCTCTTTGGCCTGGATATAAAGCCCTGCCACCCCATTGATAATCCAGGGAAATTTGGAGGTTTGGATAACTTTGTCATGGCTTCCCATATGTTGATTAAGCCCATTTCTCGATATTAGAGCAACCATCCATATAGATCAACGAGATTAAGGACCTGGTGTTTCGCTCTACAAAGTTCTCATGAATTCCCTTTTTACCTTCGTGGTTCCGCCATGGGCGGTGACTTATGGCTGTAGCCAGTCTTAGAAGTTCTGAGTTAAAGCCCGGCCAAGAATAAAGCCGGTGGTGACAAAAGCAAGGCTGGCTGCCCGAAATATCTGGGTAGAGATGATCAATTTAGTCCCCATCTTTGGGTCAAATACTCCCATGTAGACTGGCATCTGATGGCGGAGCGCCCTTATGGGCGTGGCAACCAGGTTCCCCACAATCAGTGCAACCGTGGTCTGAAATACCGTCAATGTGCCCGCCGCCATCATAGCCCCTGCCGCTGCAAAACCGGATGTAAACTCTGCCGCCAGGCTGATCACCACGATGCTCATGGCATCCACTGGAATAAGCGTGGTGCCGACGGACTGGGCCAGCCACACCCTCACCATCTTGAAAAAACCAGCCTCATTGAGCATGAATACGAGCACATAGACCGGCACCACCATGAATATTATTCGTCTCACCCTGGTGGCAAACTTTGTCCCTACTTCCATGAGTATCTCCTTTCCACCCCTTGGTGTTTTGGCCCTTGTCTCAAGGGGGTTGACTGCCTCTGGCAACCTGAAGTGTCCCCACACAACTACGGCCAAGAGCCTCAACAGGGCAGCCCCAAAGGTGATGGCCAAATAGAGTAGCCCTGCCATCCCTGTGAGCGGAAGGATAATAAAAAAGGTGGTGGGAAGATGAAGAAAATAGGAGGGAAAGGTATTCAACAAGACCGAGACCATAACGCCTCTATCATCAACCTTTCCTTCCCCATGAAATGTGCTCAGCATGGAAAGGGCAGCGGTGCCTGAAAAAAATGCCGTGATAAACACCGCTCCCAGGTGCTCTCCCAGATGGCCCCACCTGATCATGGGGCGAACCAAGCCGGTTAATCTGTCCACCCAGCCGGCCGACTCAATCACCTGCCCCACAAAGAGGCCGGCAGATATAAAGAGGGTGAGGCGCACAAGGGGCCACCCCAACCTCTCCCACAACAGGCCGAGATCGCCTTGAAACACCCTGCTCTCATGCCCCCCAAATCCCACAGCCAGGACAATGCCCAGGACCGTGAAACCGAAAAACAAGGGGAGAAACAGGGAGCGCCTTCCTGAGCCCATTTCATTCCTTCTTTATTATGAGGAGAGAGAGATATGGTGGGGCAAAGCCGTCCAGGGTGCTCAGGTCCTCAACAATCTTCTCATCGCTCAGGCCACATTTGCTTATCAGAACTGAGTTCTCAATAAGATCCATCTGCTCCAAGGTCTCCAGTATCTCCTTATATTGTTTGTAAACCTTGAGCATGATCACCGTATCAGAGGTGGCCAAGGCATGTTTGAGCCTTTCCGCCCCCATTGCCCCGGAGATTATGGTAAAGCTTCCTTCCGCCTCTGCCAGCACTCTTCCTGTGGCAGCAGCGGCAGCCTGATAAGAGCTTATCCCCGGAATGACAACGATCTCTGCTTCGGGCTCCAGCCTCTTTACGGCACGCATTATGTAAC